>JAACFM010000010.1 GCA_009937445.1 Gammaproteobacteria bacterium | reverse complement strand
ATGAATTGCCCGGGTCACGTGCAGGTCTTCAAGCAGGGCATCACGAGTTACCGCGACCTGCCCGTGCGTCTTGCCGAGTTTGGCAAGTGCCATCGCTACGAACCATCGGGCGCCCTTCACGGCATGATGCGCGTGCGTGCATTCACTCAGGACGATGCGCACATCTTCTGTACGCCGGAACAGATTACTGATGAGTCGATAGCGGTCTGCAAACTCATTCTAGACATCTACCGCGGTTTTGGGTTTGACGACGTACGTATCAAATTCGCGGACCGGCCAGAAGTCCGCGTCGGAGAAGATGCTGTATGGGACCAGGCCGAGCAGGCTTTGCTCAAGGCGCTTGAGGTCGGCGGCCTCGATTACACCCACAATCCGGGGGAAGGTGCCTTCTACGGACCAAAGCTGGAGTTCGTTTTGCGTGACGCCATTGGTCGGGACTGGCAGTGTGGCACTCTGCAGGTTGACTTGAATATGCCCGGGCGACTGGGCGCCTCCTACATTGGCGAAGATGGCGAGAAACACCTGCCTGTCATGCTGCACAGAGCAATATTTGGGTCGCTCGAGCGCTTTATGGGAATTCTCATAGAGCATCACGCCGGCAACCTTCCTTTGTGGCTCGCGCCGGTACAGGTCAAGGTATTGACGATTACGTCCGATGCTGATGAATACGCGACTGAGATTGAAGCCAGCCTCCGGGCGAACGGCTTGCGCGCTGAATCCGATCTGCGCAACGAGAAAATATCGTACAAAGTACGCGAACACAGTGTCGCAAAGGTGCCCGTGCAGTTTGCAGTTGGTCAGCGAGAGCTTGAAAATCGCACGGTCGCGATCCGGCGCCTGGGCTCCAAAAAACAAGAGATTATGTCGCTTGACGATGCAATTTCTGCGCTGAAAACAGAGATCGCCAGGCGCAGTAACAGCGACTAATCGACGGTCTCCCCGGCAAGCCTGAACGCCACGCAACCCCAATGGTGGGTTGATTTGGCGCGTTTTTCCGGATGCAGATTTTCTGCAAACGTGACGCGCCCTGCACTTTCACTGTGCGCCGCGTCACAGATTCAACGATCTGCCGTGGTACGACGGCAATCCGGCCGACACCCATGGCTATACTCCTCCTGACGAAAGGACCGCGCGAGCGATTCGACATAAGATTCTGGAGGAAGCGAAGTGCCGTTGGACCAATTCAAGACTCAAGTATTGTTGCTGCACAGCGAGCAAACTACTCTGGACAGCCTCAGTTCAGGGTTCAACGAGCGTTATACGGTGCATTGTGCCACCAGCGGAAGCGAAGCCCTTAATACGCTCGTCGATACGCCGATCAACGTCATCATTACCGCCCACGACCTGCCGGGCATGAGCGGCTTGGACGCACTGCGTGAAGCCAAGAAACGCTCTCCGGATACAATCGGCATTCTACTCGCAGGCACCAAGACCAGAGATATTCAAGCGCTTGTCAGTGACGAAGAGGTGTTTCAGGTTGTCAGCGGCGCCGTCACAGGCGAAGGATTGTTAAAGCTCGTCGATAACGCCACGCGTCAAATGCGGTTAATAGCTCTCGCAGAATCAGCGAACGACACCACGGCAGGCGTCGACCAACCGGCCGAACATATCATTATGGAAACGTCGGATAACGGTTCCACAATTATCAGTGACGGTACCGGTCGCATGCCTGTACTCGATCCCAAGAAAGTAGCCGCAGCAGCCAGCCTAGGTTCTCGCTCCGTCGACGTACTCGTATTTACGAAGGACCTGGAATTTCTCGAGACGATAAAAGACTCCTCCCGCGGAATGCACAAGATTTACTACGCAAACACGCTCGCGCAGGCCGATGAAGCTATCCGTAAACACAAGATCGGCGTCGCGGTCGTTGACGCGGCGATGGTCGTTGGGAAAATCGAACAACTAACACAGCATTTGCGCAAAAATTCAGCAAGGTTGGTTGCCATCGTTGCCGGTCGCCGCGACGACGGCGAAATGCTGATGGACCTGATCAACCGTGGAAAAGTTTATCGATTCCTGTTGAAACCTGTATCACCGGGTCGAGCCCGGCTGGCTGTCGAGGCGTCAGTCAAACACCATCTCGAGGCACCGGATGCCGCGTTTAAGATCAAAGGTGTCGCTCCCAACGCGGCGACGGTTGCCAGATTAGCGCCGAAGTCTGCACCGGCACCGAAGCCGAAGCCGAAGCCAACGCCAACGCCAAAACCGGAGACAAAACCGGCCACGTCGGTTGCGCCTGTTCCGACGGATCCGCCGCTCGGATCTGCAAACGGTCCCGCTGACGATTCACCAATTAATAGCGGTCTTGCCGATGCATTTGGTGAAGACGATGCCAGTTTTACGGAGACGATAACCGGACTGGTTAGCTCGGTTGGCAAGAAATTCTCCGCGGATAAGAAATCGAGAAATCCAACAGTGGAGGACGCTCCTGAGAGAGCGGAGCCGGTGGTTAAAGGTCAACCGATCGAAAAAGTGCGCACGGCCCCGTCTTCAGCAAGTTCCACATCCGGTGGTTCATTACTAAGCAACCCGAAAGCCCTGGGCATCGGTGCTGCTGGTCTGATGGTGGTTGCGAGTGCAGTCTTCTGGCTGATGAGCGGTTCTGGTGAACCAGTTTCGCAGCCGCTGGTAGAACAGATCGGAGCGCCCTCATCAGCAGATGCTGATGTTACGCCTGAACCCATGCAAGCTGTTGCGGATACTGCCCAGGTGGGAGCATTGATTGCACAGGCGCGACTCGCCCGTGACGCCGGCCAACTATTCAACCCCGCCGGCAGCAATGCGATTGAGTTGTTCGCCGCGGCAATGGATGCCGATCCGGACAATTCGTTGATTGCAGGCGAGCTGGATGCGGCGATTGAGCAAGCACTCGCAATGGCCGAATCAGCAATGCTCGAGTCCCGACTGGATGATACTGAGGCCGCAGTGCTGCGAGTCGCAACAGTTGACCCGCAAAATGATCGATTACCGTTCCTGCATGCGCAGATGTCGCAGATGCAGTTGCGCACCAGAATTGACCAGGCGCGAGTCGCCATTCGCGAGACGCGCTTCGAAGATGCCGCCCAGGCTCTGAGTGCTGCTCGTGGGCTCACTGTTGCCGACACCAGCGAAATAGACGCTGTTGACGCAGAATTGAGTACCGCACGCAGTGCGCAACAAACGGATGACGTGCTCACGAAGGCGGCCGCCCGCCTGGATTCGGGAGACCTGCTTAGCCCTTCAAATGACAATGCTCGATACTATTACGAACTCGTTTTGTCCAACGATGCAGACAATACCGCTGCACGCCAGGGACTGAGCGTCATCGCCGGCAAGCTTGCCTTCCAGGCACGTACCGAAATCGACAATGGCGATTTGCGACTGGCAGAAGACACCTTGGCGAATGCCCGCGCGCTTGACCGGGAAAACAGTGAGGTTGCGGCGGCGACGGCAGCATTGGCTGCCACACGCGCTGCCATTGCCGAGCAACAGCGTCGCGATGAGATCGCGCGGCAGGCCAGCGCCGACCGTCTGGAGGCAGAACAACAGGCCGAAGCGGAGCGTCTGGAGACAGAACGCCAGGCCGCAGCTGCGAATGCCGCCAATCCGGTAGCAAATGAAACCACCGCTGAGCCGCCCACCACTGTGGCTCAAGACGTTGCAACCGAGACCAGGACCGATGCTGTGCTAACAGCCGTCAGTGCATTGAATCGCATCAAATACGTTGCGCCAAAATACCCGCGATCTGCAGAGCGTCGCAACATCTCTGGCTGGGTTGATGTTGTTTTCACCGTGACAACACAAGGCACTGTGGCGGACGTCGAGGTGCGCAATTCGGAACCGGGCGATATCTTTAACAACTCCGCTGTTAAGGCGGTTGAGAAATGGGAATTCGAACCCGTCGTCGAAAACGGTTTGATCATTAACAAGAGAGCCGGTGTACGGATGATGTTCGCGCTTGATTAGCGCAACTCACATGTTGTCCAACCGTTAAATTTTTTACCGAATTGGACCATTAGTGCGAATCTCGTTATGGTGACTGATATTCTCCCTATCTGGAAAAAACGTGTCGCAAGAAACTATCTTGGAAGCGGTCCAACCTGAGCGCAAACAGCAGCGACGAAGTATTGTCACCCAACAAAAACTCCTCGACGCCGCCATCGAAGCGTTCTCTGAAAACGGCTTCAAAGGAACCTCAACCCGGGATATCGCCGAGCGCGCTGGTGTTCACCATCCGCTGATTACTTACCACTTCAAGAACAAAGAGAAACTATGGCATGCGGCCGCCGATCATATCTTCGGTGCATTTACCCATGCATTGGCAAACTCTCTCGCAGAGAATCGTCAGATGGATCCAAAAAAACGGATGTCCACGATGATTCGTATTTATGTCGAGTACGCCAGGAACCATCCGGCCCTGCACAAAGTGATGATTCAGGAAGCGAGCTATCCGAATCCGCGATTGGACTGGTTGATCGAAACCCACCTGAAACCACTTTTCGAAACAACGTTTGAAATGCTCGAAAAATTGCAGAAACTGGGCGTTGCCGCGCCGGGCAATCCTGCGATCCTATTCAACATGATCCGGTTGTCATCGGGCGGCTTGCTGACGCTCGGAAACGAGTTGAAAGGCTCAAGTGGAATCGACATTGACGACCCGGAAACACTGGACGAAATTTCCGACATGATCGTTCGCTTGTTCTTGCCAGGCGAAATGCCGCCAAGGTCAAGCACAGCATAGCGGCATTGTCGTTCCCTCAGACCGCAGGACGATTGGCGTACAGATACAACATTTCCATCGCCAGGTGACTGGCCGCCAACGCGGTAATCTCGCCAACATCGTAGGCTGGTGCGACTTCAACAACGTCCATACCGATCACATTGATACCCTGCAGGCCACGCAGAATTGATATTGCCTGATGGCTCGTCAACCCGCCGCACACGGGTGTTCCAGTCCCTGGCGCGTAACTTGGATCAAGGCAATCAATATCGAACGTCAGGTAAACGGGTGTATCACCGAGGTGCTTTCGCACCGCGGCTGCGGTCGCCTCAATCGATTGCGAATGTACGGACCGAGCATCAATGATATTGAAACCCAGCGTATCTGAGTTTTGAGTCCGAATGCCGACCTGAACCGATGTCGCCGGATTAATGAGTCCCTGCTTCGCCGCCCACCAGAACATAGTGCCGTGATCAATACGATCGTTTTCGTCTTGCCATGTATCAGTGTGTGCATCGAAGTGCAGAATCGAAATCGGACCGCCATACTTTTTGACGTGAGCCTTGATCAGCGGGTAGGAAATAAAGTGATCCCCACCCAGAGCAAGTAGGCCCGGACCTTGGGAAATCAAATTGAAGGCTGCGTTTTCGATTTCATCAGGCACTTTTTCCGGGCGACCAAAATCGAAGTGCGCATCACCCGCATCAACAACCGCCAGACGATCAAATGGATCGAACTCCATGCCGTAAGGTCGTTCCCACGCCATGATGGTTGACGCATTTCGAATAGCGCGCGGGCCCAACCGTGTTCCGGATCGATTGGTTGTCGCCGTATCAAACGGTACGCCCAGGACCGCGACATCAACGCCACTCATGTCCTTGGAGTACTTGCGACGCATGAATGATGTTACGCCACCGTAGGTGGGTTCGGGCGTTGTACCGCGCAGCTCCTTACGGGTTATTGCGTGATCATTGCTGAATTTATCCACAAGCCTTAAGCCGAGACCGTTTTCTGCGTCAGGTCGAGTGCCTTCCATGCTGTTTCGATCAGCTCGTCTGCTTCAGCGTGCGAGAGGATGAACGGTGGCGCGCATATAATCGTATTGCCAACCGCGCGCATACAAAGGCCATTAGCAATAAGGTGGTCGCGACATATTCCACCCACACCCTGCTTGTCATCGAAACGCTCCAACGGGCTCTTGTTCTTTACGAGTTCGAATGCACCCATTAAGCCGACCATTCGCGTGTCGCCGACCAACGGGTGGTCGCCAAGCGCAGCCCATTTCTGTTGCAGGTAGGGACCGATATCGTCATGGATTCGCTCCACCAGCTGATCACGCTGGATCAGTTTCAGGTTCGCAATCGCTACAGCACACGCCACAGGATGTCCGGAATAGGTATAGCCGTGGAAAAACTCGCCGGCCTTGTCGATAAGCACGTCGGCAACCCGGTCGCTGACCATCACACCACCCAGTGGCAGGTAGCCTGACGTGACGCCTTTTGCAAACGGCATGAAATCAGGACGCGTTGAAAAGTAGTCGGCACCGAACCATTCACCCAGTCGGCCAAAACCCGTAATGACTTCGTCCGAAATCAACAGAATGCCGTACTCGTCACAAATCCTCTGAACTTCAGGCCAGTAGGAATCGGGCGGAACAATGACGCCGCCGGCGCCCTGAACAGGCTCACCGATGAATGCAGCAACCTTGTCGGCACCCACTTCCTTTATCTTCGCCTCAATTGTTCGCGCAGCGGCTAGTCCAAATTCATCGGGCGACAGTGACTGATCACTGCCAAACCAGTAAGGCTGATCGACATGAACGATGCCCGGAATAGGCAATCCACTCTGCTTGTGCATGGCCTTCATGCCGCCCAGACTCGCTGCCGCTACTGTCGAACCGTGATAGGCGTTGTCTCGACTGATGATCGTGTGTCGTTCAGGCTGTCCCATCAGGTCCCAGTAAGTGCGCACCATTCGAACGATCGTGTCGTTGGATTCGGAACCGGATCCAGCGAAAAATACCCGATTGAATTGCGGCTGACTGACCTCTTGCAGCATTGCAGACAGCTCGATAACCGGAGGGTGGGCACACTGGAAGAAATTGTTGTAATACGGCAATTCCTTCATTTGTTCAGTCGCCGCGTCGATAAGTTCCTGGCGGCCATAGCCCGCATTTACGCACCACAGCCCGGACATTCCATCCAGTATCTTGTTGCCATCTGCATCAAATATGTAGACGCCATCTGCACGCGTGATGATGCGTGAACGTTGCTCATACAGTTCTTTGTGGTCAGTAAAGGGATGCAGATGATGGTTCTTGTCCAGTTCCTGCCATTCTTGCCGTGAACGCTTTTCAATTGCGGACATCTCAACCTCGTTTGGGCACCAAAAGCCCTTCAATAATCAATTTTCAAGAATTCTAACGGCGGCACACTGGCGCGTCAGTCTCAGTCCACATACTGAAACGACTGCCCTCTCAGACGTTGAACATCAGAATTTCACGCTCATAGGGCGTGATGATCTCTTGAAATTCCCTGTGCTCGTCGGTTTTGAGCGCGGTATAGAGCGTAACAAATTCATCGCCAAGCATCTTGCGCATCGCTTCGCTCTCACGCATCGCATCGATCGCTGAAAAAATGTGCCGATGCAAATCAAAGTCACCGCCGTAAGCGCTGCCCTCAGTCGCGTCAGTCGGCTTCAGTCCCTCAAGCATGCCGAGGTAACCGCAAGCCAGCGATCCCGCCAAAGCCAGATACGGGTTTACATCAGAACCCGCGAGGCGATTCTCGACGCGACGCGCATCTGGCGGAGAGTCGGGAACACGCAGACCAACGGTGCGATTATCAATCGCCCAGGCCAGGTTGACCGGTGAAGAATCGGGATTCATGAAGCGGCGGAACGAGTTGACGTATGGCGCAAAGACCAACATTGCCTCTGGCATGTAACGCTGCAAGCCGCCGAGATAGCCGAAAAATAAATCACTCGGCGAACCGTCATCATTGGAGAAAATATTCTTGCCGTCTTTGTCGATAATGCTTTGGTGGATATGTAACGCACTGCCCGCATCGTCAGCCATCGGTTTTGCCAGAAACGTCGCGTGCATCTCATGTTCGATGGCTGCTTCACGGATTGTTCGTTTGAACAGAAATACCTGATCAGCAAGATCAATCGCGTTGCCGTGCAGGAAATTGATTTCAAATTGCGCTGGTCCCATCTCCTGCGACAAGGTATCGATATGGATACCCTGTGCTTCACAGTAGCTGTAAACGGTGTTTATGAATGGTTCGAAGTCATTCATCGTATCGATGCTGTACGGCTGACGCGCGCCTTCGGTCCAGCCCAGGCGGCCCTCTGGCGGCTCGGCTTCCGCATTTGGGTCCGAATGCGGACTCAGCAGGTAAAACTCGACTTCCGGAGCGACGACTGGCTCCCATCCACGCGCCTCGTACTTTGCAAGAATACTGCGCAGAACAGCACGGGGTGACTTCGCGACCAACGATCCGTCGCGGTGATAGCAGTCCAGAAAGACCGACGCTGTTGGATCCGTCGCCCACGGCACGGGGCGCAAGGTTTTCGAGTCCGGCACCAGCCACATATCGCGATCTTCTACATTGGCCGAATCCGCTACATAGTCGCCCGAGATGGTCTGCGAAAAAATTGCTTCGGGCATCTTCATCTGGCCGGAACCAAACTTGTCTGCGGGTACAACTTTTCCACGTGCTGAGCCGGCCATATCGGGAACAAACGCCTCGACGTCTTCGATCCGACGTTCCTGTAACCACGGTTGAAATATTTCGTCTTTACTCACATTACACCTGTCGTTTGGCCGCGCGAGCTCTGCACGCATCGCCAAATGCCCCAAAAATTGCCATAGAAAATTCGTTTTCGCTTACTCGCCACTCGGGGTGCCATTGCACGGACAGATTAAAGCCCGCTGCAGTGTCTACCCTGAATGCTTCGATCAGACCGTCGTCGGCCACAGCCTCAACCGTTACGTCGTCAGCGAGCTGCGCGATTCCCTGCCCATGCAGCGAATTCACCATGACCGAATCCGACCCGGCCAGTGGCCGCAACAGCCCCCCTTCCATCAAAGACACCGGATGCGAGGGACCGTATTGAACGTCCAGTGGATCGCTCTTGTTCTCCAGGTGGCTGTGGTAGCCAGGCACCGCAGCAACATCTCGATGCAGAGTCCCGCCCAACGCGACATTAAGTTCCTGATGCCCGCGGCAAATGGCAAGCAACGGAACGCCAGTCTCCAATGCACGCAGCGCAAGCGGCAGCGCCATCGCATCTCTATGCGGATCAGCGTCGCCGACGTGATCGGCGTCATCATCGCCGTAGTGTCGTGGCTCGATATTGGAATAGCTGCCGGTCAGCATGATGCCGTCAACGCACTCGAGTATTTCATCCACGCCGATATAGTCAGCCAGTGACGGCACAATTATTGGCAGCGCGTTGGCTCCCTTGAGCAGCGCTTTAATGTATTTTTCGCCACTGAGGTGCGACGGGTGCGGATGTAGAACACGTCGATCTGCCGGAACCGCAATGATTGGTTTTCTGTCCATTCGTGTTCAGGCCTCAGCGCGTCGTCCAATGGTTCTCAATACTGCATACAGAACCGCTATTCCTGTGAGTATGGAGATCGCCGGGTGCAAGCCGAAACCGCCCGGGATTGTCCCAATCAGTAATGCCGCGATGCCAACCAGCAAAGCATAAGGAAGCTGAGTTCGCACATGCTCAATGTGGTTGCAGCCGCTGGCTATCGACGACAACACCGTCGTATCCGAGATCGGCGAACAATGGTCTCCCCAAACCGCACCTGCCAGAACGCAGGCCACAGATGAATACAAGATGTGCATGCCGCTTGGGTCCGCAATACCAGCAACGGTCATAACCGCCCAAGCCAACGGTATGACCAGCGGCATCAGGATAGCCATCGTTCCCCAACTGGTACCGGTCGTAAATGCGGTGATCGCGGCAAGAATGAATGCGATAGCAGGAATAAATGCAACGGGCAGTGAGCCGGCCAGCATTGTCACCAGGAACGAGGCCGTATTCAGCGCTGCTGTAACGTCCGACAACGACCAGGCCAACACCAGGATAATCATTCCAAAGAGCGTCGCTCTCAGACCGCCGTACCATGCGTCAATCGTTTCATGAACAGACAATATTCCCTGGCCGATGGTTAACGATGCGGCAACCAATACACCGACAAACGACGAATACATCATCGCCTTGTAGGGTTCAGTCGTTTCGAGAATCTGTGTCAGAGAATCGCCTTCGCCAAGTAATATCAGGCTCGCGCCCAGCGCAACGATCATCACGATTATTGGTATGAACGCGTTGAATGCACGCAACGGAATATTTTCCTTGGGAATCAGTTCCTCGCCCTCGAGGGCCGGAAGCACCTCTGCCGATACCGGTTTCACTGTGCCTTTCCGGGCGCGTACCTCTGCTTTGTACATCGGGCCAAAATCAAGACCGGTGGCTGATATCATCAACACAAACATAATCGCGAGAATCGGGTAGAAACTGTAAGGTATCGACTGGATGAAAACCGTATAGGCCGCCATATCGGCGAGTTCTTCGATAGTCCCGAGACTTTGATCAATCAGTCCGATCTGGTAACCGATCCAGGTTGTTATCAACGCAATACACGCGACCGGCGCCGCAGTTGAATCGACAATATAAGCGAGTTTTTCCCGCGATATTTTCAGGTGGTCTGTCAGGGAGCGGGCCGTATTGCCGACCACCAGCGTATTGCTGTAGTCGTCAAAGAAAATCATCAGTCCCATTAGCCAGACTGCCACCTGGCCACCAATGGCCGTTTTGGCTCGGCTAACAATAGACAAGACAATACTGGCCATCCCGCCGTTACGAGTAATGATCCCGACCATGCCGCCGATCATCATCGTAAACAGGACGATGGACGCACGGTCTGAATCAGCGAGCGCACCCCGGACAAATACCTGGAAACTGTCCAGTAGCCCGAGTCCGGCACCCTTGAGCGTGAATGACTGCAAGGCTGTCGCTCCGAGCCACAAACCCAGTAGCAATGCCGGGATAACATTGCGAAGTGTGAGCGCAATGACGATCGCCACTACCGCCGGCAGGATCGACACCCATCCCGGAATGACACGCAGAGACACTTCTGCCGAAGCCTCTCCTGCCGACGCAACCAGGCTATTTTCACCGGACTCTTCGATAGTGACATCGGCAAACAAAGCGCTCCCGCCCTGGTCAGCATTCGCTGTGAATGCCATTTCGCCGATAGTGACCTGTACCGCTTGACCAGACTCCGCGCCGGTAACCACATAGTCCATCGGGACGCCCTGCAGAGTAACTGCCGGTGTCTCAACTTCAATAGCATCAGCCGAAAATGAAACGAGCGCTGCCAGAAATCCGACGACAGAGGTGGTGATTAACAGGTTTCTACGGACCAGCTTGCGAGTATTAATATGATTATTCCTGCGCTGACTATCGATGCGCATCTTATCACGGCAAAACGGATCAGTACCGCGGCTGTAAATGTGTCGCGACCGTGCACAAAGTCAGGCCAAGTTGAGCCCGGCGGTTTTCGGACATCCGCTGGCTCGGCCCGCAGATAGACAACGCGCCCAGTACTTCGCCCATTCCGCCCCTGACCACTGCAGCCACTCCTGACAGCCCATCCTCGAGTTCGTCAACCACCTCGGCAAATCCACGGCGCCGGATATCGCCAAGCTCTTTCTCGAGCTTATCAAACTGCGTAATCGTCTTCGGTGTCAAGGAGGCCAGCTCAGGACCCAGTCGAGCCGGGCCACGTCGTTCAAACGCGATTAGAACCTTGCCGGTCGATGTCGCATGAATAGGCCAGCGTGTACCGACGTTGCCCGATGCGCCGAGAAAATGCTTACTTGTGACCTCATCCAGAATCAGCATCGTGTCTTCGATCGGCACCTCGAGCGTCGCGGTCTCGCCCGTTTCATCAGCCAGTTTTCTCAGTAGCGGCCGCGCTCGCAGGCGAAGATCATTACTCGATAAAGCCTGCACGCCTAACGCCATCATCCCGGGTCCCAGGCGATACGCTCCTGTGCCAGGATTGCGATCGAGAAGTTCTTCACTGTGGAGAGCCTGCAGCAATCGGTGGGTCGTGGTCTTGTTCAAACCTGAAAGGCTACTGATCTCGGCCAGTCGCAATTCCGGCACTTGTGCTGTGAACAGCTTCAGCAGCCGAATGGCTCTTAGAGCTGCCTGAGCCCCCTGCGGAGGTGCTTGATCGCGCATTGTTATTCCATATAATGAACTCGGATTTCACAATATAGCATTTCCTTCCCTATTGCAGCCACGCTGAAAATCGTTGATTCTCCCTGTATCCGCGACAATGAGATTGAGAAATGGCCAAACGAAACCCTTTAATCACTGAAATCAGGGCGATACAAAAAAAACACGGTGACTTTGAATCTCTGGAACTTCTGATACCTGATCTCAACGGAATCCTGAAAGGCAAGCGAATTCGGCCGAACGATTTCGAAAAAAGTTGTCACGGCGGCTTCATTTTTTGCGCAGGCGCGACGCTGCTGACCACATTGGGCGAGACTGTTTCAGGCATCCCCTACGGCGAGGACGACGGTGACCCGGACCTACCGGCAGCACTCGTTCCAGGCTCGATCGTGCCGGTGCCATGGGCACGCAAGCCGATGGGACAAGCCTTTTTTCGGGTGCAGGCAGAGGACGGCTCGAATTTTTTCGGCGACCCTCGAACGGTGTTGGAAAATGCACTAAAGCCCTTGCAAAAAATGGGACTCAAACCCGTCGTTGCGACAGAACTTGAATTTTACCTGCTCGACGCGAACGCTCCCGATGTCAGGATCGGCGCACCGAAAATACCGGGAACGGATCGCGCGCAGCCGGGCACCCAGGTCTACCATCCCGATGATCTGTTCGAGGTCGAGGAATTCCTGGACGATGTTTACGAGTGGTGCAAAATTCAAAACGTTCCTGCTGAAGCGGCTATTTCAGAGTATGCAGCGGGCCAGTTTGAAATTAATCTGAACCACGTTGATGACGCGGTGCTCGCTTGCGACCACGCCGTGCTCCTGAAGCGCATTATCAAAGCGGCCGCGCGCAAGCACGGATTCATCGCCTGTTTCATGGCGAAACCGTTCGAAGAGGATGCGGGATGCGGCCTGCACGTTCACATGAGTATTGTCGACCGGCAGGGTCAGAATTATTTCTCGCAGGGCAAGGACAAGATGGCTGTGCCGCCCTTCTCCGCCCGGTTGCGTCATGCGGTCGGAGGACTGCTGAAGATCATGCCCGAAGCAACCTTGATTGGCGCGCCGAACGCCAATTCCTATCGTCGCTTGCGTCCCGAGATGTTTGCACCGGTAGAGCCGAACTGGGGCGTAAATCATCGAGTTGTTGCGGTACGAATTCCGGAATCAGATGCCAGTAACCTTCGCTTTGAACATCGCACATCGGGTGCGGATGCGAATCCCTATCTTGTCATGGCAAGCATAGTCGCCGGTGTACACCACGGCCTCAAGAACAAGATCGACCCTGGAGTCATGGTCGAACAAGGCGCTCACATAACGCCGAAACTGAAGATCCCGAATCGCTGGGAAACCGCGATCGACAAGTTCGCTCGCAGCAAAGTGCTGCCCGAGTATCTTGGCAAGGACTATTGCAAGTACTACGCGATGAATCGACGAGCCGAAGAGCGCAAGTTTCATAATGTCATCAGTCAGCTGGACTTCGACTGGTACTTGCGAGCGGTCTAGTCTTTTTCGGCTGCCCGGGCGAGATCAGCATCGATCCACTTGCCCGCACAATAGTAGTGCCAAACAGCGAGCGGCAGGATCACGCAGGTGACGGTCAACAAGCTATAGCGCATCGACTCTTCGGCGAACCGCGGCTCCAGAAAATCGCTGAGCATGCCGGTCAGAAGCGGCCCGAAGGCCAGACCGATCACGTTGATAATGAATAAAATCAGTGCGGATGTCGTCGCGCGCATCCGCAATGCCACAAGGCTTTGAGCCTGAGACAGCACAGGCGCAAGATAGACGTTCATCGTAGCCGCCGGCACGATGAACAGCAGCAAAGCCGTGACTGAGTTCTTCGCCAGGAACATCATCACGAGAAGACTGCTCGATAGCAGAATGACCAGCGCGATAAAATTCAGCGCGTTCCGGTGACTCCCTCGACCAATGCGGTCGGCAAAATAGCCCCCGAAAAAGAAACCTGCGCCACCCGAAATGCCGAGGATGAGGCCCAACCAGACGCCCAGTTGCGCCAACTCCATATCGAAGCTGCGCACCATGAAACTGGGTAGAAAGCCGATCACTGAATAACCGACGAACGTCGACAGACCCGCCGCGGTTGCCATATGGATGAAAGACCGGCGGGAGGCAAGAAACCGCAATACCTCGGTCAGCTGAGCTGTCCTGCCACTGGCCGTCCTGCCCTCCGAGGCACCACGTTGTGGCTCTTTTACCGTGAACCGTACGATCGCGGCGAGCAGCAGTCCGGGAATTCCCACGACAAAGAATGCTTCCCGCCAACCAATGTTCTGAGCAACCCAGCCACCCGCAAGATAGGCAGTCATGATGCCCGCCGATATGCCCAAGGTATAAAAGCCCATCGCCGTCGAGCGTTTTTCGGGTGGAAAATAGTCAGCGATCATTGAGTGGGCAGGAGGACTGCAGCCAGCTTCACCAATGCCGACGCCGATACGGGCTGCGGTCAGGTGCCAGATATTCGCAGCAAGTCCCGAAACGGCCGTCATCGCGCTCCAAAGTGCGACCGAGGCCGCTATCAGATTGCGGCGATTACAACGGTCAGCATACTGCGCTATTGGTATACCCAGAGTGACGTAAAAAAGTGCAAACGCCGTCCCCGACAGGAACCCCAAATAAGCATCGCTGGTTCCGAACTCGTCGCGGATCTGCGGCAGCAGGATCGCGAGAATTTGTCGGTCGACAAAATTGAACATGTAGACGATGGCGAGAATCACCATCGCATATCGGCGCGCCCCCTGACTAAGAACTGCAGATTCCGAGTCGACCACTAGTCCGCTTTTGGAGCAACTGGAGCCACGCTGCCTGCGCCTGGTCTGCGAGTATCCGAGGCTCCCCGGAAGACGCCATCCCGGTAGGCAACCGTCTGCGTACTGCCGCTGGAACTCCGCGAGTCCTGCACATCGTGTCCGCGCTCCTTCAGGAGTCGAATCGTGTCGGGACTGAAACCGGACTCCAGAGAAAGTACGTCCGGATACCATTGATGATGCATACGCGGTGCATTAGCGGCTTCAGCGATGTTCATGCCGTGATCGATGACATTTACGATCATTTGCAGCACGGCCGTGATGATGCGACTGCCGCCCGGACTCCCGGTAGCAAACCACGGCTCGCCGTCCGCAAATACAATCGTTGGCGTCATGGAGCTTAGCGGTCGTTTACCAGCGGCCACAGAATTCGCTTCACCGCCCAGCATTCCGAAGGCATTCATCACGCCCGGCTTGGCTGAAAAATCGTCCATTTCATTGTTCAACAGGAAACCTGCGCCAGGCACAGCAATACCGGAGCCGAAGGAAAAATTCAGCGTGTAGGTATTCGAGACAACATTTCCGTCCTTATCGATAACGGAAAAATGCGACGTGTCTTCACTCTCATACGCTGGTTCAACGCCAGGCGAAACGTCGTTCGAATCCCGCGCTTTCTGCATGTCTATCGTTGCAGCTAGCTGTTCGCCGTACACTTTACTCGTCAACCATTCCAGAGGCACATCGTAATGATCCGGGTCGCCGAGATGTTTCGAGCGATCGGCAAACGCAAGCCTTGCAACTTCTGCCAGCAGATGAATAGCGTCTGCGCTCCCCGAACCCATAGACGTAACAGGAAAGTTCTCCATGATGTTCAGCATTTGCAATATATGGACGCCGCCCGAGCTCGTCGGCGGCATCGTGACAACCTCGTAGCCACGGTAAGTACCGGCCACCACCTCACGAAACGCCGGCTTATAAGCGGCCAGAGACGCAGCGTCAACCATCCCCCCTCCACGCTGCATTTCTGCGACGATCAGGTCAGCAATCTCACCCTTGTAAAAAGCATCGGCTCCCTGCTCTGCGATAAGCTCAAGCGAATTTGCCAGATCCGATTGCACGAGCAAATCACCGGCTTGGTACGCAGAGCCATCGGACTTATAGAAGTATTCGCATGCGGCAGCGTTTCGACACAAATGCTTTTGTCGCAGCCGCAGGAAGTTCGCCAGATCGTAAGTGACGACAATGCCAGCACGCGCCTGACTGATCGCCGGTTGCAGTAGTTGTTTCCAGGGCAATCGACCGTGAGCCTGATGGGCCGCATAAAAACCGCTGACGGTGCCGGGCACGCCAGCGGCAAGGTGACTGAATCGTGAGCGACTCGTATCAACGTCTCCGTTTTCATCGAGATACATATCACGCGTCGCCGATTGCGGTGCCATCTCACGATAGTCAATGGCGATATTCTCGTCATTGGCCGCGTCGTGGATCAACATGAAACCACCGCCGCCCAGATTACCCGCCCGCGGCAGGGTCACAACCAGAGAGAACCCTGTTGCGATAGCGGCGTCGACAGCGCTACCACCGGCCGCGAGAATCGCTGCTCCGGTTTCGGCGGAAAGATGATTTTGCGCCGCGACCATTCCTGCAGACCCGAGGACAGGGTGTTGCAGGTCGTCGTAACGAATTACAGCACTATCGTCGAGCTGCGCGTTTGCGATCGCCTGAAAATGAATGGTCAGTAACAGAGCAAGCAAGAATCGTTTGGTCAAAATCTCAACCTTATGGCAGTACCATTCGGAAAATAGTGAAGAAGACGATGGCCAGGAACGCACCAGCTGGAATTGTCACTACCCAAGAAACGAAGATCCGGGCAACAACTCTCAAATCGATAGCATCAATTCCTCTGGCCAACCCGACCCCCAGAACAGCGCCGACCAGTGTGTGTGTTGTAGAAACTGGCATCCCGGTTCCAGATGCAATCACAATGGTCGTAGCCGCGGCGAGCTCAGCCGCAAATCCACGACTGGGCGTCAATTGCGTTATCTTCTTGCCCACAGTTGCTATGACGTGGCGACCAAAGGTTGCAAGTCCGATGACGATACCGCCGCCACCGATAACCAGAACCCACAGTGGCAGTGATGATTGCGCCGCGATTGAACCCGACGTGGCTATTCCTATAACGGCGGCGAGCGGCCCAATGGCGTTGGCCACGTCATTAGAGCCATGCGCAAACGCCATGCCGCAGGCCGTTATGACCATCAATACGGCGAAAACACGCTCCACCGTGTAGAAGTGCTGGCTCTTCTCTGCTTTCGGGTCCGGCTTGATTCTTGATATGAATGCTGCCCCACCCAATGCGATCGCAACCGCAATGCCAGTTGCCATCAGGTAACTGTCCCGAATACTCAAATCCAGGCCAACGTGTTTAAGGCCTTTCAATATTGTGACCAGGGTTATCGTGAACGCGGCAAAAAATATATAGATGGGAACATAGCGTTTCGCTTTGGCCAGCGGATCCTCTTGATGGAGAATCAAACGTTGAACACTCATATAGATCAGATAGGCGATGAAACCTGCTGTCAGTGGTGAGATCACCCAGCTCATGACAATGGTTCCAACCTTCCCCCACTGCACTGCATCAACGCCGATGCCCACCGCAGCGAATCCGACAATTGCGCCGACAATAGAATGCGTAGTCGATACTGGCCAGCCGTTACGTGATGCAACAAGCAGCCAGGTGCCCGCAGCCAGAAGTGCCGCCAACATTCCATAGATCAGCAGTTTCGGGCCGTCGTCCATCGTCATCAGCAGGTCGGTATCGACAATGCCCTTGCGAATGGTCGAGGTAACTTCGCCACCGGCAAGTACCGCTCCTACAAACTCAAATATCGCGGCGACAATAATAGCCTGCTTGATCGTCAGTGCTTTCGAGCCAACCGACGTCGCCATCGCATTGGCCACGTCATTCGCGCCAATGCCCCAGGCCATGAACAGCCCAAACGCCGCGGCCAGACCGATGTAGATATATTGCGCTTCCATGACTCGCTCCCGGGGAGACCGACGTATCCCCGATTAATTATTCTTGATTAGTGTGAGAGCAGAAGCTCTAGACGACGGCCAACACGTTCGGCCATATCGGCGACTTCGCCAGTCAATTCTATGACCTGATACATGAAGATGGCATCAATAGGGTCCAGAGTTTTCTCAATTTGAAACAGCGACGCACGTAAGGCTGCCTGTTTTTCATCCGTATCAGTCTCGATTCGATCGAGCTCTTCTATCATGCCCGTCACCAACGCAACTTCAGCACCCCGGAAGCCTGCTGTAAACAGTTCGTCCAGCTCACGTACGCTCTTGCGTGCCTGCTTGGCTGCGTCAATATTTCGGTTGACAAATTGCAAAAACTGCTTCGATATTTGTTCAGGAATCTGCAACCTTCGGCCCAACACAATACCGGACACGTCCTTGGTCCGATTCGCAATTTTGTCCTGCACCAGCAGAAGTTCGAGCAAATCCTCACGAGGAACCGGCATAAACAAGCTCTTGGGCAATTGCAGTCGAATCTTCTTTTTAAGGTCGTCGGCTGCGTGTTCAGCCTTCTCGATCTTTTCACGCGCTAGAATTGCAGTTTCCCAATCGCCCTGGATGGACGCCACAAAAAACGGCCTCAGCTGCCGGGCACACCGATACGCAATACCGATATGTTTTTCCAGCGGATTTACGGGCGACGAGCCAAAGATATTTGCCAGCATATTGGCCATTCGTTGGTTTCCTAATAGACCGCGGTTTTGAGGCGCGATTCTAGCATAGAGAAAACCCCGATTGATCAAATAATGGACGTGCTAAACTGCGCAGCCCAAGCACTTGACAAGACGAAGAATACTCCTATGGCCTACTGGTTAATGAAGTCCGAACCTGATGTTTACAGCATTGACGACCTCGCCAGGGATGGTCGCGAAATGTGGGACAGTATTCGCAATTATCAGGCCCGCAATATGATGCGTGACGATATGCGGATTGGGGATGAGATCTTCTTTTACCACTCTAACTGCAAAGAGCCCGGCATTGTTGGCATTATGAAAGTCGCGAGCGAACCGTATCCGGACCCCATTCAATTCGACAAGAAGTCCCGGTATTTCGACGAGAAAAGCAGCAAAGAGAATCCCCGTTGGATCCTGGTCGACGTGGAATTTGTCCGAAAACTGTCGCGCAACATCACGTTGACCGAAATCAAGGCCGAAAAAAGCCTGGAAGACATGATTCTGGCTCGGCGCGGGAATCGCCTGTCCATCATGCCGGTGGAGAAGAAACACTGGAACAAGATCCTGAAACTCGAATGAGTCGCTCGGTCTGGATCTTAGTGGCGATTGTCGTCGTCGGGGGCAGCAGCATCGCCTTGAGCACCCCCGCAACTCTCGATCACGTGCCGGTTACGGTCACTGACCCCGATCTTTCTGCACTGCTGCGCGAACCGCTTGACCAACTCATTCCGGGAACGGAAAAACGTCTGACGTGGTTTGCTGAAGAACAGGCGACTGACTGGTCTGTCGTTGCAATGCACGGTTTCTCGGCCTCTCGTCAGGAAACCGCACCACTGGCCGAGATGGTCGCGACCGAACTGGGTGCGAATCTGTTCGAAACTCGATTCAGCGGACACGGCCTGAAGACAGACGGACTGGCAGGGGTCATGGCGGAAGCGTGGCTGAATGACGTTGCCGAAGCCCTGACTGTTGGTCGCCTGGTCGGCAAGAAAACGGTGTTGATCGCGGTATCAAACGGAGCGGCGCTGGCACTGTCCATGCTTGATCACCCCGCCATGCAAACAGTGGATTCACTGATAATGCTGTCGCCGAATTTCGGACCGGCTGATCCGAAAGCGATGTGGATCACGGGCCCGGGTGGTCCATTACTGCTCAGATTGATCTCCGGCGAAAGGCGCAGCTGGGATGCTTATAATGAACTGCAGGAACGGTATTGGACGACGAGTTATCCGACCGAGACGGTTATCGAGGTCATGCGGGTCGTCGATCGCGCCCTAAAGAAAATTGAAACTGCAACGGCACCGCGCGTCCAGCTGATTTATTCGCCGAACGATCAGGTGATTTCGATAGCCGCGCTGCAATCGGGGTATGCAACGATAAATGCACCCGAAAAGATGCTCGTCAAGATTCCGGAAACGGGTTCGCCCAGTGCTCACATCATTGCTGGCGACATCATCTCCCCTGACAATACAGACAGGATCGCAGCCCAGATTACCGACTTTGTACTGCGCCGAGCTCCCTGAGCCGTTCCTGAATCGGCGCGGCACCGCTTAATGCCAACATGATGACGAGATCGCCGGGCTGCGCCCAATCCAGAGCCGCCATAAACGACTCTATCTCCTCTTCGTGATGTCCGATCTGAGATGCGCTCATACCGCACTGCTGCAACTCATCGCTGATAACTGCAAAAACGTCGCCGTGTTCCCGACCTCGATGATAGGCCGCGAGCTCGGAAATCATGACCTGATCCAATCCGATAGCCGAGGCATCACGAGTCATTTCGCGGATCAGGGCGTCCGGCCGATCACCTGCCTGTCCGAAGCAAAGCGCGCGCCGGTGTGCTGGAATTGCGGTCGCCATATCAAACAGGGCGTTCATCGCAGCCGGGTTGTGTGCGAAGTCGATTAGAACCTTAACGTCGCCTACATCGTGAATATTGCAGCGGCCAGGATTCTCATCCTGCACCATCGTTTTCAGTCCCGTTGCAATGGCGTCCAGCGGCATTCCAAGGCAAAAGGTCAACGCCGCTGCCGCAAGTGAATTGCTGATGTTGTGCCGCGCAGCACCATCCATCGTGATGGGGATTTCGCTGGCAAGACAAATGCGTTCCTTACCTCCAGCTTCGGCCATGCAAAGCACATCGCCTTCCAGGAAAAAACAGAGGTCGCCAGTGTCGACAGCCGACTTGATGAGATCATTGTGCGCGTCAAGACTGAACCACACGAGCGTCCCGTCGAATTCGGGCGCTTTGCCGCGCAACAAATGGTCGTCCGCATTCAGAATAAGTGTGCCCGACTCTCGCACGGCCCTGCTGAGAATCCACTTGATGTTGAGTAACTCATCAAGATTCTGCGAGCCGAAATCGCCCAGATGATCTTCAGCAATGTTGGTTATCAGCGCTGCGTTCGCACGGTCGACGCCTAAACCGCGCCGCAACAAACCGCCGCGCGCAGATTCGAGAATAGCAACGTCCACATCCTGCTCACGCAGCACCGCACGGGCGCCTCCGGGCCCGGACCAGTCACCCCTTTCGATGACACGATCATTCACTGCAATCCAGTCGGTCGAACTCAATCCGACATTCAAACCGTGGGCGCGGACAATATGCGTCGCCAATCGAACGGTGGTCGTCTTCCCATTGGTCCCGGTTACCAAACCAATAGGCACGTCATGGTGACTGTCCCAGTCCAACTCGTGGGGAACTTCACGAACGGGCCATGTTTTCGCACCTCTGCCAAGGCCAACAGATACCTCATCGTCATCCCACAGCAATGTCTTGCCATGATGTCTCGCGTCGTCAATGAGTTGCATCAGCTGCGGATTGGCCTCTTCTGCAATCGCGGCACGAATATCTTCGACCGTTTGTGCATAGTCCGGGCATTCGATATTCGAGCCGAGTTGGTGGGCGCTGGCCGCCCAGGCCCACTCATTGACCGCGGAGGCCGCATACAGGGCGTCAATGGGTGCGGAGAAGGCCATGCTCGCTCCTCCCAGCAGTTTTCGTGAAGCGATCTCTGGCTTCTCCCAACCCAGTTCGGAAACCATCTGTTCGACATTGGACTGCCAAACCGGAATCAGACGGTCAGCCTCCTCTGCCGAGCAGGAGACGTCCAATATTGAACCCGGCCCATCAAAGATCAAGCTGGGCCCGGTCAGTCTGCGAGCGTCGAGAAACTCCATGGCGCGAACCTAGTCGCTTTCTTCCCGAGCGATTCGAACACCGCGTTCATCGCTAATGATCTCCATATCGCTGTCCATTTGGAAACCACCGGTATCAGGCAGATCGATCGCTGCGGTCACCTTCTTTGTAGTGTCTTCGGCATGTGCGCCGGCGTTGAAATAAATAATCTGCTTCCAGGTACGTTTGATGTGGTCACCCAGCACGAGAATCAAATCGCCGGACTCTGCCATCTCCAACGCTCTGGAAACCGCTTCCTGCTCATTGGGGATCACATCAATCTGATCAGCAGAGATACCCTCTTCCAGCAACTTGTTCTTCATCATCACAGCGACTTCATCTTCACCCCGTCCGCGGCGGCCATCATCGCATCGACAGATAAAGTGATCGAAATGACCAGCAGCGATCTTGGCGATCTCACGGATGTCTTCATCGCGGCGATCACCCGGCGCAGCCAAGACCACTATTCTCTTACCTTCAACATCGAAGCGATCCACCAGTCCACACATCGCGCGGACTGCCGCAGGATTGTGCGCGTAATCCAGAATGACGCGGAACGGATGCTCGTCGTAAATATTCATACGGCCGGGTGCCTGGAAGAACGACGAGTCAAAGGTCCGTAATCCATGGCGAATATCTTCAAGTCCGATGTTCATGTTGTACGCCAGCGCAGCAGCGAACATCGCGTTCTGCACATTGTGCAGCGCCCGGCCTTCGATCGTTGCCGGAATCAGGTGCGTCCATACGAGCGGCGTATGGGTTTCGTTGTCATAGATCGAGATCAGGTGACCATTCATTCCCTGTTCGAGTACAAACGCCTGACCGCCTGCCTGGATGTGCTGTTTCACCAGCGGGTGCGCCGGGTTCATCGTGACATAGCTGAGTTTTTCAGCGTCGGTGTAGTCTGCCATTTGCAGGCAAAGAGCATCGTCCGCATTGAGTACCGCTGCATCTGTCGCAATCTCAATGGGCACGCGTTTCACTTCCGCCAGTTGCTCCAGCGTGTCGATGCCGCGCAGGCCAAGATGGTCGGCTGAGACGTTTATGCAGGCAGCGACATTGCAGGACTGGAACCCAAGACCGCTGCGCAATATACCGCCTCGAGCCGTCTCCATAACTGCCGCATCCACGGATGGATCCCGCAATATCATGTGGGCCGAAACTGGTCCGGTCATATCGCCGGGTACGCTGAGGTTACCGTCGATATAGACACCATCTGTCGAGGTGAAGCCGACTGTTCGACCGGCCATCTTCAGGATGTGCGCCAACATGCGAGACGTTGTCGTTTTGCCATTGGTTCCTGTCACTGCCGCAATAGGAATCCGGCTGGGCGACTCGGGCGGAAACAGCATGTCGATGACCGGTCCAGCTACATCACGTGGCGTTCCTTCACTCGGTGCAACGTGCATTCTGAAACCCGGTCCCGCGTTGACTTCGCAAATACCGCCACCGGCCTCACGATAAGACTCTGTAATATCCCGGGTCAGAAAATCAACGCCGCCTATATCGAGGCCGATTGCTTTGATAGCGCGTATGGCCATCTCGCGATTATCCGGATGTATCACATCAGTTACATCGATCGCGGTACCGCCGGTCGACAAATTGGCAGTTGAGCGCAGGAAGACCTCTTCGCCGTCGGCAGGAACTGTGTCGCGATCATAACCAAGCTTCGCCAGCAGGCGCTCTGCCTGATGATCGAATTCCAGTCGCGTCAGCACTTTCTCGTGTCCTACGCCGCGACGTGGGTCTTCATTCACCTTATCGACAAGTTGCTCAATTGACTGCTTGCCATCACCGACCACGTGACCGGGAACCCGTTTTGCGGCGGCGACAAGCTCACCGTCCACGATCAGGATGCGGTGATCAAAACCCTCGATATAACTTTCGACAATGATCGTCCGTCCGTGTTCGACGGCTTTCTCAAATCCGGTTTCGACTTCCTCATCCGTTCTGAGATTGATGGCAACACCACGGCCGTGGTTGCCGTCCAAAGGTTTCGTTACAACCGGGAATCCAATTCGTCGTGCGGCGCGAACCGCGTCCTGTTTGCTGCGCACCATAAGCTGTTTGGGTACCGGCAATCCGAGATCGCGCAGGATGCTGTTGGTTTCTTCTTTATCACTGGCCAGTTCGACGGCGATGTTGCTCGTCCGCGTCGTTGTGGTCGCTTGAATTCGCTGTTGGTAGCGGCCCTGCCCAAACTGCACCAGGCTGTAGCGATTCAGGCGCAGCCATGGAATATCACGCTCTTCCGCTGCTTTTACGAGGGACGCTGTACTGGGTCCGAACTCGCGTCGCTGGGCAAAGCGAATGAATCGGTCGCGCGCATCGGTGAAGTCCCAATCATCACCAGGAGCGTCTTGCGACGAAATTTCGGCCGGCAGCAAGCTGTGAATGAGATTGAGAGCCAGCTCAGACGCTTCACGCCCTACCGTTGCATCCTTGTACTGAAAAACCATGTTGTATTTGCCAGGCTGCCCATCAATAGAGCGCGTCCGACCGAACGTGACGTCCGAGCCAGCGACGTTTTGCAGCTCGATCGCAACGTGTTCCATGACATGACCGAGCCAGGTGCCTTCTCCCTCACGCAAGCGACGCACGAAACCACCCGATTCCCTGTAGGAACAACCGTGTTCGTGCAACCCGGGCAGTACCTCAAGCAATGGGCCGATAAACTCTTCACCCAGTCGCCCTGTAGGCCACTCTTCGAGCACGCCGAGATCCAGCACGTGCCGAATGACGGGGAATCGCGCAAACATGTTTGGGCCGACATAAACATTGGTACTTTCGATTTTCATGACTGAAACCTGTCTTTATTATGCGCCTTGCTCGGCAGCGTGGGCCTCGCGCGTTGTTATATCGAACCGTCCGCCTGACACCAGGATATGCAGCGTCACATCGATCAAACTAACCGGTTCGCCTTTGCGTGCTCTGTCCATTGACGAATAGCTCAGGTGCGTCGGATCGATCACGGTAATACCGCCGCTGCCAACCACTTCCAGTTCGTCACCAGGCCGAATGAACGCAGCCGTGTCCTCGTCGAGTCCAATGCCGACGGCAAACGGATTGTAAGCAAGCGCAGTCAACAGTCTGCCCAATCGGTCGCGTTGACGAAAGTGCTGATCGATGATGAATGCATTCGTCAATCCCAGGCCCGGCGCCATGGTCACCATGTCCGGGCTTGGAGTACTGCCTTCAGAACCGCCGGCGATCATGTGTTCCGGCATGAAAGCAGCACCGGCCGATGTTCCGGCAACGTGCATGCCTTCGGCATTGCGGCGACGAATGAGTTGCGCGACTTTGGTCCCGCCGAGCGTCGTTGATAGTCGCAGCTGATTACCACCGGTCATAAACACGCCATCGCATTTGTCGATGTAATCAACGTCGACGCCGTTCTGGCAATCTTCACGCGTAATGAATGGCAATACACGGGCGTGCTTGACGCCGATTTTGCGAAACAATTTTTCGTAGTTTCGACCCGTATCTTCCAACTCGGACGCCGTTGGGATTATGCCGATACGGGCATCCAGACCACCGCACACCTCGACAAAACGGTCGAGAATCGCCGGATTATTTAATTTTTCTTCGGCGCCGCCAATGGGAATGACGTAACCACGGTCGGTACCGGATATATCTTCTGCAGGACACATGGAACAGCACTCCGTTCTAAGCGAGAGTTAGGTGAAAATGAAGGGGCACGGAAAAGGCTGGGTATTTTACACAAGATTTCAGCAATTCCATCTCCTAATGCTGCAATATACTCATGAATCAATACTCTGGACCCTTTAATTGTCGTGACAGACCGTACGCTGCCGTTGGGCCGGGAAACCGGCTATCCGAGTCAATACCAACCTGACTTGCTGTGTCCCATCCGTCGCAGTGAGGGCCGGGCGCCTTTCCTGTCGGGACCGCTTCCGTTTTATGGTGCTGACCTCTGGAACGCTTGGGAACTGACCTGGCTGGGCCCGGGAGACCTGCCCGTTGCCGCCACAGCAGTAATCAGTATTCCGGCGGATTCGCCGCATCTGATCGAATCGAAATCGCTCAAATTGTATTTGAATTCGTTCGCGATGAGTCGCTTCAACAATGCCGCCGAAGTTGCGCAATTGATCGCCGACGATCTCCGCCAATGCGCCGGCAGAGACGTCACTGTCGACGTGCAGATGCCCGCGGAGACCGATGCTAAGGTCATTGCACAACTGCCAGGACTCTGTCTGGATACGCTACCCGTGACCTGCACAAACTGGGACGTCGACGCTGCGCTTTTGGTGATCGACCCGGACAGGGATGCTGAAGAAGACGTATACAGCCACCTGTTGCGCAGTTTGTGTCCGGTCACTGGACAACCGGACAGCGGCAGTATTGCGATTCACTATCGCGGCCCGCGAATCGATCCGGCGTCTTTACTGCAGTACATCGTATCGTTTCGCGAACACAGCGATTTTCACGAAGCCTGCGTAGAACGCATGTTTGTAGACATCCTGACCCGCTGCAGACCGGAAAAACTGACTATTCATGCGCGCTATCAGCGCCGCGGCGGCATCGACATCAACCCGTTTCGCAGTAATTTCCAGCAGACGGCCGAGAACACGCGTCTCTGGCGTCAATAGTCACTCTGAGTCGAGGTCTTCGTTGTCGAGCTTGTGCCCCCAGCCCTTTTTGGCTGTCAGATATCGGCGATTGCTGTCGGTGACGCCTGTGACATGCTTCACGCGGGTAATGTCGCCAAGTCCGCATGCCGTCAGGTCGTCGACTTTTTTGGGATTATTGGTCAATAGTCGAAACGGCTGACCGTCAACAAAATACTTGAGCAATACCGCAGCATCGCCAAAGTCACGCGAGTCGTCCGGCAGACCCAATGAACGATTTGCCTGGTAAGTGTCTTCACCAGCGTCCTGCAGCAGATACGTTGCCGCTTTCGCCCACAAACCTATTCCACGGCCTTCGTGCCCGGACATGTAGATCACCAGACCGCCCTGCTCGTCATCCTGGATGCGCTTGAGCGCTGTCTGCATTTGCGGGCCACACTCACAGCGCTCGGAACCGAAAATGTCGCCGGTCATACAACTTGAATGCACACGAACCAGTGGGTCACGCCAGGTCGCAGGATCCCCGACCACCAATACACTGTTGACCGCCATGAATGACGCTAGCGTCGCAAAAGACGCCTGACTATTTTGCTCGCGAAGATCGTCAGCAAGTTCCTCGATCTTGCCCAATTCGGTATTTCGAACGCACGCATACCACTCCACGTCGACGTGCGTATCGCAAAGCTGCAGCGGCAGCGGAATGGGTCCGAGAATACTGATCGTGGAACCGCGTGGAGACGCCTTTTCCGCCTCGACGCGTACTCCGTCTCGATCGATTTGAAAAAGTGTGCCCTGTTCGGTCAGGCGTTGGCGGATTGTGGGGTCGATGTACGTGAACATGCGCGAATTATGCAGCATTCGACGAAATATGCGACGCCCATCACTTGCTGACTACTCGGTCATTAACTATACTTACTGACCCTGGAGTCATTAAAGGCATCGTCATGACCGAACCGCGCTACCGTCGCCGCAAGGAAGACCGGCCAAAGGAGATCACCGCTGCGGCGTTTGATGCCTTTGCAGAGAAAGGTTTTGCAGCGACGCGGGTCGACGATGTCGCAAAGCGGGCCGGTGTTAGCAAGGGCCTTTTGTATCTCTACTTCAAGACCAAGGAAGAACTCTTCAAAGCCGTCGTGAAAAGTGTCGTCATTCGACGCGTCGACCGCCTGATCGAGAACGTTGAAACCACCGAGCTCTCTTCGGACAACTTCATACGCGGACCGCTGCTGTCGTTTCTACAAAAAATCCCAGGATCACCGGTCGCGATCGTTATTCGTTTACTCATTGCCGAAGGGCCACGACATCCTGATCTGGTGGACTACTACTACGAAAACGTGGTCGCCAAAGGGCTGGCTGCGATATCGGCATTCGTTAAACGGGGCGTCGATCGAGGCGAATTTCGCCAAAGCTCGGTATCGGACTTGCCTCATCTGATTCTCGCACCCGTCATGCTGTCCATCATTTGGGGAATTATTTTCAAAGACAAACAGCTGGATACCGACACACTCATTGCAACCCAGATAGACATGATACTCACGCACATCAAGGCGTGAGTGGAGCAAAACAATGAAACGAAGTCTCATTGCCCTGATCGCAATCAGCACGGTGACAGCCTGTGGGCCGGCGGAAGACACCAATCGTGTTGTTGGCGAACTGGCATCCGATCGAATCGAACTGACCGCCGAATTTAGTGAAGCCATCGTCGACATTGTTGTCAGCGAAGGGTCTGTCGTACAAAAAGACCAGGTACTGCTGCGGCAGAACGACGCCAGGGCGACAAGCCGCCTTGCTGACGCTGAAGCGATTTACCTGCAGGCCCGGGCACGACTGGATGAACTGGTCCGCGGTCCTCGGCAAGAGCAAATCGCCGCAAGTCGCGCGATGGTTGAGGGCGCGTCACAGGACCTTGGGTTTCGCGAGAGTGAACAGGCCCGTGTCGCCGAAATCTATCAACGTGCACTGGCTTCAGAAGAAGAGCTGGACCGGGCGAATGCTGCACTTGACGCTGCCCAGGCCACATTGAAACTCCGACTTGCGCAACTCGAAGAGTTGCTCGCCGGGACGACCATTGAGGAGCTTACGCAGGCCGAACAGGCCGTCAAACAGGCGGCCGCCAGGCGTGACAATGCCCGGATCGACGTCGAGCGCCACGTCATCTCCACTCCTGTGGACGGCGTGGTCGACAGCCGCCTTTTCGAACTTGGGGAACGACCCGGTGTCGGTCAGCCCGTCATCATTGTGCTTGCTGCAGAGCAACCGCATGCGCGCGTCTATGTACCGGAAAACCTGCGGGTTCAGATACGGCCTGGCACCACAGCACTTATCCATGTTGATGGCCTCGACACGCCGCTTTCAGGACGGGTTCGCTGGGTGGCAAACGAACCCGCGTTTACGCCCTATTACGCGTTAACAGAACGAGATCGGGGTCGGCTGAGTTACGTCGCTAAGGTCGATATTCTCGGCGCAAGTGACCGCCTTCCTGACGGTGTGCCCGTCGAAGTCGAATTTGATCTGGACTAACGATGTCTTCTCAATTCGCAATCGAATCCAGGGGGCTTAGCAAGCACTTCGGCGACCTGCGTGCCGTCAGTCGCCTCGATCTGGACGTACCGCGAGGACAGATCTACGGATTCCTGGGGCCCAACGGGTCCGGAAAATCGACAACCATCCGCATGCTCTGCGGTTTGCTGACACCAACGTCCGGCACTGCCGACGTCCTCGGTACCAAAATCCCGGGTAAGGCCAATTTGTTGAAGCCGAAAATCGGCTACATGACGCAAAAGTTTTCGCTATTCGGCGACATGACAGTTCAGGAAAACCTGAAGTTCATTTCCGAAATATATTCCTACCCAGCCAGGGACAGAAAGCGTCGCATCGATGATCTTGTCGAGAAATACGATCTCATTTCGCAACGAAAACAACTTGCGGGAACAATGAGTGGCGGACAAAAACAGCGCCTCGCTCTTGCGTGTGCTGTGCTACACCACCCTGAATTACTGCTGCTCGACGAACCGACCAGCGCTGTAGACCCGCAGAGCCGTCGCGACTTCTGGGCCAATCTTTTTCGCCTTGCCGAGACCGGCACGACAATCATGGTGTCAACGCATTACATGGATGAGGCCGAGCGCTGCCATCGATTGGCGATTCTCGATCGAGGTGTAAAGGTAGCGGACGGTACTCCGCAGGAGTTACAGGCGGCCACCGGCATGCATATTGTTGAAGTCATTGCAGACAACCCGTACGCGGCTCAGGCGGCAATCGACGGACGAGCAGAAATCGCAAGTGTCACCCAACTCGGTGTGCGGCTTAGAGTCCTCATTCCCGAACGCTACCCCAACCCGATCGATATCGTAAGCAACGCGCTCGCCAGTAAGAATGTATCCGGCGACACGACCATCGCCACGCCGTCGCTGGAAGACGTCTTTGTCGCGGTGACGATGCAACCTCGGGAGGTCGGCCAATGAAGTCGTTGTCGCGCCTCGGCGCAATCATCAAGAAAGAAGTCCTTCAGCTGAGCCGGGACAGACTGACCTTCGGCATGGTCTTTGGTCTGCCGATCATTCAAATTCTGCTTTTCGGTTATGCCATCAATACCGATGTCCGCAACCTGAAAACAGCCGTGGCCAACCAGGCAGGAACTCATCTGTCGCAGCAATTCGTGGCCGACTTGCGGGCGTCGCAAGTCGTCAGAATTATTGCAGCCGTTGAAACGGCCGACGCGCTGGAGTCGCTATTGCGTCGCGGTGAAATCTCGATAGGCGTGCTAATTCCGGCTGACTTTGATCGCCGGGTTGCCGATAAGAATCGGGCCGCCGTAAACATTCTGGTCGATGGCAGTGATCCGACAATCCTGAGCGTCGCCAATCGACTGCGATCGATGCCCATCGCATTTGACTCGGCGCCCGCTCGTGAACAGCGCCAGGACCTGATAGAGATACGGCCTTACTACAATCCTGAACGACGAACGCCTGTGAATATTGTGCCGGGCCTGATGGGCGTGATTCTCATGATGACGATGATGTTGTTCACCGCGGTCGCTATCGTTCGCGAGCGGGAGCGAGGCAACCTTGAGCTGTTGATCAACACGCCGGTCAGTTCAGCAGAACTGATGATTGGCAAAGTCACACCGTACATCGCCATCGGATTGTTTCAGTTGGCCATCATTCTCGCCGTCGGCCAGCTACTCTTCGATGTTCCGATTCGTGGCAGCGTTGTGGACCTGTACATCGCCGGGTCGGCCTTCATCGCGGCCAATCTTGCTTTGGGATTATTGATTTCAACGGTGACCAACACACAATTCCAGGCGATGCAGATGACCGTGTTCATCTTGATGCCCTCCATCCTGTTGTCGGGATTCATGTTTCCATTCGACGGCATGCCCGTCGTCGCTCAGTACATCGGTGAGGTTCTGCCAACCACGCACTTCATCCGGCTAACCCGCGGTATCATGCTCCGCGAGGCACCGCTCGGTGAGCTCACAAAGGATCTTTATTATTTGATTGGCTTCACGCTGATCGCCATGACGATCGCGGCCAAGCGCTTTACGAAGCGGCTGGACTAGATATCGGGGACTTCATAGGTCGGGACCTTACCGGGCCCCGGGAAGCGGCGGTCGAGCTGGTAGCTCTCGAGATGGTGGCGCGAAACCTCTTCTTTCTCGCGCAGCGCCAGCCAGCGTGGATGCTCATGTAAAGAAGTGAAAATCGGATCAACCTGCCAGCGTATTGGGCCCCACGAACGCGGAGGATCGATCAACGCTTCAAGAATGTCGAATGCGTCGTCCTTTCTACCAACCCAGGCATAGAGTCCTGCAAGATAGTCCTCCGGGCGTGCCCTGTATTTCTCAAACTCCTCATTATCCAGCGACGCCTCCAGTTCCGCGAGTGCCCGCTCATATTCGGCAGTGCGGCCCAGTGTCCAGTTGGCCATCGCTCTGCCTTGCATCATCACAAAAGGGTGAGTGCTTGATTCCTCTACCGTCTCAAGCGCTTTCTCAGCATCGCCCTGCAGCAATTGAATTATGCCCAATGTGTAAGTACCCGATCCGCCGGTCACTGATCGATAACGGTTGCACGCCTCTGTGGCTTTTTGATAATCACCCATTGCCATCAAGTTCAGCATGTAGGTCCTCAGGCAGTTTGCGCAAAGAGGATCCTTGGCAAGAACATATTCTGAGTACTCTAGCGATTGCTCGAATTCCCCGAAAACACTCAAATAGACCGCAGCGTGTGCATTGGCGCGGATGTCTGTGGGCAATAAGCTGAGGCCATAGGTCGCCGCATCCAGCTCGCCCTCCCAGGTATCCAGAGCCACCTGTTCCAATTGCCGTTGCGATATAAGTGCATGAGTATTTCCGGGATCGAGTTGCAGCGCTTGATCGATCGCTCGCCTCGAACTCGCAATTGCCTCTTCCCTTGTCAGCCTCCCCCAATATTCCAAAGAATGATAGGCGGTGGGATACAGAACCCAGGCTGCAACATTGCCTGGGTCTATTTCGAGTGCCCGGTCTAACAGTCGATCTGCTTCAGCCACCGCCTCGCCTTGGTGACTATTCAAAGCATGTCGTGCCTGTAGATAAAGCGAATACGACTCTGGATCAACCCGATTAACCGAGGGCAATCTCCCACTAATTTGCATCTCAAGCATGTCGACTACTTCGCCTGCGATTTCGTCCTGGATCGCGAAGATGTCACCGAAATCGCGGTCGAAATTTTCTGACCAGAGCTGTGTGTCGGTGCTGGCATCAATCATTGTCGTCGTGATGCGCAGGCGATCTCCCGCCCGCCGAATCGATCCTTCCATGACGTAGCGGACATTCAACCGTTCGGCTATTTCACTCGCGGCAAGATTCTGGCCTTTGAAAGAAAAGGCAGACGATCGCGCGATAACCCGAAGATTTCGAATTCTGGATAACAGGTTGATGATCTCTTCAGCGATCCCGTCTGAAAAGTACTCTTGATCGCCATTTGCGGAGAGATCCGAAAATGCCATTACCGCGACCGAATGGTCGCCGTACGAACTGAGCAGTGCTTTGTCTTGTGCCTGCTCCATCGCCTCCTCGACAATCTCAACATCTCGAGCCGGGTCGAGGACGAACTTGTCGAAGGCAAAATAGACGACAGCTGCGCCGAGCAAGACGATAACGACCCGGTCCAGACGTCTGGTGGAATCAACACTTGCCGAGGAACCATGATCAACCTCGCCCTCGCGTTTGAGGCCTTCCGGCGTCAACTCGAACAGCCAGGACAGGACCAGTACCGGAATTAGACCGATCGCCAAAATTATGACAATTACGCGCGCAGTTGCTTCGCTGAGACCGAATATCGGCAACAACGTTTCCAAAACCTGAATAACCAGCCATGAAAATGCGACGTAGGCAGTACCCACACGTATGACGTTGCGCCGCTTTAGCTCTGCATATACCGACATTCAGCAACCTTATGATTGGCCTGTCGGCATGGTAGCCCGTGACAAATTCGACCGCCAGTTCCGCCAAATCATCAAAGTACTCGCAAAATGATGTTCTTTCTGGTCAAATCTACCGCCAATGACTCCGCAAACAACACAATCTCCGACAGTTTTTATTGTCGATGACGACGCCGCCATTCGTTTTGCGATGCAGGCACTCATGGACTCGGTCAATATTGAGCACGAAATCTTCGGCTCAGCAGACGAGTTTCTGGAAAAAGTGTCCGATCAACGACCCGGTTGTCTTGTCCTTGATATTCGCATGCCCGGGCTGGGTGGCCTTGAGTTGCAGGAAGAACTCATAAAGCGCGAAAACACGTTACCCATTATCTTCATCACGGGTCACGGCGACGTCCCAATGGCCGTTGATGCAATGCAGAAAGGCGCTGTCGATTTCATTCAGAAACCGTTTCGCGATCAGGAACTGCTGGATCGAATTCGCGAGGCGCTGGCGACAGATGAAGAGCGCCGCGAAGCGCAGCAGCAGCACGCTGAAGTCGCAACCCGCCTGGAAAGGCTAACTAACCGGGAACGCGAGGTTTTTGATCTTGTTGTGACAGGTAAGCCGAACAAGGTAATAGCCTATGAACTCGGCGTTAGCCAACGCACCGTCGAAATTCATCGGGCGCGGGTCATGGAAAAGATGCAAGCCCGATCATTGGCTGACCTCGTCAAAATGCATATGACCGCCTAGTAGCGAGCCCTCCGGCGTTCATCGAACGTTGCGCATTCAATGCACTCATCCGCATACGGATAAACTTCCATCCGTCCGGCCTCTATCGGCTCGGCGCATTCGGAACAGATTCCAAAGCGACCATTGTCCAGTCGCGCTAAGGCTGCAGAAATCTTGGCGATTTCTTGGCGCGCCTCATTACCCAGAGCATCCACCACCTCTGAGTCTTCCAGTTCCTTCGCCATTTCTTTGGAATCAGCGTTAAATCCGCGTTGCAGGTTCGCGGTTATGCGCTCCAGACGCAGCGACAGCTCTTCCTTTTTTGCGCGAAGTTCAGCGCGCAACCGTTCCTTCGGGACACCGGGCATGGTGGCCTCCTCAATGAAATCTTACCTGCCATTCTAAGCCCTCTATCTCGCCCCAAGAATCAGTAAATCCACCTACCGGGCGGTAGGTACAAACCGATGAAGTTTAAGCAACACGACTTATGGAATGCTGTTATCCGGCGAGTATGCTGAGCTTGAAGCAATGGACATTCCATAAACCATCGTCAGGTGTTGATATGAAAGAAATCAAAAAAATCCTCGCCGTAATTGATCCGACCACTCAGGATCAACCTGGCGTTAGCCGTGCGGCCTGGCTTGCAAAGAAAACCGGCGCCGAGCTTGAACTCTTGGTCTGCTACTACAATGAGTATCTGAGTGGTGACCGACTCTTCGATTCACCATCGCTGGAGAAGGCTCGCAAACAGGTCATTGAGAACCAGGAACAATATCTTGAGACACTCGCAGAACCACTGAGATCTGAAAACATCACCGTAAAAACGTCTGCAGTCTGGGACCACCCACTTCACGAAGGCATTGTGAGGCACGCAGTATCATCAGGTGCCGACATCGTCTTCAAGGATACCCACCACCACTCGGCAGTAACACGCGCATTGCTTACAAATACCGACTGGAACCTGATTCGAACCTGTCCAACCCGGTTGTGGCTTGTCAAACCGGATGAAATGTCTGAAACCCCGGTATTTATTGCAGCCATTGACCCGATGAATCAACACGACAAACCAGCTGCTCTTGATGACGAGATTCTGCAGCTGAGTAAAACGCTTGCCGACAAAGTAGCCGGTGAAGTTCACGCATTTCATTCTTATGATCCGCGCATCGCGGTCGCGACAGCGACAGCCAACGCCTATATCCCGGTATCTCTGCCGTTCGATGAAATCGAGGAGCAGATGCACGAAGACCATCAGAAACGATTTAATGAAATTATTGAATTTCATAAGGTTGACGAAGACAAGCAGCATCTGGTTGCAGGACTGACCCACGAAGAACTGCCTGCGAAAGCTACAGAAATAGGTGCCAATGTTGTCATCATGGGTGCTGTCGCACGCAATCGATGGAAACGACTGTTTATCGGCGCTACGGCAGAACGTACGCTCGAGCATCTGCCGTGCGACCTGTTGATCGTAAAACCCGACTGGTTCAAGACCCCTGTCGATATGGCGAACCACGAAGCAGCCTGAAATACTGCTATTCTCCCTGCACTTTGAGGGTGCAGGGAGTATTTGGCTTGCATTACAAGCCGTCGACATTATCGCCCCAATCATGCGAGCACCCGAGCAAAACGAAATACTTGCGGGACTGATGTCCGAACAATAAAAAACGGGATCCCGCGAACGAGACCCCGCCGTTACAACCTTCTACTGCGCTCTAGTAGTTAGCTGTGAACATGATCCAGAACTTGTTGGTGTCCGGGATACCACCGGTCTCGCCCGAGAAAAACGCACCCTTGAAAAGGACGCCGTAATTATCGGAGAGCTTGGTTCCTGCGGACACGTCAAATTCTGTGCCGTAGTCAACGCTACCGGCCTCTGACGAGAAGTCGTGATAAACCGCAGTCAGATTCCATTTGCCGGCTTTGTATTTCACTGTCGCGAAAATATCGTCGATGCCGGCGTCAGGCGTGGTCAGGAACTTGTCTGCCCAACCCTGAAACGCGTGCAAGGTAGCCAGCGGCGTGCGGAACATTGCGTCTTCTGCGCTGCTGCTACCACCCAGTGATTCATAGGCAATACCCAGTGCCAGGCCATTCTCTCCCGACCACATACCGCTCAAGTGCGCGTAGTCTGCATCGTAACTGACAGGGTTGTTCGCGATGTCAGACTGCGTGGCAAATTCGGCAACCAGAGCAACATTACCCTCACCAGCTTTCACATTACCTGCGAAACGAGCACCAGCTGTGGCCGTTGAAAACAGAGCAACGTCCTTGTTATCAATGCGATAGAAGTATGGCGTCACGGACCAGCTGTCATTGATAGCGATTTTCGCGTTCAGCAAATGCGTATCGACATTGTTTCTGCCGGCTGGCACACCGTCACCGAAAATACGGCGAACATTGCCAACGTAGCTGTACGACAAACTCGTCTTCGAAATCGCCTTTGTCGTGAATGTCATAGCATCGTAGGTCTGCTCGTTCTGACGCCAACCCACTCCACCAACGAAGCGCTGGTTATCAAGCAATATACGCTGACGACCTAAACGAGCTTTCGACTGCTCAGTGAAGCTGTAATCCAGATACAGCTGATTGAGATCCACCCCTTTCGGGTCGGCAATGACCGGGTATTGTCCTTTGTCAGGACTGGTACCGCCGCCACTGTTGAAGTCATTTAGCATGTGGAATACATAGTCGTACTCAACAAAACCTGTCAGACCATTCCATTGGCCGGTCTTGTAGTTAAGTCGTAATCGAGCTGTTAATCCATCCGCTTTCTCAGAAATATTATCCTGATCAACGTGTTCATAACGCGCTCGTACGTTTACTCCTACCGTCCCGGAGGTGAGCGCATCTCCGAGATTAGCGTTCTCATCAACCGCCGCAAGAGTGGCTGATGAGATCAGCAGCGACGCTGCTGAAAGGAGCGCGGTACCATTTCCTTTCATTCTTACTATTCCTCAATAGATATCGTGCAGGGTGTTGTAAATATTGAACTTACCTGTTGGCGTAACGATTTCCGGTCCCTTGATGACGGCTTTCAGTTCGCGTGTCTTGTCATCGACAACGACGATCGCAGATTCCTGTTCCTTGCCGCTCCAGACAGAGAACCAAACCTCATCGCCTGCCTTGTTGTACTCGGGCTGTACGACACGCTTCGGTCCCTCGCCAAGATCCGCCCACTCGCCGATTGGCAGTGTTACGAATCCTGCATCCAGATCATTGATGTCAAAGACAGCAATTGACTGGCTGAATGACTCGTCCGGGTTGAGTGGCGCGTCAACCCACAGGTTGCTGGACGTCGGATGCGTTTTTACGAACAGCGAACCGCCGCCCATGCCGTCGACGACTCGAACATTCTTCCAGGCATTTTCCGGATGACCCACAGGGTCTGTGCCCAGGAACGAAAGATTCGAGTTACCGAGAGCACTCGTTACCCAAACCGGTCCGAACTCAGGATCGATGATGTTTGCGCCACGACCCGGGTGCGGTGTCTTGGTGACGTCAATCAGAGCAACCAGTTTGCGCTCCTTCGAATCAACAACAGCAACTTTGTCGGACTGATTAGCCGCTGTCAGGAAGTAACGCTTGGTGCTGTCCCAGCCACCATCGTGCAGGAACTTCGCAGCTTCAATGTCGGTAACAGTCAGACTGTCTATATCACTGTAGTCGACCAACAGGATGTGTCCTGTTTCCTTAACGTTGACGATGAACTCAGGATGTTCATGCGACGCAACGATTGCAGCAACGCGTGGTTCCGGATGGTATTCCTGAGTATCAACCGTCATGCCGCGCGTCGATACGATTTTCAGGGGCTCGAGCGTATCGCCATCCATGATCGTATACTGCGGTGGCCAGTAGGCACCGGCAATCGCGTACTTGTCTTCATATCCTTTGTATTTCGATGTTTCTACAGAACGGGCCTCAAGACCAATCTTGATCTCGGAGACGATCTGCGGAGGATCCATCCACATATCGATCATGTCGACTTTTGCGTCACGACCGATCGTGAAAACATAGCGGCCAGATGCCGACGGACGTGAAATGTGTACCGCGTATCCGGTTGGCAAAATCGTAACGATTTCCTTGGTGTCGCCATCAATGATCGCGACCTTTCCGGCGTCACGCAGAGTTACCGCAAAGAAGTTATCAATGTTGCGGTCGTGCTGTGGACTGGTCGGACGATCTTCCGGCGCAACCATTAGTTTCCAGCTCGCCTGCATATCCTCCATGCCCCACTCAGGCGGTGCCGGTGGTTCCTGCTGCAGGAATCTCGCCATGATGTCGATCTCTTCTGTCGTCAAGTCACCTGAAGTACCCCAGTTCGGCATGCCTGCTGGTGATCCATAGGTAATCAGGGCTTTCAGGTAATCCGTGCCCTTCTCGAGTGTTATATCCGGTGTCAACGCTTTGCCAGTTGCTCCTTTACGGAGTACACCGTGGCAACCTGCACAGCGCTGGAAGTACAGCTCTGTTGCAGTTGCGAAATCTGCTTCGCTGAGTACTGGGCCACCGGCGGACAAAATCTGACGCGTATCTTCACCAGAAATCGCTGACGGCGCGCCCTGATAGCTGAGCTCGCCTTCCGTCGCGCCTTGATGGCGCTCACCAGCAGCCCTGTCTTGCTGACCAAGCTCAATACGCAGTGCTGCCACTTCCGCGACACTGACAGCCGCGCCGTCATTGCCCCAGGAATTGAATACATACGTCAATACAGCCGCAAGATCTTCGTCCGGCAAATGGCCAAGATTCGGCATTACGCCGTTGTACTCAACACCATTGACCGTGATCGGACCCGACAGGCCGAATAGCGCTGCGCCCATCACCGCTTTACGATCTCCGCTTAGAAAATCGGAACCCGCGAGTGGAGGAAACGCGCCCGCAAGACCGGTGCCATCCGCCTGGTGACACGCTGCGCAGTTTGACAGATAAACTGCTTCGCCTTTTGCAACCAATGCATCTTTACCCGCTGCCGATACTTCCGCGGCGTGAACAGCCGTATCCTCGGTTGCTGCAGTCGGAACGTCAGCAGTCCCTCGTGAGCAAGCACCTGTTGTCAGTCCCAATAGAGGAACCAGCAATATGAGGCTAAATTTCTTCAAGTTCATGACATCTACTCCCCTGTCATAGTCGGTTGAAAAGTTAATTACCAAACCAGATTCAAACTAAGAGATGCACTGCGCCCCGCCTGAGCGAGGTATGGCAGCAGTGGATCTTCCGGCGTCAAACCTCGAACGTCGGACCAGTTCCAGTAGGTACGATCGGTTAGGTTGTGCAGCCCGGCCCTGACGATGGCGTGGTTGCCGATTTTCTGCGTAAGGTATACATCAAATATTGCGTGGCCCGCCGGCTTGAACACTTCGCCGCCGCTTTCATCGCGACGGTCGTAGGCATCTGTAAAAGTGCCTTTCAGGCGAATTTGCTGTTTCTCGTTCGGTGAAAACCAGCTGAAACCCAACACCGCTTGCGCCGGACCAACAGAATTGAGTGCTTCGCCTGTGTCCTTGTTGTCACCACGCGCGTAATACGCTGAACCGTCAAAGCCAAATGCCTCGGCCGCGCCAAAGCGGGAACTCCATCCGGCTTCCAGTCCCTCGATTTCAGTTTCGTTGATATTCTGTGACTGGAACAGGGTGAACCCTGAGACCGGGTCCACGCCGAGATTGATCTTGGACTCTATGAAATCATCGTAGCGAGTGCGGAAAGCCGACAGGCGAGCGGACGACTGAATACCCTGCCAACGAAGGCCGATATCAAAACCATCGGATGACTCGGATTTCAGATCGGGATTGGGAATGGCCCGATAACCGAAGAACGGCAATTCAAGGCTTATATTGGCATCCGAATATGGCGGGGCACGGAATCCGTGCGAGTACTGTGCGTACAGGTCAATACCCGGCGTCACATTGAAGATCACACCCAGTTTCGGCGACAGATCAGACTCGCGCAGACTGACCAGCTCGTACGTCGGATAGTCTTCCAGGTAAATAGAATCCGCATCCGGGGACAAATCAAACTGATCGGCGCGCACGGCAGCGATAATCCTCCAGTCACCAAAGCTCAATGTATCTTCTATAAATGCGGCCGTTTCTTTTGTCCGGCTAATCGGGAAATCGCGTAATGGAAACACCTCGCCAAGCAATACATTCGTCTGATCGCCACTTTCGAGGTTGGTGGACAAACCGTCGCGGTACTCTTCGGTCGTCCGGTCGCGATACTCAAAACCAAAACCGAGGCGGTGCGAAATGACATCGCCGTTGAAGTCTTTCCAAAAATTGGCCTCGATTCCTATTATTTCCTGGTCGTATGAAAAGAAACGATCGATAGAGACGGGAGTTCTGGCCGCAGCACGCTCGTCGAGCGTCAATTGCTCAATGCTTGCTACCTCGTAGAAGCTGCGGATTACTCCGGAATCAATGAAGCTCTCAGGCGAGCCAAATTCATAGGCCAGATTGATAACATCCATCTTATTGGTGTCATCGCCTTCCAATGCCGTCGTTGAACGATAACGCCCGGCGCCCAGCACCGAATTCAAGTCGGAGGTGGTATCCGAGTCCTGATGAATCACGCTCGCACGCCAGGTACGTCCCCAGCGATCATCTGCAACCAATTTCAGTAACGCCGTTTGACGGTTGTAGTTTTTGGTGTCGACACCCTTAGGTCCGGCCGCCGACTCAGTTGCCTCGCCATCCCGCCAACTGTATCCGGCCAGCACACCAAGACCGTCATCACCGAATGCGAGCATGGCCTGCCCGTGCGTACTGCTGTCAGCACCACGCCAGGTGCCCAGAAAATCACCGCCCTTACGTTCGTTGCGAATGATATCTGCTGGATCCGGCGTTCTTACAGCGACCACCCCGCCAATTGCGGAGCTGCCGTAAAGCGCGGACGCCGGGCCGTGCAAGACTTCAATACTCTGAACCAGGCCGGCGTCGATAAAATCGCGAGTCGCGTTGGAAAAACTGCCGGTATCAAACTGATCTGACAGTGGTACACCATCAACCAGAATCGCGACGCGGTTCCCGCCAATCCCTCTAATATTGATACCTTCAGTACCAAATCTCGTCCCAGCCGCTTCGTAGTCGACGCCAGGCATATACCTGAATACGTCGGCAAGCGACGTTGCGAGTTCGCTGTTGAGGTCGGCGCGTGACAGTACGGTAACGTTTGCTGCTAGCTCCCTTACTGAGCGCCCGTCTTTGTGGGCGACGACAACGATTTGATCAATAACCTGATCACGTGTGGCGTTGACTGAGTCGCCCCCCGACTGCGCGAGAGCTGGTTCCCCCGCCCATAAAAAAACACCTGCAACGACGACAATCGCAACAGGTTCTTCGAAAAGCCAAAAATGTGAGCGCATTTTGAAAGCCTTAATCCTGAAACATACCCGTTTTCAGTTTGCCAGAGGCAGCGAATGAAACCATAGGTAAGAACACTTACTCGGATCCGGGAAACACATAGAAAACGGGCATCAGGCGAGTATTTGAGTGGGTCTTGAAATAGAATGACCGACCAGAGCCAGATGGAGCCAAACTCTTGACTTATTTATTGATCAAGTCGCTGCACATGATTACGGCAATCGCGACAATTTCGGGTTTTATATTGCGGGGCTACTGGATGATGATCCAGTCGGAAAAGTTGCAGCTTAAAGTCACCCGAATCGCTCCACACGTAATCGATACGCTTTTTCTGCTGTCCGGTATCGCCCTGCTATCAGTGTTGCAGCTTAATGCGTTTTCTCAGCCCTGGTTGCTGGCGAAATTTGCCGGCCTGATCGGCTATATCGTACTTGGAGTAATCGCCATAAAGCGAGGACCGACTCTGCAAGTCCGCGTCATCGCATTCGTCGGTGCGCTGTCACTGTTCGCTTATATCGTCGGTGTTGCGCTAACAAAATCGCCAGCGAGCTGGCTCAGCTTTCTGGCCGGATAGTGTTGACCGGCTAGTCCTGCGGCACACTGCCGGAGCGTGTCGCGATTCGCGCTGCGGCCAACAATCGAGTCGTGTCCACAGGCTTGCTCATCAGAGTGCAGTTATCCAGTAGACGGGCATCTTTAACAACCTTCGAGGTATCACCGCTGACAATAAAAGCGGGGATTTCGGCGCCGTAAAACTTCCGTATGAGGCTAACAGCCTCAACACCGGTCGAGCCGTCCAGCAAATGAAAATCAGAAATCAGTAGATTGGGCGGTTCACTGATATGCTGAATTAACGCATTGGCCTCCGGCGCTGACGCCGCCGTCGCAACCTTGTATCCCTCAGCCTCCAGCAGCAAGCCCCATGCGTCGGCAACACTGACATCATCCTCGATGAGGATTACCAGACCGCTGCCCTGTTCCCCGATCTCTTCCTTATCGTCCAGTTTGTCCTCAACATAGTTACCACCGCCAGCAACAGTCGGAATAGAGACAGTGAAACTCGAACCTTTTCCAGGAACCGATTCGACCTGGATCGGATGATCCAGAAGATCGGTCAGCCGGCGCACTATTGCCAAACCCAGTCCAAAACCCTCCTTGCTGGAGCCGGGTAACTTGCACTGGTGAAATTCACGAAAAATCTCCTCCAGTTGATCGGCCTCAATACCTACACCGGTATCTATCACTTTCAGAATGCACTGTCCGCCCCGCTCAATGCAGGTCATTCGGACGCCTCCCTTATCGGTGTAACGAATCGCATTGGAGACCAGGTTGGTAATAACTTCGGCCAACAGATTGGGATCGCTGCGGACTACCGTTTCCGACGACTCAGAAGAGAACTCAAGCCCCTTGCCCTGCGCCTGCCGACCAAACTCCCGTGACAAGCGATCGACAAGTCGCTGCATGGGGAAGTCTTCCCATTCCGGCTTCACTGCCCCGGCATCCAACCGGCTGATATCCAAGAGCGAATTCAGGAGATTCGTCATTGCGGTCAACGACGCGTCCTGGTTCTCCACCATGAGAAGCGCGCGTTCGTCTTTGACGGTACGACGCAATGCACCGTTGAGAAGACTCAAGGCCTGAACCGGCTGCCTGAGATCGTGACTCGCCGCGGCCAGAAATGCGCTATTTGCCTTATTCGCCCGCACCGCTTCTTCCCGGGCTGCCTTGATTTCCCGCTCCATCTGCCGGCGCACAGAAACATCGCGAATAACGCTGGAAATATACCGGCCGGATTCTGTTTTGACCGGGCTCAAGCTGATTTCGACCGGAAATTCCGAACCATCCTTACGCTTGGCAATCAGATCAAGGTCCTGCCCCATGGGCCGCAAGGTCGGCGTATTGGAGTATGAATTGCGATAACCAACGTGCTTTTTACGCATTGGCTCTGGCAGCAGTATTTCGATTTTCTGACCAAGCATCTCGTCGCGCTCGTAGCCAAACATGCGCATCGCTTGTCCGTTAACCAGCGCCATTTGGCCCGTCTCATCGACAATAATCATTGCGTCCGGTGCCGATTCCAGCAAGTTGCGGAAAAAGACCTCGGACTCACCCATCTCGGAAATATAAGTTGACAGCAAATTTTCGTCCATAATTAATGAGGGGGCCTCATCAAGGCCCATTCGTAGTCCATGAATACCATTATTCTTGACCGATGTCGCACCTGCAGCGCTATACGTATCGTCACCTATCCGGTTCCGTTCACCGTCCTGCTAACCTTCAGCCCGATTCTGCGGCTATAATCACAGCAGCAGAACTCAAGAGTCGCCATTGAAAGCGACCACCAAAAGAACTCGTACTCAAAAACAGGGGTTGTCCGTTGGACACAGCAGCTACCTATAACGACAAGGTCGTTCGCCAATTCTCAATCATGGTGGTCGTCTGGGGCATCGTCGGTATGCTCGTCGGCGT
>JAACFM010000065.1 GCA_009937445.1 Gammaproteobacteria bacterium | reverse complement strand
TTTTGCTGACGGACAATCTCGAAATGACCTTCGGATATGGACACGTTTCGTCAGAACTGACGGCCGACTTGATCGCTCCGCAGTACGGTAACGTTATTGCGACTGCCGGTCAGCGACTGCCAGGCACCGCCGAAAATACTGCCACTGCTTCATTGCGGCATTCGTTCGATATGGCTAATGGTATGAACTTGACAACGCGCCTAAGCGGTTACTACCAGTCCGATTCGATCAATTCCGTTACCGAAAATACGTTGCAGGACAGTTTCTCAGGATTCTCAATTTGGAATGCTTCGGCGACGGTGGGCGATGATCATTGGACCGCATCGTTGTATGTGAAGAACATCGGTAATGATCAGGCAGTAACGGGTAGTTATCCTTCCGCCTACATGAGCACTGATACCGGAACGTTCGAGAACTACTTCGGCAATAATCAGCGGCAGTACCTTGCGACACCAAGAACCATCGGCCTGGCACTGAAATACAACTTCTGATCGACATCGGAAGACGAAAAACCGGGCTTCGGCCCGGTTTTTTGTTTGTGTCCACTGCTATACAGTCACGCAATGAGTAATCCTGCAGAAATGGAAGCCAGAGTCAGGCAGTTGATTCAGGCGAAGCAGTATCGCGAGGCCGCTGAGGCGTGCGATCAACTTAATCAACAATTTCCGGAGTTCGAGTCGGGTTGGTATACGGCCAGCCATCTGGCTATGGCGATCAGGGAGCCCATGCTGGCCGTCAGCGCGATCGACCGGGCATTGCAATTATCGCCCGGCAAACCGGAGTGGTTGTTCCAGCGTGTCGAGTGCCTTGGCTCGATGGGTGAGGTAGCGGCCGCCAGAGCCACTGCGGAACAGCTGTCAGATCATTTATTCGATTCGGCCGGAATATCGGCGGCGTTTGCACATACGCTCTCCAGACTGGGCATGTATGAGGCGGCAAGACAGCACTATAAGCGTGCGACAGAGCTGGATCCTGAGGAAGGTCAGTATCACTACAATCTCGCCACGGTCGAGCGGTTCTTGGGAAATATTGGAGCCGCGCACGAGGCAGTGACCCGCAGTATCGAGTTGCGCCCTGACGATGACGAGGCGCATCTGCTGCGGGCCGGTCTGGTGACGCAAACGGTGGAGGTGAACAACGTTGACACGCTGTTACAGGCGCTTAAGCGTGCGGATGGACAGGCGCGGCGGCAGGTGAAAATATGCTTTGCCCTGGCGAAGGAACTCGAAGATGTTGGAGACTACGCACGATCATTCGAGTTTCTGTCGAAAGGAGCGTCGCTGCGGCGTTCGAATATGAACTACACGCCGCAAAAAGACCTCGACGCGATCCGGAATATTCAGAAGATCTACACGCCGGATCTGTTCGATGGGCACATCGAGGGTCATATCAACGCAGAGCCAATCTTTGTCATTGGAATGCCTCGAACCGGAACAACATTGGTCGAACGGATTCTGGGTAGTCATTCGGTCGTGCGTTCGGCCGGTGAGCTGCAGACGTTTTCTGTCGAATTGGTCAAGCATTGCCGGAAGATTTCCAAAGAAGCGACAGGGAATCCGGCTGATCTGGTGGCGGTATCCACATCTATTGACTTCGCTGCATTGGGTGAGGACTACATCGTGGGGACCCGACCTGACACGGGCGGAACGGCACATTTTATCGATAAACTGCCGCTGAATTTTTTGTACGCCGGCTTGATACATCTGGCGCTTCCGAAGGCGAAGATAATTCTGCTCGAACGCGATCCGATGGATACCTGTTATGCGGTGTACAAGAATTTGTTCGAGGGTATCTACCCGTTCTCCTATGATCTCGAGGAACTGGCAAACTACTTCGTTGTGTATCGCGAACTCATAAATCACTGGCAATCTGTCATGCCAGGCGTAATGCACGTTGTGAAGTACGAAGAAATGGTGACAACGCCTAAACCTGTCATTGAAGATCTGTTGAGTGCTTGCGACTTGTCCTGGGAGGATGCGTGTCTCAAGTTTTACGAGAATACATTTGCGTCGACGACGGCGAGTGCTGTGCAGGTCCGGAGTAATATTTTCCAGTCCTCCATCGGCAAGTGGCGAAACTACGAGCAGCAATTAAAGCCTGTATCAGACATCCTTGGAGAGTCTCTTTGAAAGCTAAACCAGACGGCGAAGTTGCCCGAATCTTGCTCGCTTTTCTTGCCACGGCAGGAATTTTCTACATCAATATCATGCCGGCCATCGTTGATGGATTGAAAGAGGGGCTTGCTTTTAGCAACAAGGAAGCCGGACTGGTTGCGTCAGCCAATACGTACGGGGCAGCGCTCGGTGCATTTCTCGTGGTGTTTTTCGTCAAGGGCATCAATTGGCGCAAGGCTTCATACACGTTGCTTGTCATACTCATCAGCGTTGATCTGATGTGCATGTACTTAACCAACGCCAATACGATGATCGCCGTTCGCTTCATGTATGGCCTTTGCGGTGGTGCATTGGTGGGAATCGGATTCTCGGTCATGTCGCGTACCTCCGAGGTCAGTCGTACGTTCGGTTACCTTTTGACCATTCAGTTTGGACTGGGCGGAGTAGGGATTATCTACTTGCCGGATCTTGTGCCGGTCTTTGGTACAAAAGCACTTTTTCTGTCATTAGCAGCTTTTGGAATAGTGACGATGATCATGGTGCCGTTCTTGTCAGATTATCCCGCACGGCAAGCAGCGAATCGAAAAGTAGCGGGTTTGATACCCAGCGTGCCTGCGGTTCTGGCATTGATCGCGACGTTCCTGTTTCAGGCGGCGAACATGGCGATATACGCTTACTCCATTGGCATCGGAAAGTTCGCAGGCCTGGATCCTTCGTTCGTCAGTACGTCGTTAGGTGTCGGCGCCTGGATAGCGATCGGGGGTTCCGTACTGGTGATAATCATGTCGACAAGACTTGGGCGCCTGAAACCGGTTTCCATCGCGATACTGCTCACGGCCATTTCCACCTGGGCTCTGCATTACAGTCATGTCAATCCGGACAATTGGTTCTCATCAGTTTTCTGGCTGGCAAACGTAGTGATCGCTATTACATGGGCGTTCACCATTTCTTACCTGCTCAGTATGTGCGCCGAATTTGACAGAACCGGTCAGATGGCTGCGCTTGGCGGGTTTGCATCGAAAATGGGCCTGGCATCCGGGCCATTTTTCGCAGCCTACGTTGTTGGAGAGAATAACTACGCGTTAATAATTACCGCAGCTACCGTCGGATTGATCATTTGCATGGTCGCGGCAGTGACACCTTCCAGAGTTCTTGACGCCGCCGAAAAACGCTAGCTCGCCCCCGGTTTCTCCGTATGACATTGGAGGCATATTCCCGTTTTAATTTGGGTTATGAGATGGATAAGATATTCTAAAATTCTATTGTTAATTGCGCTTGCGGGTCCCGTTGTCGCAGCGGAAAGAGCACCGTTATTTCAAGACGACGTGATCATGAAGGCTGTTCTGACAGCGCCTATTTCACAGGCATATGAGCAGAGTGATCAGAATGTCCGCATCTACTTTCCTGGGCAGTGGACTTACACCGATAAGGAGGGCGAGACACAAAGACTTGATGTCTCGATTCGAACCCGTGGAAATTTCAGGCGCGAGTATTGCGCCTTGAAGCCGTTACAGTTGAACTTCAAAAAATCTCAGGTCAAAGGCACGGAGTTCAAGGCACAGAACAAACTCAAACTCGTCGCTCCTTGCGGTCCCGGGCCGACAGCCCAGCAAAACGTGCTGATGGAATACATGGCGTACCGTATCTTCGAGATACTGTCCGACCGCAGTTTTGGTACGCGGTTGATGCGCCTGAGTTATATCGATAGTGATGGACAAAAGGATTCGTGGACTGACCTGGTTTTTGTCATAGAAGACGACGGCGATGTCGCCAAGCGTCTAAAGCTCGATCCACTGCGCGTTGCGTACAATGAGTTCGATCAATTGGAGCAGTCGACGACGGCATTGGTTGAGCTGTTTCAATTGATGATCGGCAACAATGACTACTCGGTTCTGAAGGGGCCCGACGGCGACTTCTGTTGTCACAATATTGAAATGTTCGTCGATGAGAATGTCGTCGGTAAGCGTATTCCCATACCGTTCGACTTCGATATGTCGGGATTGGTTAATGCTGACTATGCAGCGCCACCATCTCATCTGCCAATCAAATCCGTTCGGACACGCTTCTACAGAGGACTGTGCCAGCCAACCGAAGTTCTTGATGCAGCAATCGCCCATATTCTGTCCAAACGCGGGGAGATCATGGCTTTGTTTGCGGAAACAGAGGAACTGAGTCGCCTCAGCAGGAAGCGTTCGTCAACTTATATGGAAAAATACTTCGAGCTCCTGGAAGACGAGGAAGAGCTGGCCGAGCACATTGTCGGGCGTTGTCGTGGTATGGATCATTTGGAAGAACTAATGGCACAAGAACGGCCTACAGCATTGAATTAGGGCCGTACGGATCCGCCTGAGCTTTGCGTTCACGCTTCTTGACCGTTTTTGCATTCTTTCGACGTATCTCCTGTTGCACGATATGTTGGGATTCCAAACCATCGCCAAACGCACAAACCAGTATGGATGCGTAGTTGAAGAATACCGTTAGCACAACGGCTATTTCGATCGACTTGACGCCAGCGGCTATTCCCACGCCGATAGACGAGAGAATGAACAGGGTGTCGAACGTATCGTTGAGAGATCTGCGAAACCTTACGCCGGCGACGATTCCGGCCAGACTGAACGCTAACGCCAGGCTGTGCTGGACAACCGTGACGATACCCGCAACGACGGCTGGCAAAATCAATGTGGTTGTATCGATGGAATGATCGTAGACGCTGTCCGTATGAATGGCTCTGTAGACCCATGACACGGGCAACATGAGTAATAGCGTAAATATCATCGCATAGACGAGCTGGAGCGACTCATTTAGCCAGGCGGGACCCCGGGCCAGATGTGCACGTTTGGACTCGGTTACGATTTCCTCGATTTCATCATTGTCTGCGCTGAGCAGAGCCTCTTCGAGCTCAAAAACACTGGAACTGCCGGGATCCATGATCTCGCCGAGACCGCCGAGAGGGAAGTCGGCTGCCAGGCCCGGTGATAACGCCAGAGCCACGGCGACTGCTACACCCAAGAGGGCGTAGTAGCCCGTTATTCTGGCCATCATTCTTAGCAATATTCTGCGGTGTCTGGCGACTAATTCAGCGATTCGTTCTTGTTCATTCATGCGGCGACTCTATGGTGTGCGTCAGGGCGTGGCAATTGCGGGCGTTACTTATTCGCATCGCGAAACTTAAAAAGAACACCGGGTTATCTTATCTTACCGGCGGTATGGACCAGTCTGCGGGCAGCTCACCTTCATCGAAGATGATCTCCCGGTGGCCGCTCCAGGTGATCGTGATTGCCTCGGGCGTGCCGATGCCAGCACCGCGCGGGTCGCCGCTGGGGCCGAACCAGTGATTCTGCGGTGCTCCCGTGGTGCGAGCCCGCATCCCGCAATAGGTGGTCCCGTTTACCGTCGCCCTCAGCACGCGATTCTGAAACTGAACATCTGCAGAAACGACAGCAGCGGTCAGGTGGTTCGTCATGCGCTCAAAAAGGGTCAGCACAGCATCGATGTCTTCATCGCCATAGCTAACGACGATCTGGAACGGACCAAACAGCTCGGTCGTCAACAGCTCAAAATGATCACCGGACAGCTCTGCAAGCGGTGCCAGAATCGCAGTGGGCTCATACGCGCCAAAGACATCCGGAATACTGTGGTCGGTCAACTCGGACCCTCCAAACAGTAATTCCGTGCCTGGTATGTCCAGAACAGCATCGATGTGTGAGCGGATCTGCTGATTGTTCCACGACAGAATCGGCCCAACCGTCAGGTCCTTCAGACTGCGCCGTTTGGCAAGCGTCTTCAGTTTCGGCAGCAATGATTCCACCCAGTTTTGATGCACAAATAATACACTTTGTGCAGAGCACTTTTGGCCAGTGGCGTTGTACGCATCTTCATCCGATTGCCATGCGACATAGTCGAGCCATTGAGGGTCAAAATCAGGGCCAATGATCTTCCAGTCGAAACCGGCATCTTCGAGACGAACACGGCCGTTGACAGCATTGGCGACATGTTCCGCGACGGTGCTCGATCCGGTGAACTGCACGAGTCGAATCTGATCAGAGGCTGAACTGATCAGTTCGCCCATCTGCTCACCTCGACAATGAATCAGATCGATGTCATGCGGTGACAAACCACAATGGATTAGCAGTCGCAAAAACTGCTCAAAAACGACACTCACTTTGGAATCGACTTTGACCAGGGGCCGGTTACCCATGAAGAGGGCGCCCATTGTTTGCAGTGCTGGAATTTCCAGCGGGAAATTAAACGGTGCTACGACAACGACAGGACCGAAGGGCCAGCGGTATCCGCGCGACTCCTGCCCGGCATGGTCCCCCGGGTTCGAGAACCCACGACCGAGGAAACGAACACCGTCACCTGCGAAATTTTCGAGAAAAACGCGTGTTACGACGACTTCGTTCAGGGTTTGTTGCCAGCTCTTTGGCATGACTCGCTGAGCCAGTTTGACGAAGTATTCCTCGACTTCAGGCGTAGCCAGCAACGCCGCAGAGCGGGCGCAGACACGACCCAGATGCACATAACGCTCGGTGCTCTTCAACGGATTGTGTAAACCCGATTTGGGGCAGGAGGCAAGGCCCTCTATAAACGGAGCAATGTCGGTCGTGTCGGGAACCTTCAGAAACGTGCCGCCATTGAGCGGATCAAGCAGATCGTCACGAAATTCAGTGCCGGACGACCATTCGCCACCTACGAGGTTTTGTGCGACTCCAGGAGTCGCTGCGTTCATGCCCTCAAAAGGATCGATCGTTGCAAATGCTTTCCAGGCTGCCGACATAGAGAGTCCCTCAAATTGTGCTCAAAGAGTTTAACGCGAACCACGGGTTGCAGATCACGGAGCTTAACTGGCGGGGAGTGCGGCGTACAGAAAAGCAGTCAAATCAACGCCATTCACCGGTTGAAACCGCAACCCCAAGATGACAATTCCAAGCATTGAAGGCCAACTAGTTCTATAGTGGGTGTACATGAGTGAAGAAGCCCCAGAAGTACCACAATCCTACGAAATCGTATCCGTTCTGCGATCAGAGCCTCCGCCTGGGGCTGAAGGCGCCAGCTGGCATCGCTATGTGATCGCGTTTGCAGGCAGCAACAACATTCAGGGCTACCGGCAAGGGAACCTCAAATTTGTGACCGGAGCGGTGGAGGAGATTGTTGCCCAATTGAACGAACGCCGCAAAGGCAAACACGGTCGCGTCCAATTCGTGCCAACGCCGAAGAAAACAGCCACAAGTACGGATCGATCAAAGCTGTCGTAGGCGCAACACCCTCGCTGCTATTCTCCGTGATCTCGAAGCGCTTGTTGGTCAATTGGATACTGCCGTATGCACCCGAGATGTTAATCCGATAACTTGGGAATAGATGCCAGTTCGCCGTTAGCCTCCCACTCTCGCACCCGTGCAAGCTGCTCCGCCATCTGCGACTGAATGTCCCCGATGATTGCCTGATAAAGTGGCTCGTCGTGCAGTGAGGCCAGATTGTCGTTCTTTTCGGTGTTGGTCCACCACTGGGATCGCCATCCCTCTTGCACGGCAGTGGCGAGCGTACTGAGAGCTTTCTCCTTGTCCCCGAGCAGGGCATAGACCTCTGCATCGCTGATGCCAAAGCCCTTGTACCCAAGCCGGGGCGCAGAGCCAATGGCCAGGAGCGCCTTGTGCAAGAGCTTGTCGGCGCGTTCCCGCTCGCCGACCTTGATCAAAACGTTCGCAACTTCGATGGCTATTCCCCAGTTGGTGCCATTGACCTGTGGATCCTCACCATCGACAAGGTCTGGATACGCCTTGCGGAAGCGTTGCAGCGCGGCATCGATGTTACCGGCCCGGTAGTCGTCGTTGCGCAACAGGATAAGAGCCAGTCGGTTGCCTGGCGACACCTCGAGTAGCGCTCTGGCGACCGCCGCGATTTCCTCAGGGCCGCGCGTGTAACGGGCCAGAGACGCGGCGGACCACTTCGAGTCGAGTTGCGTCGGGGCGAGCCGCATTGTTTCCTGCATCCAGTGCTCGCCCGCCACCGGATCCCCGAGGTCGAGATAGATCATGCCCAGCCAGCGGGCGTGATCAGGATTGCCCGGGTCCAGGTCCAGGGCCTTGTGGAGCCAGCGAACACCCTCGTCGAGCTGCCCAAATACCTCCCAGTAAACGTCGGCGATGACAGCGTAAGCGCGGGGATAATCGGGATCGATTTCTATGATCCTTTTACATCCGGACAACGCTTCCTCGAAACGGCCCATCTCCAGATAGTCCTCGACCACGGCCATGTTGTTCGGCGTCGACAGAGGATCCAATACCAGTGCCATCTGATTCATCGCCGCTGCCTCTTCCATGCGGGCAAACCCCCATTTCAGTAGCGTCCCGTAATCTTGATAGGCACGGGCGTAATTTGGGGTCAACTCCAGCGCACGTTTGTACGCCTGCTCAGCGCCGGAAAGGTCCCGTTGCAACCACCGAATTTTTCCGAGGCTCGCATATGCCTCACCCAGTCGATCGTCCAATTGCAGAGCGCGCTCGACGGCGGGTGTGGCATTCGCGAGGATCTCGCTATTGTCCAGCGCGCCATACCGACCGAGAAGGCCGTAGGCATCGGCCAGTCCGACATAGGCCAATGCGTATCCGGGATCCAGCCTGATCGCTGCGGAAAAATGCTCCACTGCTTGCTGCAGCGTGGCACTTGTGCGCCGTACCGTCTTCTGACGACCTAACAGGTAAGCGTCGTAGGCGGCGAGGTTGGCGGTGGGATGACGATTGAGCCGCGCGTGCTCACCCCCCAGCAATGTCACCTTTAGCGCGTCGACGACCTGTGTTGCGATCTCATCCTGGATGGCGAAAATGTCGCCAGATTGTCGGTCATAGGTCATCGACCAAATGTGGAAGCCGTCACTCGCATTGATAAGCTGCGCAGTGACTCGGATGGTATTACCTGCCTTTCTCACGCTGCCTTCCAGCACCGATCGCACACCGAGTTGTGCGGCAATGTCGGCCATCGCGATGTTCTTGTTCTTGAAGTGAAAGGCCGATGTTCGGGCGGCAACGTGCAGTTCCGAGACCTGCGCGAGCCGGTGCAACAGTTCCTCCGAGATGCCGTCGCTGAAATACTCCTGCGTCGCGTCACCGCTCATGTTGACGAAAGGCAATACAGCAATGGAATTCTGCGGTGCCTCGACGCGCTCGTTAGCACCGGTAACTGCGACATCGACGGCTACGTTTGGGGCGAAGACATGGAACAAGCCAGCGCTGCCGCCGATGAAAATGAGCACGGCTAGAAGTATTGTTGACTTGCCTTTGGCGCTTATGGGCTCGGTCGGGCGAAACCCGTCAAGTGTTAGATCAAAATGCCACGCGAGGAGCATTGCGACCGGAAAACCGGCGATGAGGAGCGACGCGAGCATCGCCAAGGACCAGGGAGGGAATCCGTAGGCATTCATTACAAAGCTGAGAAACTCTGTCCCGCCCCAAGCGACAGCGGCATAAAGTCCCACCGCAGCAACCACTCGTCGATTGCGCAGTTCCCTCAGCCAGTCCCTCAACGTCCTCACTTGCAGCCCTCAGATGACTTTCTCCAATTATACCAAGGATTGGGTGGGTCAATTATTCATGACGTCACTGCTAATGGAATGCGCGTAGAGCCAACGCTATAATTTCCTGGTGAACACACCTCGTACATTCATAGTTGTAACTATGCTCCTCGTCGCATCTATATCGACTGCACAATCACCGCCTCCGCTCAATGAGCGAAGCGTGCTGCCAGCGCAATTTGGTTTTCCCGATCAGGATCTTCCCAATTGACCCCCTCGTCAAACGCGGTGAACATTTTGGAAACATTGCCGGACTCATATCAGGGATTGTCCACTGAACTGCAACATCGAGAGCAAAAAGTTACGCTAATTCTGGCCGATAGCAGTTGTTCGACTATAATATTTCGCCGGGGCTGTGCATGACAAAAAGCGGTTCATGTTGTTTACTAGCTAAATCTGCCAGCACTTCGCTGCTCAAAATGTTCTCGGCCTGGTGCTCATAACAGTAATTTATTAGGAGATTGCTAAATGAAAAAATTGATGACGGTCATTTTGCTTGGCTTAACAATGTCACTATCGATACCGGCAGTGGCAGACGATCATTCAACATTGCGTGTCGTTGTAGTGCAAACCGACGATATCGGCGCGTATGTCGCGCAGCTTAGTAAAGGCAAAAAGCTCATACAGGCGATCGATAGCAAATTCACAGTTCGCGTTTGGCAGGCAACCTTCGCGGGGGAGGCCACGGGCGCGGTTATCGTGGGTGTCGAATATCCCGGTTCTTTTGGCGATTTTGCAATGGCTTGGGAGAAGATGACTGCCGATCCTGCGGTCGCTGCGTGGCTGGGTGGATTGTCCGAAATTCGCACAATTGTGTCGGACAGTTTGTATAACGAGTTCCCACTCTAATCGGTGCAACAGCAAATGGCCTTTTGCGGGTGGCGCATTCAGCGCGCCTGCAAAAGGCCAGTCTGTATGCGACTTTCCTTTTGCCGTTTTTGTCAGCGTCGGCATATTCCGATTCAATGACATACCAGCAAGAGTTTACGGCGGAGGTCATCGAATTCGCTGACCTGAACAGACTGAACATTGCGCGACTTAACAGGGACGTACATGCCAACTGTTATATTCCTGTAACCATAGCCACAATCATCCTTAGTGACGGGTCCGTCAAGGATGTATCCATCGTGAAGTCGTCTACGGTGCCCGTCGTCGACAAATATTTCCTGTACATCATCGAGCAGGCGTCACCCTATCAGCCACTCGCGAATCACTATGATCCGGCGCCTGAGGAAATCACCATCACTTATGAATTCAAGCTCGATGTGCGGTTATGGGGCCATGGTATTGGCTCTACACAAGCCTGTGAGGAGCTCAAACCTCAGAGCTAGGAGCGGATTTTCGAAGTCTCGAGAATCGTAATTTCTTGAAAAGATGGCGCGCCCGGCAGGATTCGAACCTGCGGCCTCAAGGTTAGGAACCGTGCGCTCTATCCAACTGAGCTACGGGCGCTTTGACCAGGTGCGTACGATAGTGACTTATCCGGCGCTTCGCAACGAAATGACGGCTTCAATTGACACAAAATGACCATTGCCTGGGGCATGCGGACAATACTGGAATCGCTCCCCGTCCTATAGTTACTTCCGTACTGAGGACACTCGCAGCGACCCCCTAACGTTGTTTGAGTTGTCGCCCCCGGTCGGACTCCCCCTTGCCGACCGGGGGCCTTTTAGTGCAATAATGCGGCATGCAAGGCATCCTGATCCGCACTTTGATTTCCATGTTGGGCCTTTTTCTGGCATCCCGACTGATACCCGGGGTCTGGATAGAAGGGACCGGCAGTTTCATCCTCGCTGCTTTTCTGCTGGGCCTCGTTAATGCCATTGTCCGACCGCTTGTCTTCTTGATGACATTGCCACTGACAATCATGACGCTCGGCTTGTTCATTTTCGTATTGAACGCGGCGATGTTCGGTCTGGTTGCAGCCATGCTGGATAATTTCGAGGTTGCCGGGTTCTGGTCGGCACTCTTTGGTGCCATCATTGTCAGTATTACGAGCACCATTGCTTCCTGGTACATCGGTCCTGACGGCCGTTACGAAGTTTTTGTTGTACGGCGGCGGTAGTTTTTACGCGTAATCGGCATTCACTTTGAGCATACAATCGCATCTTATCGCATAGGGCGATGGCAATACCGCGTCCGAAGCAACGCTGGTTATTGCACTGCAGCATTTTTTGACAGAATAATTTTAGTAATCGACACGGAGTAAGTGTAGTGAAGTACTTGTCCACAGTAGCCATCATCGCAGTGTGCAGCTTGTTGTTTGCCTGCAGCGAAAACAATTCGAGCCCTGAACCTGAGGCGACACCAGCGACCGTCGAAGAAGGCAATGTCGCCGCGGAGCAGGCCGCTCTGCAGATAGACGATGCATACATGCGCGGGATCATCAAAGAAATCTCGCAGGACAGTTACGAGGGCCGCGGGCCCGGTACTCGAGGTGACGAGAAGACGAGGAAGTATCTCGCTGCACGGATGGCGGAACTCGGACTGCAGCCGGGTGGTGAAGATGGCAGCTGGGAGCAGCCTTTTGATCTCGTTGGCATCAATTCAGCTCAGCCTGACGAGTGGGTGTTTTCCGGTCACGGCAAGTCGATGGCACTGAAACAATGGGATCAGTTCATTATTGGCAGTGGCGTGCAGGAAGAACGAGCCGAGTTCGAGGATGCTGAACTGGTCTTTGTCGGCTACGGGATTCAGGCACCGGAATACGACTGGGATGATTACAAGGGCGCTGACCTGAAAGGTAAAGTCCTCGTCATGATGAACAACGACCCTGACTGGGATCCGGAGCTGTTCGCTGGAGAAACCCGTCTTTGGTACGGACGTTGGGATTACAAATACCTGAGCGCCGCGCAACAGGGTGCAGTTGGTGCAATCATTATTCACACATCGCCATCGGCGGGCTATCCGTTCCAGGTCTTGCAGACGTCCGGGACAGGCGTGCAATTCGAGCTGCCAGCAGGCGATGAGCCGCGCAGCGAGATTACCGCGTGGGTAACCGAGGACGCGGTTCGGGAGCTGATCGAGATGGCAGGAATGGATCTCGATGCTCTGCGCGAACAAGCTTACAACCGCGATTTTGAGCCTGTTCCACTGGGTATTACGACGTCCATCGCAATGGACGTCGAGATTGATCGCGTGCAATCAGCGAACGTACTTGGCCTCATTCCCGGAAGCGATTCGTTGCTCAAGGATGAGGCGGTGATTTACACCGCCCATCACGATCATCTCGGGATCGGCACGCCGAATGAGGAAGGTGACGCTATCTATAATGGCGCATTCGACAATGCGACCGGTGTTGCGCAGATAATGGCAATCGCCAAAGCCATCAAAGCGTTGCCAGAGGCGCCCCGCAGGACCGTCCTCATCGCGCTGGTCGGTGCGGAAGAGCAGGGATTGCTTGGTTCCGAGTACTACGCCGCCAATCCTACGTTCGCGCCAGGCAAGATTGCAGCCAATATCAACTACGACGGCGGCAATATTTGGGGTCATACCCATGATGTCACTTACATAGGACTGGGTAAGTCATCCATTGATCAGATCGCCACCATGATAGCTGCAGAGCAGGGGCGTGTGGTGAAGCCGGATCAGTTTGCGGACAAGGGCTATTTCTACCGCTCCGATCAGTTCAGTTTTGCCAAGATCGGTGTGCCGGCAATGTACCTGGATGAAGGGACTGATTTTGTCGATCGTCCGCCGGAATGGGGCCGTGAACAGAAGAACCACTACACCGAAGTGAACTACCACCAGCCGTCAGACGAATACGATCCGAACTGGAATCTGGACGGCATGGTTGATGATGCCTTGCTCGGCTACTGGACAGGTCTCGCGATTGCCAATTCTGACGATATGCCTGTCTGGAATGCCGGCGACGAATTTGAGGCGGCGAGAATCGAAGCGCTGGCACCGACAGAGTAGGGCGCAAGTGTTTTCAGAGAGCTGACGGGTCAGTCTTTTCGCGAATGCATTCTCTGATCGCGGGTTAACTCGCGGGGGTGTCCGACTTTTCGAAAACCATCTAGCTTGTGGCTGATCGCAAGCAGCGGATGGCGCAGTAACATTCGCGGCCCTGCATAGCGCATGATTTTCCTAGCCTGCTCTCTCCTGGCTGGCTTGTAACAGTGCACTGGGCAATTGGCACAGGTGGGTTTGTCGTCGCCGTAAGGGCATTTTTGCAGGCGCAATTCCGCGTAGGTAAGAAAGTCCTGACACGACGCGCACAGTGCCTCTGCCGCCCGGTCGTGGTTTCCTGCACAATAGATACCGACCATCTTGGACATGGTCAGGCGTTCGCGGGCAAGGTGTTTCTTTGCGGTCTGCATTGCTGTCCTGATAGCAGGGAACAGAGACAGGTTAACAACTGACTTGCGGATTCTCGATAGCGATTTTCCGAGGGCCGGTTGCGCTAAAGCGCAAGGAAACTATTCGGCGATACTCGTCGTATTTCTGCCCGCATGCTTGGCCCGATAAAGGGCCCCATCAGCCCGACCCAGCCAACTGCTCGCCGTTTCGTCCTGCGCTATCTCCGCTACACCCGTGGAGATCGTAACGGGCTGATCGGGCACCAGTTCATTCGCCTGTATCAGGGTTCTTAACTGTTCAGCCAGGTGCTTGGCGTGCATGGCATCCTGACCTTCCAGCACCACGACGAATTCCTCGCCACCGATTCGGTAGAGGCTGTCTGTCACCCTGATTCTCAGATTGATGATCTCGGTAACCCGTTTGAGGGTCTGGTCACCCACAGCGTGTCCATGTGCGTCATTCACTTTCTTGAAGTGATCCAGGTCGAGCAACAACATCGACGCTATCATGCCGCTGCGTTTGTGGTTGTTGACGATATCTTTGAGTTTGACGTCCAGACCGCGACGGTTTCCGACACCGGTTAGTGGGTCCTTGGTCGCCAGTTGCATCAACCGCTCACGTTGTCGATTGGTAATCCGGGAAAATGCAAAAGCAAACGAACTCATGACAACAGTGGTTATCAATACGGTCGTCATTGTCTTGAGGTCCATATCTTCGTTCATCTTTGGTATCAGCACAGCCACAGTGGTGATTGCGAGAACCAGCGCGACTCGCGGTCGTACGAGATAGAAAACTGCCATTAAAGTAGGGTAAACCCAATACACTTGCTGGGCACCAACGATGTACACGGTTGAAATTACACCGGCAATACAGAAGCAGGAAATCACAATACTTGCGGCCTGCACACGGCGCGTGCGGAAGACATAGGTTCCCAGGGCTATAAAACCAACCACGATGACGGCGTCGACGATCGCCGCTACCCAGGCACCTTGCATATAGCGTAATGCCATGAAAGGGAGAACACTCAACGCGCCAACGACACTCAGGATCACTGGTAGATAGCTATCGACAGAACGACGTTCTGAGTCCGATGCGATAAGGTATCGCCAAGCATCCAGGCCTGAGTGTAGATCCTTCATTTTCGTATACTTCCGGCTGTTCGTGTCTCGGCTACGAGTTATGAACGTTTGAATCGACTGAAAAAACCACCTTTTAGTTCATCGTCATCCATATGGTCATCGTTGACCGGCGGAACGACGTTCAGTGCTTTCAATGTCTGGGTCATCGACGTATTGATCTGATTTTCAATGGACTCCGGAACATCGAGTGTCGGTGGCGAATGACCGGAAGGTGTTTCAGGTTTGCGGGCGGAAGAGTCCGAATCGGTATTTAACGCACGGACTGTCTTCAGTCGCTGCGCGGCCGATGGATCCATTCCACTATCATCATGTTTTTTTGGCGCTTCCAGAGTGACCTGGAGCTGCTCACCCGATTGACTTTTGTCGGCTTGTGATGCTGCGGGCGTAATGTCAGCTGCAGGGGTGCCGGTAGCGACTAAATCATCATTGGCTGATTCAACCGCCGGCTGACTTGCAAGCATCTGGGCAGCGATGAAATTCAGGTCTTCGCCGAAAAGCGTTTCAGCCAGCTTGTCGTCCATGTCTTTGATTGACTTTACTTTTTCCAGTTCAGCGGCGATTTTTTCGAGTTCTCCATCGGCCTTCTTGTTTTGCTTTTTCGGTAGCTTGATGGATGGCAAGTCCGATTCGTCGTTCAGTGACGGGACGTTGTCCGACGTCGATGAACTGACTTCTCCGGGCTCATCAATGAGATTGCTCTCAATTCTCTGACTGATCGCGTGGTCAAGCGTAATTTCCTGAATGACTTCAGCCTCTTCGGGTTTTAATTCCGGCAAAGATTTGGGCTCTGCTACCGCTGGTTCCTCTTCGTCACTTTGCGCAAAGGCCATGGCTTGCTCCAGAGCGGCCAGGTCAGGCCTTAGCTCTGCCATTGTTGGATCACGTTCCCAATCGGGCACGACGTCGCCGGCAGATTCAATATTTAGCTGCGGCACAGCCGGAGTCTCCGGTTCGTTCTGTGACGATTGTGATTTTTCCACCGCAGGCTTCGTGAAGACGATGACGGGTTCTTCAACGACCAATTCTGCAACAGCCTCGTCGACCGGATCGCGCTGGGGCAGGTCGAATCCCGTCGCGCTCAGTCCGTATTGATTCTCTGCAACTCGTGACAACAGCGTCGACGTAACGAGCTCCAGATCCTGATCGGCAGCCGCGATCATTGCTGATTCAATTAGATTATTGCTGATTCGTAGAATACCGCCACTGACGTGGTGCAGCAGTTCAGCTGCATTCGTTTCGAAGACCCTTTCGAAATCACTGCCGGCGAGACGAAAACAGTGCCTTAGATATCCGCGCAGCTCAGTAACGCACATTGCTGCGACATCGAATCGCTGCCGGATTCTTTGCTGGGTTCGCATGAGTCGCGGTTCGCCAAGGAGGGTATCGAGACTCTCGTCCCCCATCAGGACGACACCAGCACCTTCAGATTCGCCAGAATCTGCGGACGTCAGAGCCTCGATTTCACCAAGTGTTTCTGCGCCAAGGTGCACGCTATCTTCGATCGTGACCCATACGCGAGTATTAATGTCTTCCAGCTCTTTCAATCGGCGCCGGAATGATGCGAATTTCTGGATGGTGCCGCTTGGCGGGTTTTCGACGCCAAGTTCATCGAGAAGGAACTCAAGAACGTCTACGCTGTTGAGACGCATACGAGCGACTCGAATGATTTTAGGACTTGCGCCGATTGACTCTAAGGCACGATTGACAAGTGTTGTCTTGCCGGAGCCGACTGGTCCTGATACTGCAACCATCGCGTCATTCGCAGAGAGTGCTTTCCTGATGCCTGACATCGTTGCAGCGATATGCGGCCCGACGAATACATCAGTGCCGGTCGCGTTGGCGCGAAACGGACGCTTTTTGAGCCCAAAGTGTTGTTCGTACATAATCATCCGATCAGCCTACATTTGGCCGAACCTCTTTGAAGGCCTTCCTGGATGGTCAGTTTGGGTCCTCAGAACCTTAATTTCACGGAGTTATGTCACAAAATGGGACTAAACTGGCCCACTCAAGGGCGTTTTATCCGATACCGTCGTCGTGCAATAAATGACTGAATTCATTGTCGAAAGGCTTCAGAACTGAAAGGGAACAGATAGCATGCGAATCCTGACGATTATAGGGATATTTGTGTTTGCCATTGCCAGCGTCGTGGTGATGAGCAACATGCGGCCAGAGCCGCCAAAAAAAGAACGCGTTGAGCTGGACCCATTGGTTGAGGTCGTTGTTCTTGAGAATATGACAGCGAACTTTGAAGTGCACAGCCAGGGAATGGTTCGCCCTAGGACCGAGACTATTCTGAGCTCAGAGGTGTCGGGCACTATCACTAGCATCTCACCGAAATTCGTCGCCGGCGGTGTTTTTGAGGCCAATGAGGTCCTGATGCGGATCGACCCGACCAATTATAAAGTGGCGCTGGAGCAAGCGGAAGCGTTGGTTACCCAGCGTGAAATCGAGCACGACGGTGCCAAGAAACTGCAAAGTCAGGGTTACAGAGCAGAGTCTGAGTATGCTTCCGCTGTCGCTGCGCTCGCTACTGCGAAAGCCGAACGCGTTCGCGCGAGACGAAACCTCGAACGCACTTATATTCGCGTTCCCTATGAAGGCATCGTGAGAGCAAAAGAAACGGACCTTGGCGAATTCGTCAATACAGGCTCACGGCTCGGTGTGGTTTTTGCAACCGATTACGCGGAGATACGATTGCCACTCACCGATCTTGATCTTGCCTATGTCGATTTGCCAGATGCGTCAGATGTCAGTCCGTCCGGGTCCGCCGAGGGTCCGGTAGTAACGCTGTCCGCTATTCAAAAAGGCCGGGAGGTTAAATGGCCGGCAAGAATAGTTCGTACAGAAGGTGTGGTCGATGAGAAGAGTCGTGTGACTTACGCGGTCGCACGAGTGGAAGATCCTTATCGACTGCATAGTAGCGGTGAACCGATGCCGATCGGCACGTTCGTGAGTGCGACGATTCAAGGAGCCATGGTCGAGAATATCATCCGGGTGCCCCGTGCTGTTGTCAGAGGTACCGACGAGATGATATTCGTCGATGCCGATAACAAATTGGTAATACGCAATGTCGAAATAGCGCGGTCCGATTCTGACTATGTCTACCTCTCGGGAGGCGCAGAGGAGGGCGAGAGAGTGGTTATTACGGCACTGGAATCTGCTGTTAATGGATTGCAGATACGGACTTTAAGCGAAGCGGGTAACTGATAATGAGAGTGTCGGGTGTAACGAAAGAAAAGGGTGTGATTGCGTGGTTTGCGGCGAACCACGTCGCGGCAAACCTGTTAATGATCCTGATCATTGTTGCTGGCCTCATCTCCGCCAGTGGCATTCGAAAAGAAACTAACCCGGAATTGGAACTCAACAGGATTCAGGTGCGAGTCCCGTATCTTGGTGCTGCGCCTCAGGAAGTTGAAGAGGGTGTGGTCATCAAGATAGAGGAGGCCATACAGGATCTGCCAGGCATCAAACGGATACGTTCGAACTCTCGCGAAGGGATGGGAAACGTCACTATCGAATTGAAACCCGAGGCAGACCTGACTCAGGTGTTGGGTGACGTGAAGAGGCGTGTCGATGCGATCTCAACATTCCCGGCATTGACGGAAAACCCGGTTATCTACAAGCAGGAAATTAATAACCCGGTTGTCATGGTAGCGCTGAATGGTGACCTGACCGATTTGACGCGCAAAGCGCTGGGAAACGAAATTCGTGACGAGTTGTTGCAACTGCCGTCAGTAAACAAGATCAATTATTTTGGTGATCGACCCTACGAAATCAGCATCCAGGTATCAGAACGCACATTGCGTGAATACGGCTTGACGATGAGTGAGATATCGCAGGCTATCCGGAACTCATCCATCGATATGCCGGGCGGAACCATCAAGTCAGAGGGCGGCGATATTCTGCTGCGCACCAAAGGGCAGGTCTATACCGGTCAGGATTTTGGTTCTTTGGTGTTGCGTACTTTTCCAGACGGCAGGCGCCTCACACTTAATGACATAGCCGAGATCAACGACGGCTTTGTGGAGTCGGATGGCTACAGTCGCTTCAATGGCCAGCCTACTGCGACTTTGCAGGTTGTCGCAGGTTCGAATCAGAATGAAATAGAGACAGCGAAAGCGGTAAAGGAATACGTAGCGAAGAAAAGCGAAACCCTGCCTGAGGGTATACGCCTTGATGTTTGGATTGACCTGCCGAAGTATTTGGAAGGCGGTCTGGCACGTATGCAGAACAACATAATCTCTGGTGCGATTCTGGTTTTTGTTGTGCTGTCGCTGTTCCTCAGAATGAAGGTCGCGTTTTGGGTAATTGTCGGACTGCCGGTGACCTTTCTGGGCGCGCTGTGGTTAATGCCGATCTGGCCGGTAACGATCAATACGATCAGCCTGTTCGGTTTTATTATCGTCCTGGGAATTGTCGTTGATGACGCCATTATTATCGGTGAAAGCGCTTATACCAAGATACGTGAAGACGGGCATACGCTCGATAACGTCATCCAGGGGGCTCACCGTGTTGCGATACCGGCAACCTTTGGGGTGCTGACAACCATCGCCGCTTTCGCACCGATGATGTTTATCGGTGGCGTAGTGGGTCCGTTCTTCGAGGCGATGGCGTTCGTCGTTATTCTTTGTTTGTCATTCTCGCTGATCGAGTCGAAGTTAATTCTCCCGGCACATCTGGTTAACGCGCATATTCCACCAGTCGATGAAGACGATTTGTTTCGCCCACAACGCGTCATCGGCTTCTTCGAACGCATCCCACGTGCCTTTCTGAAAGTTCAGCGACATGTTCAGCATGGTTTGCAGTCAGTCATACACAAGCACTACAGGCCGATGCTTGAGCGAGCCGTCGATAACCGCGGACTTACCCTGTCGATATTCTCTGCGATTTTGATTCTTACCATTGGTCTGATGACCAGTGGTATTGCTCGAGTCGTCGTCTTTCCGGATTTCGCACAGGACTTTATTCAGGTCAACCTGGAAATGCAGAGCGGCACGGCGCCGCACATTCGCAATGCAGCGGTCGACAAGGTTGAGGGAACGCTGCTCGAAATCAATCGAAAATTCGTTGCAGAAAATCCCGATTCGTTACCCATCATTCAGAACATAGGCGTCTTTACGACCGGGGACACTGGCGCTCGAATGTTCGTCGAAATTCCATTCACTGAAGATCGCCCGTATGAGATGAAAGAGGTCACCCAGATGTGGCGCGAGGCGGTTGGTGAAATTCCGGGTATGAAAGAGCTCAAATTCATAGCGGCTGGACATATCGGCGGTGGATCGCCCTTGAGCTTTAAATTAAGCGGTTCTAACTATACGGCGCTGGAAGCAGCCGCTGCGGATCTTGCGAGAGAGCTGGCGACCTACGAAGGGCTATTTGATATTACGAATTCGGCAGTGTCCGGTAGCGATGAAATCAAGTTGACGATCAAACCGGAGGCAGAAGCACTGGGGTTGACGATGTCGTCTCTGGGGCGGCAGGTGCGCCAGGCATTTTATGGCGAGGAAGCGCAGCGTATTCAGCGAGGCAAGGACGAACTGCGGGTCATGGTGCGGTATCCAATAGAAGAACGCCGCTCGATTGCGGATCTGGAAAATATGCGAATTCGAACGCCAGATGGTGACGAGGTGCCGTTCAACTCTGTGGCCGAGGTTTCTTTTGGTCAAGGCTACTCAAACATCTCTCGTCTGGATCGGGAACGTACGGTCACGGTTTCTTCGGACCTTGATCCTGAGCAGGTTGAACCGCAACAGATCGTTCGAGCGATGTCAGAAGAGTATATTCCCGAGCTTCTATCGCGTTACCCGGGCGTGAAATACGGCCTTGAAGGTTCCAGTCAGGACCAGGTTGATTTCATGTCAAAGATCTTCATGGCGCTTGTCATCGCCATGTTCCTGATTTACGCATTGATCGCTATCCCACTGCGCTCCTACTCGCAGCCTTTGATCATCATGTCGGTCATACCGTTCGGTGCCATTGGTGCGGTCATGGGCCACATCATTATGGGTCGTTCGATCAGTATGTTCTCGTTGTTTGGTTTGATCGCGCTCGCGGGCGTCGTCGTGAACGACAGTCTGATCATGGTTGATTTCATCAATAAGGCGAGGGTCCGCGGCCTGGCGATACGCGATGCTGTTATTCAGTCCGGCACAGCGCGATTTCGGGCGATCATATTGACGTCGTTTACAACGGCGGCTGGGTTATTGCCGATCATGTTTGAAAGCAGTCCACAGGCACAGGCGATAATCCCTACCGCTATTTCGATCGGCTACGGAATTATATTTGCGACGATCATTACCTTGTTCCTGATACCGGCATTGTATTTATTGCAGGAAGATTTTTTCCGGAGAATGAGTCAGCTTAAGAACTGGCTGTTGTATCGCCCCGCTGAAGTACAGGCGGATTAACCCGCTTGTCGCATATCGACAGAGACGCGCGTGACGGATTAACGGCCGGTCTCGCCGCCTACTTGATGTGGGGGTTTCTACCGGTCTATTTCGTCCTTGTGCGAGAGGTCGATCCGACCGAAGTGCTGGCGCATCGGGTTATCTGGGCTGTGCCATTCGGCGCGCTCATTCTGTCCTGTCGTCGGCAGTGGGCAGAAGTTGGACGGGCACTGACGCACAGGGCAATGCTCGGCTGGCTATCGCTTTCAGCCATATTCATAGGCATGAACTGGTTTGTCTACATCTGGGCAATACAGGATGGCCGGATTCTGGAAACGAGTCTTGGCTATTACATCAACCCGTTGACCAATATGCTGGTCGGGTATTTTCTTTTTGGCGAAAGACTGCGACGTTTTCAAGGCGTTGCGGTGGCATTGGCGGCGGTCGGGGTCACGGTTCTAACCGTATCCGGCACCGAGGTGCCCTGGGTGGCCCTGTTTCTGGCCGTAAGCTTTACCGTATACGCTGCGGTGAGAAAGAAAGTAGTCATTGGAGGAATGCCGGGGCTGTTCGTAGAGACTGTTTTGTTATTGCCGCTCGCCATTGCCTGGTTTGCTGTTCTCTTTTCGTCGTCGCAGATGGTATTTGCGACTGGCAGCGTATCGATGAATATCTCGTTGATGTTAGCGGGTCCGATAACCGCATTACCGCTGTTGTGTTTTGCGCTGGCAGCCCGCCGTCTGTCGCTGACAACCATTGGTTTTATGCAATTCCTGGCGCCGACTATTCAGTTTTGTACGGGCCTGTATTTCGGTGAAGAACTGACGACGGCGCACCTTATCTGCTTCGGCTTTATCTGGACTGCAGTCGCATTATTCATATTTGACGCGCTGCAATCAGCAAAAAGAAAGCCCCTGGAGCCAAAGACTCAAGGGGCTTAATTTTTACTGTAGGAGGCCGTGAAGCTTCGCGGCCTTGGGGCCGCTCCTACTGTTATTTGTTGGCTTTACGCTCAGCTGCTTCCTTGACGACCGCTTCAGCAACGTTCTGCGGGCACGGTGCGTAGTGACTGAACTCCATAGAGAACTGTCCGCGACCGGATGTCAGCGTACGCAGGTGGCCGATGTAACCGAACATATCGGCCAGCGGCGCATCAGCTTTGACGCGCACGCCCGTGGGGCCCGCGTCCTGAGACTTGATCATGCCGCGACGACGATTGAGGTCACCAATGACGTCACCGACGTTGTCTTCTGGTGTGAAGACGTCGACTTTCATGATCGGCTCAAGCAATTGAGGTCCGGCTTTCGGAATCGACTGACGATAAGCCGCTTTAGTGGCGATTTCGAACGCCAGAGCAGAGGAGTCAACGGCGTGGTACGCACCGTCAAGCAAGGTGAATTTGACGTCGAGTAACGGATAGCCCGCCATCGTGCCTTCGACCATGCAAGACTTGAATGCTTTCTCGATCGCACTCCAGTACTCACGCGGAACGTTGCCGCCTGTGACCTTGGATTCGAATTCGTAACCAACATTTTGCTCAGCCGGTTCGATCTGATATTCGATCTTGCCGTACTGACCAGAACCACCCGATTGTTTCTTATGGGTGTAGGTGTCTTCGATTTGCTTCGTAATCGTTTCGCGGTAAGCAACCTGCGGCTTGCCCATCTCAACGTCAACGTGGTGGGTACGACGCAAGATGTCGACTTTGATATCGAGATGCAGCTCGCCCATACCCTTGATCAGCGTTTCACCGGAGTCTTCGTCAGTTGCAACCTGGAAGGACGGGTCTTCCTGAACCATCTTGTTCAGTGCAACACCCATCTTCTCGGTTCCGGCTTTATCTTTCGGCGAAATCGCGATGGAGATTACGGGATCCGGGAACACCATCGGCTCGAGAGTCGCAGGATGGTCTGCGTCAGCGAGTGTATGGCCTGTGCGTGTGTTCTTCATGCCGAGGAGGGCAACGATGTCACCCGCCTGTGCTGAGTCGAGCTCCTGGCGTGAGTCGGCGTGCATTTCCACGATGCGACCGATGCGCTCGTTCTTGCCGGTGAACGTATTCACGACGTTGTCACCTTTCTTCAAGGTGCCAGAGTAGATACGTGTGAAGGTCAGCGCGCCGTAACGGTCGTCCATGATTTTGAATGCCAATGCGCGCAGTGGCTTGTCCGGGTCGACCACAGCGAAGCCACCGGTTTCGTTTCCTTCGAGATCGATTTCAGGCTGCGGCTTAACTTCCATCGGGTTCGGCAGATAGTCAACAACTCCATTAAGAACATTCTGTACGCCTTTGTTTTTAAACGCAGAACCACAGAAGGTCGGGAAGAATTCGAGTGCGATTGTGCCCTTGCGAATACAACGCTTCAGATCCTCGATTGACGGCGTTTCGCCCTCAAGATAGGCCTCAAGCAGGTCATCGTCCTGCTCCACAGCCGTTTCGATCATCTTCTCGCGCCATTCGGCCACCAAGCCCAGCATATCTTCCGGAACTTCGCCGATGGTGTAGGACGCAGGATCATTCGGGTCGCTCCAGATCCAGGACTTCTGAGTCATGAGATCAACAACGCCGACGAAATCGTCTTCGATACCAATCGGCAGCACCATGACCAGCGGATTTGCCGCCAGAACGTCTTTAACCTGCTGCACAACGCGGTAAAAGTCCGCCCCGATACGGTCAAGTTTGTTAACGAATATGATGCGAGCGACTCCTGAGTCGTTAGCGTAACGCCAGTTGGTTTCAGACTGCGGCTCTACACCGCCTGATCCGCAGAAAACGCCAACGCCACCGTCAAGCACCTTCAGGGAACGATAAACTTCAATAGTGAAGTCAACGTGTCCTGGTGTGTCGATGATGTTCATGCGGTGGCCGTCCCACTCACAGCTCGTGGCAGCGGACTGAATCGTAATGCCGCGCTCCTGCTCCTGGTCCATAAAGTCTGTCGTGGCTTCGCCATCGTGGACTTCGCCGGTTTTATGGATCTTGCCGGTCAGCTTCAGGATTCGTTCTGTGGTCGTTGTCTTGCCCGCGTCAACGTGAGCAAAAATGCCGATATTTCGGTAGGTGGTAAGGTCTTTCATTTCTCTAATCAGCTCTGTTAGTTGTTTCCTGGCGCCAACCTCTTTTCACTGCCATACAGTCAGGTGCTCTCATAGCCTTGTAACAGCGAGAACCCGGCAATATATCGAGGTGGGTGCACGTAATTCCTTGCCGGTCCTTGATGCGCTTCCTGACAGCTGGTGCGGCGCTGCAATTCAGGTAGGACGGGCTTTCGGGCGCGGATAATAACAGTGTGAGCGACCCTAAACCAGTCAAATTCTCCGTCCTGCTGCGCTCGATGTTAGGAAAGCCAAAAAACGTCGTAAGAACAGAGGGTTACAGTCTATTAATTAGCGACGTAAAATCGCGATCCAGCGGGCGATATTTAGCAAGCTCATCAAAGATGCCGAAACATAGGTCAGCGCTGCGGCGGTCAGGAGCTTGCG
>JAACFM010000152.1 GCA_009937445.1 Gammaproteobacteria bacterium | reverse complement strand
ACGCCGTAGGCCACCCATTCGCCGTCGGGCGATATCGCGATATCGCCAACATCCTTGATTCGATGGATATCCTCCGGCTGAAAGAGCCGGCGCTCAGGATCCTCTGCCAGCGCGCCAGACGAAACCAAACTTGTCAGGAATACGCAAAGGCCGGATGTCAGTTGCCGCATATTGGTCATTGTTCCATTCCTGTATTCAGGAGTTGTGCCATTCACCTTGTATATCATTACAGCGAGGTAAAATCTTCCTGCCGGACAACTGTGGATATACGTTATTGTAGGGACCTCAAGTGCAACAATGAGATGACGATGAATGCTATCCGCATCGAGGGCGCCAGGGAGAAGTCGATTGATTGATGTCATTAGGAATCCAATTCTGTTGTCCGTGTTGATGCTCGCCGGTTGCGCTGCGAGTTCCGGCGACCAGGCGGGCAGTGATGAGCACGAGATCGTGCTGCCTGCGAAGAAGCTGGTCATTGCCCACCGGGGAGCAAGCGGTTACCTGCCTGAGCACACCATCGCCGCCAAAGCGATGGCGTACGCACAGGGAGCGGATTACATCGAGCAGGATCTGGTGATGACTAAGGACGGAAAGCTTGTCGTCTTGCACGATCGCTATCTGGATACGGTGACTGATGTCGCCAGCGTTTTTCCGGGGAGGAACCGGGAGGACGGGCGCTTTTACGTGATCGATTTTACCCTGGCCGAAATTAAACAACTGTCTGTTTCAGAGCGATTTGAGACTGAAGACGGCGCTGTGAGGTTGGTCTTCAAGGACCGCTTTCCGCTTTGGAAGTCTTCATTCCGTGTGCATACGTTTGCCGAAGAAATCGAATTAATACAAGGGCTTAATGATTCGACAGGCAAGAGCATCGGATTGTATCCGGAGATGAAGAGCCCTGCTTTCCACCGCGATGAAGGCAAGGACATCGCCTCGGCGACACTGGATGTGCTGATGGCATATGGCTACAAGTCGAAGTCTGACAAGGTCTTCCTGCAGTGTTTCGATCCCTACGAATTGCAACGCATTTACATCGAACTGATGCCGGAACGACAGATGAGTGTTCGGCTGATCCAGCTAATTAGCACGTCAGAGGAATACAGACGGTTGTTAAGTGCCGACGGGATGAAGCAGCTTGCGACCTTTGTCGATGGCATCGGTCCGTCCGTGTTACTGCTGATAGAACAGGACTCAACGTCGTCAAGCGTACGAGCAACAGGGCTGACCGGGTTCGCTCACGCAGCGGGCTTGAAAGTACATCCCTACACATTCCGTCGCGAGCGAGATCAGATGCCCCCTTTCGCAAAGGACTACGACGATTTCCTGCGAATCTTCTTCGACGAAATTGGTGTGGACGGGGTCTTCACCGACTTTCCGGACCTGACCGTGCAATACCTTGAGGCCAGGCATTGATCGGGTTTCTGAAGCCGCCGGCTCATCGCGAGGTACTACCGGAGGATGAGGCGGACGCGACGTACAAGCGTTTTCGACTGCAGGTATTCATTGGCATATTCGTCGGCTATGCCGGTTACTACCTGGTCAGAAAGAACTTCACACTCGCAATGCCCTATCTCATTGAGCAGGGCTATTCCAAGGCAGATATGGGACTGGCGCTTTCCGGCGTATCCATTGCCTACGGGCTGTCCAAATTCATTATGGGCAGCGTTTCAGACCGGAGTAATGCTCGGGCCTTCATGACGTTGGGCCTCTCCTGCTCGGCCTTGATCATGATTTTTATGGGAACCGTTCCTTTTGCCACCAGTTCGGTCACCATCATGTTCGTCCTCCTGTTGATGAATGGCTGGTTTCAAGGAATGGGCTGGCCACCATCCGGCCGGGTAATGGTGCACTGGTTTTCTACCAATGAGCGTGGCACCAAAATGGCCATCTGGAACGTCGCACACAACATCGGCGGCGGCATGGTTGGCGCGATCGCGATTCTTGGCATGGCGATTTTCGCAGACTGGCACTCGATCCTGTATACGCACGGTATCGTCGCGTTGTTCGTTGCATTGCTGATCTTTTTGACGGTGCGCGATACTCCGCAGTCCGAAGGTCTTTCCACCATAGAGATACACCGCAACGACTACCCGAAAACGTTCGCGTACGGCGAGAGCCATGAAAAAGAATTATCGGCCAAAGCGATATTCTTCGAGCACGTACTGAACAACAAATTTCTCTGGACGATCGCGCTGGCCAACGCCTTCGTTTATTTCGTTCGCTACGGTGTCCTGGATTGGGCTCCAACTTACTTGAGTGAAGTGAAGGGTTTTTCGTTTCAGCAATCCGGCTGGGCCTACGCTTTTTACGAATTCGCCGGTATTCCCGGGACGCTGCTATGTGGCTGGATATCAGACAAATTATTCAACGGACGCCGCGCACCGGTTTCGATCGGGTTTATGTTGCTCACGCTCGTCTGCGTCATGGTCTACTGGAAGAACCCCGCAGGTAATCCCAATGTCGATATCGCCATGTTGATTGGCATCGGGTTCTTTATCTATGGCCCAATAATGCTGATCGGAGTGCAGGCCCTGGATCTGGCGCCGAAAAAAGCAGCGGGAACGGCAGCAGGGTTTACCGGTCTATTTGGGTATGTAGGTGGTGCGGTGAGTGCCAATATCGTTATTGGTTACGTGATTGATTCCGCAGGATGGGACACCAGCTTTTTCCTGATCGCTGGCGCTTGCGTGGTCGCAACGATTCTGATTTCGTTTACCCTCAGGGCCGAGCATCGGGCGGCCGGAAGATTGTTACAATCCGGTCCCAGCTCCTGACTTTTGATAGAGCAGCTGTATGAACGCAATAGCACAAGACACGGGCGCTGCCTGTAGACGAATCAGCAGCATTTCGTTGCTGTTAGTGATGTTGGCGAATGGAGTCTTTACTGGCCCGGCAGCGGCCGCAGACTCGCCTCAGGAGCTTACTTCAGTCGTGACTGGTTCGGCCAAGCTCATGCCGGAGGAGTATCGATCATCGGTAAGGAAGGTCGTTGTATTACCCGGCGCAGCCCCGGCTACCGATGCGGTTACCGGCAGTTATGAGAAAGAAACCCTGGGACTGCTTGATGGCATGGACGAAGGGCGAGGTTACGGAACGATCAATAAGGATATCGGCGGTATCCCGATCAACTTTCCGATTCGGATCTTGACGGTGCCAGGAGCAATTCTGGGCGGTCTTATTGGCGCTTCGACACGAGAGCTGCAGGAGTTTCGTGATGCTCTCACCGAGAAACTGGTTGAGGCGTCGGACACGACATTGTCAAACGAGGCACTTGCGGACGACGTGTTCTGGCGATTGCATGCTATGCCCAATGTAAACGCGAAGGTCTTCGCGCGGGCCACACCTATTCCACAAGACACAGATGCGCTGCTTTACATCAGCTTTTCGGATTCGACCATTGACGTTCAGCAAGACGAAGCGATCCTGACGATGTCGGCGAGCGCAATACTTCGTCGAATAGCGGACGGAGTTAGTCTTTACGAGAACCAGGTTCACTATCAGGACAGGGATACTCTTTCCAATTGGACTCAGAACGACAGTTCGGCCGGGAAGAGTTTCGTTGCTTTTGCACGCCACTATCTTGGGCGAGAGATTGCTGCAGAAATTTATGAGCGTGTGCCGGTTCAAACGAAACTGCAGCCGCAAGAGTCGAAGACAGTTTTGCTGGTCAAAAAGAACGTCTGGCAGGGCGTCAGCAAAACTCGCTCACCGACTCTTGCGTGGAAACAGGACCTGGCAGGGGATGAGTCGCAAACAGGGTGGGCGAAGTCGATCAGCACCGCGCAGGTTGCTTACGAGCTAGAGATTTACGACAGTCAACAGCTCGTATACGCTGCCAAAGAGATTGAGAAGCCGGCGTTCGCGCTTGACGTTGAGCTCGAGGCCTGCAAAGCCTATCGATGGTCGGTCAGACCGTCTTATCGAATAGGCGAGGATATTAGATACGGGAAATGGATGAGATCCAACCCCGATGGAGCGAATGGAAACAATGGTAAAGCCGCCGCCGAAGCAGCTGCTTACATTGCGGATTTTGCCTCGCTGGAGATCAAGTGTGGCCGTCGTTAACGACGACTATCCAAAACAGGTAAGTCCGAAAACAATAACAAAAGGAAGAACCGACCGTGAAACCTCTCATCGCAGTGATCTGGAAAGCGAGTCTGATAGCGTTTCTCATTTTGTCAGGCCAGAACGCCATTGCTCACGATGGCGAGGAAGAAGACAGCGCTGAGCCACCGTTGATTCTGGGCGTTCTTGATTTCCCGAACTCGGGGTCGGAAGCTGCGCAAGAAGCATTCGAGCGTGGCGTGAAATTGTTGCACAGCTTCGAGTTCGACGATGCACGGACTGCATTCATTGAGGCGCAGGAGATCGACCCGAGATTTGTTATGGCTATCTGGGGTGAAGCCATGACGCTTAATCACCCGCTCTGGGCCGAACAGGATCGGGACACCGCTTTGCAAGTGCTGGAGAAGCTTGAACCGCGAGAATCAATGAACGCCACGCAGCGGGAACAACGCTTTCTAGACGCTGTTCTTATTCTCTACGGTGACGGTGACAAACCGTCGCGTGATCTCGCCTACAGAGATGAAATGCGGAAGATATACGAGGAGTATCCCGACGACCTGGAAGCGGCGGCGTTCTATTCGTTGTCAATTTTAGGGTCCGTTTATGAGCGTGATTTTCGCACCTATATGAAGGCCGCTTCGATAGCGGAGGAAGTATTCGCCAAACAACCGCAACATCCCGGCGCAGCACACTACATGATTCACAGCTATGACGATCAGGTTCA
>JAACFM010000151.1 GCA_009937445.1 Gammaproteobacteria bacterium | reverse complement strand
GACTCAAAAATAGTCTCTGCACGGACGGACTTGAGCTGCTGGAGTCGTCGCATGTCATCGGCTATGTTCCGCGCGATGTTCTCGAGATAGTCATTGAGCTTTTCCTGCGCTCGCTTGTTCTCGTACCAGGTGTCGATTTGCAGCGCAATCACGATACCGGCGACGACAAGGAGTATTTCCCCGAAGCCATACCACAGGTACTTCCCGAATTTCCGATTCATGAATAAGCCACGTTTCTTCCACCTGTAGAGCAGCATCGCTGGATTATAAAGCAGTGCACCTGTTATTGCGCCGTGCCGTGCCGGATGACTGCCGATATAAGTTGACCAACAGCAAAATCACGTTTGACGTGGTCTAATACCGATAAGCTCGTCGGAGGACAACGAAAATTGAAAAGGTATCTGTGAAAGTCCTGTCGGGGATAGTCGTTCTGATATCAATTGTCGGCTGCGGCGTTGTCGCCGTTAATGACAGTTCAACAGGATTGATCTGCGAATGGGGTACGCAAGAATTTGACTTGTGTCGATATGAGACACAGGAAGAAATGATCGAGGCACTCATCCAGGAGATGGATCTCGATGAAAAGATTGGTCAAATGACGCAATCGATCTGGCACAACGGAGTGTCCCCGAAAATCATTCGGCAAGAAAATATAGGTTCCATCATTCACACTGAAGGTCCAACGCCTGGCCCCAGTGCGACGGATTGGGCCGATACTTTCGATGCGTTTCAGGCAGCAGCACTGAAAACTCGTCTGGGTATTCCATTGCTCATCGCGGTGGATGCCGTACATGGGCAGAACACTTTCGAGGGCGCGGTCATTTTCCCCCACAATATTGGCATGGCCGCCACCAGAAACATGCATCTCATTAAACGCGCTGCGGAGATCACGGCGAAAGAGACGGCAGGAACCGGCTTCAACTGGGCTCTCTCACCGTGTATCGCGATGCCACAACATGAACATTGGGGAAGGGTTTATGAAGGGTTCACAGAAGATAGAGACCTAACCACCGCAGCTGCTATCGCATCAATACAGGGGCACCAAGGCGCGAGTCTTGCGGATCGCTATACGGTAGCGGCAACCGCCAAGCATTTTATTGGTGATGGCGCGACGAATGGCGGAGTTGAAGGCGGAAACGCGACGATGTCTGACGAGGTTATGAGGGAAACTTACCTTCCACCGTATGCGGCGGCCGTCAATGAGGGCATCGCTTCGATTATGGTGGGGTTCAATTCCCTGAACGGTATCAATATGCATCAGCATGCAGAGCTGGTGACCGGAGTACTAAAAAAAGAGCTGGGCTTTGAGGGTGTGGTGATAAGTGATTGGGATGGAGGGTTGCGTTTCGGCGATCCGCATACGGTGATCAACGCCGGAGTCGATATTGCGATGCAGCCCGGCAATCACGAGGAATTCATGGTCAGCCTCAAGCGGTCGGTGAGCGATCAGACAGTAACTATGAACCGTGTTGATGACGCAGTACGTCGTATTCTTGGTTTGAAGTTCAAGCTCGGCTTGTTTGCCGATCCGTTCGCTAAAAGAGAGTTTGCGGATTCCGTAGGTTCTGCAGAACATAGATTGGTCGGCAGGCAGGCAGTCAGAGAATCATTGGTTCTTTTGAAGAGTGAAAACGGTGTATTGCCTTTAAGTCCGTCCGACAAGATAGCCGTCGTTGGTCAGCATGGAAACAATAGTGGACTTCAAAGTGGCGGTTGGACCATTCACTGGCAGGGACAGACCCATAGCTACGCTGGCGCGACAACAATATACGACGCGATAAAGGCCGTCGGATCAGATGTTGAATACGCTGAGAACGGTTGCTACGCTGAGATGGCCGCAGACAAAGCTGTAGTCGTGGTTGGAGAAGCTCCCTATGCCGAGTCTCTTGGAGACACCGATGACCTCAGCTTGACCGATGAGCACAAGTCCCTGATCAGCGGCTGCAAGGATCTCGGCAAGAAAGTTATCGTGCTTCTCATTTCCGGAAGGGTGCTGGCAATTGCGGAGGAGTTAAGCGGGAGTGATGCATTCATAGCCGCTTGGCTGCCGGGTTCTGAGGGGGCTGGTGTCGCGGACTTCCTGTTTGCAATAGACGGGTTCAAACCCAAAGGCAAGTCGCCTTATTCATGGCCGGCCGATTTAACTGATTTCCCGCTTGCGAAGTACGCAGAGCACGCGCTGTTTCAATTCGGGTATGGCCTGGAGGACTATTGATGAAATATTTTCTGGCCGCCCTGTCTATTTTTTGCAGCACCTTGGCCGATGCGGGGCATTTTTCGGCGGGCTTTGCCAAGATCGAAATTACGCCAAGTGCAGGGGAGGATGAGGTGCTCACGCTCGCCTCCGGGAAAAAGGCTGTAACCGAAGTACAGGACCCCCTTTTTGTAAAAGCGCTTGTGCTTTCGGACGGCGATGCGCGTATCGCTTTTATTTCGGCTGATCTGATTTTCGTTCCGCAGCCAGTAATCGAGATCATCCTGGCCAGGCTCCACCGACAGGGCACCTTAGACCAGTTGTATGTTGGCATTACACACACGCACTCCGGTGCCGTGAGTGACAATAAATTCGACTTGCTCGCGGACAGTTTTGTGGCAGCGGCGGAGCAGGCCGCAGAAGCCCTGGAGCCGGTTGAGATTGGGGCGACGACGACAAATGTGGCCGAAGCCTACAACCGCATCGTTCGCAAAGCCGATGGCAGTGTAGAGATGCTTTGGACCAATCCAGCGCGACAGGAAAACCGGCCTGTGGACGACGCCCTGCGCATTCTCAATTTCAGAAAACCGGACGGCACAACGCTCGTCAACCTGGTGAACTACAGCGCGCACCCGGTGGTCACCATGGATTTGAACAATGTTGTCGTTTCCGCGGACTATCCGGGCCAAATGGCGAAGGTGCTGACCGAAGCCGCGGCCGGTGAAACCATTTTTTTCCTGGGTGCGGCGGGTGACGTGAACCCATTCGACGCTGACACGAAACCACTTGAGACCGCGATTGAGAAATCCAGACTGCTCGGTACCAAACTGGCGAATGCTGTGCTGGGCGCGGTTTCTGAGATTAGCGAGTATCAAACCGCCGGAAAATTTCGGTTTGAATCCTTGCCACTCGATGTGCCTTATCATGCCGACCACGCTCACGCTGGCAAGACGATGAAGGCGGCCGTGAATACGCTGCTGCTAACCGATGATATTGCGCTCGCGAGCTTTTCAGGTGAGTACTTCAATGCGTTTTCTAGCAGATTGGCGTCTGCGAGCCCAGCGCAACACACATTTTTTCTGGGCTATTCGAATGGTGGCCTCGGCTATGTGCCAACGATCGAAGCTTCGGATTTCGGCGGTTACGGCGCAGACCCAGCTGACATTTCGGTTCAAGTGACAGCAGGACGCGATCATATAGATTTGGCCATCAGCTCGCTCAAACGCCTCGCGAAGTAATTTTGAATAAGGGGCTACCCCGGGATTTCGGTGGTGATAGACAATTGAGGCGATGAACAGACGCTGCTTCTGGTAACGTCAACCTGCCGACTGGTACGGCAATCTTGAGAGGGCCGCGGGGGAGAGGAAACATGGAACAACTATCTGGACTCGATGCGTCGTTTCTATATCTGGAAACGGGCAATATGCCGATGCATATCGGTAGTCTCGCCATTTACGATCAGTCGACGGCTCCGGGCGGTGCAGTAACCTTCAAAGACATCCTGAGATTCTTCGAGAAGCGCGTGCACAAGGCGCGGGCGTTCCGCCGGCGCCTGGTAACCGTGCCGATGAGCCTGGATCATCCGTACTGGATCGAGGACCCGGACTTTGATCTCGAGTTTCATGTACGGCATATCGCGCTTCCCAAACCCGGAGACTGGCGGCAGCTCTGTATCCAGACGGCGCGACTGCACGCGCGGCCGTTGGATATCACCCGACCTCTTTGGGAGGCTTACGTCATCGAAGGTCTCGACAACGTGGCCGGCGTACCCGAGGGCAGCTTCGCCCTGGTGACAAAATTGCATCACGCGGCGATCGACGGCGTGTCGGGCGCGGAGATTTCGAAGGCTATTCACGACGTCTCGCCCGAGGACACGGTGGAGTCGCCCGATGATGATTGGAATCCGGAGCGTTTTCCCACTTCCATGGAGTTGCTCGGTCGGTCGGCTGTAACGACGGTGAAAAAGCCGTTCGAATTTGCGTCGCTGTTGGCGCGAAATATGCCGACAGCCTGGCGCTTCGGTCGCGGCCTGCTCAATAAGGAGCTCCAACTCACGACCAAGGTGCCGCGAACGCGCTTCAATGCTAACGTCTCGCCGCATCGTGTCTTTGATGGCCGCAGCTTCTCGCTGGACGAGATTCGGGCGATCAAAGGCCGCATCGACGGTGCGACCGTTAACGACGTGATTATCAGCGTTTGTGGGGGAGCGCTCAGGCGTTATCTGGAGTCCAAGGGCGAATTGCCGAAAGAATCGCTCGTGGCTATGGCCCCGGTTTCCGCTCGTCCGGAAGAGATGCGCAAAGCCGCAGGCAACCTGGTGTCGACGATGAGCCTGCCAGTGCGCAGCGATATCGCGGATCCGTTGGATAGGTTGCGCGCCGTTCATGACGAGAGCGAGAGAGCCAAGAAGCTGACGCGCACGGTGGGTGCCTCGCTCGCGGCGGAGGCGGCGCATTTTCTACCGTCGACCACCACCGGTTTGATGGCGACCGCTTATGCCCGCTATGGTTTGGCGAAGCGGCTGCCACCCATTTTCAATACGGTGATTACCAACGTTCCGGGTCCGAATTTCCCACTGTATTCCATGGGCTCGCGTATGGTCGCCAACTTCGGTCTCGGGCCGGTTGCCC
>JAACFM010000150.1 GCA_009937445.1 Gammaproteobacteria bacterium | reverse complement strand
TTGTCACTGATCATCGACAACCCGCCGTTGGCCAGGTAGAACAGCGCTTCCTGAGTTTTGCCCTCGTAGGTCATGACCCAGTGAATGACCGGCGAAAACAGCCCCTGCTCGTGGATGACTGCGACGATCGCAAAGAACACGACCAGCAGCGCCGTGAAAGGCAGCGCCTCTTCAAACGCATGGCCAATTCGATGCTCTTCGGTGACGCCATTGAAGGCCGTTGCCAGCACAATAACCATCAGGCCTACGATACCAGGCTCCGCCAGGTGGAACCCCAGCGCCAGGATCAGAAGAATCGCGACCACACCCTGTACCGCGATTGCTACCTTTTCCTCGCGCGTCCGCTTCGAACTCATATCGTGGTCGTATTCCTCGAGCACTTCGCGCACCTTGGGTGACAGCTGTGCACCATAGCCGAACACTTTGGTCACCTCGAGCATGGCGCAGGTGAGCAGCCCGATCACCAGCACTGGCATGGAAATATGCGCCATTTGCAGGAAGAACTCGGCGAACTCCCAATCCATGATATCGGCAATAAGTAGATTCTGCGGTTCGCCGACGAGCGTAGTCACACCACCCAGCGCTGTGCCGACCGCGCCATGCATCATCAGGCTGCGGAGAAATGACCGGAAGTTCTCGAGATCCTCACGGTGTAACTCGACAACCTGCTCATCCGTTGTCGGGTCATGGTCGTGGTCGAATTTCTTACCCGATGCCACTTTGTGGTAAACGCCGAAAAAGCCCGCTGCAACCGTGATGATCACGGCCGTGACGGTCAGCGCATCAAGAAACGCGGAGAGAAACGCCGCTGTAAACGAGAACAGCAGTGAGAGGAGAACCTTGGACCGCACGCCGAGCAGAATCTTCGTAAATGTGAAGAGCAGCATCTCACGCAGGAAGTAGATACCGGCGACCATGAACATGAGCAGCATGATGACCGGGAAATTGACTTCCGCCTCGTGGAATACCATTTCCGGCGTCGCGAGCCCCAGGACGATAGCCTCGACCGCAAGCAATCCGCCGGGCTGCAACGGATAGCATTTCAATGCCATGGCCAGCGTGAAAATGAACTGCAGGATAAGGACCCACCCGGCCACGAACGGATCGTAGACTACGATAATCGGGTTCATTATCAGAAAGGCGATAATCGTGAGCTTGTACCAACTCGGGGAATTGCCGAGAAAATTCTTTTGCAACGCTTCTGCGAACGTGTGAGCCATTTGGCGCTAATCCTTATTTTTGCTTGTGCTCCCCCGGGAGCGAACGGGTGATTCTAGTCAATATCCCAGACGCACGCACCGGATTTCCGAATTTTTTCCAGCATCGCGTCGTGAGCAGTGGATTCCTCCGCTGTGGCTTTGATCACAGGCAGGTCAATTACAGGAGCGGCCCCCGGCCGCGACCCACTGTTGGCTGCCCCTGCTGCGGTCGATTCCGATGGGTCGCGGCCTGAGGCCGCTCCTACGGTTTTTGATTCGTCATCGAGCAGCATCGCCGTCTGGCCGCCCGTCATCGCGAGATACACATTGGCCAGAAGCTCTGAATCGATTAACGCGCCGTGAACATCGCGCTTGGTTGCGTCCACTTCATAGCGTTTGCACAAGGCGTCAAGACTGTTGCGCTGCCCCGGGTGCATTTCCCGGGCCAATGCCAAGGTGTCAAGAACCGCTGCGTGGTGTCTTATCTTCGGCTTCTTGTGCTTCATGAGTTTTAGCTCATGTTCAAGAAAGCCGACATCGAAGGTCGCATTGTGAATGATCAGTTCAGCACCTTTGATGAACGCGAGAAAGTCATCGACGATTTCGGGGAAACGCGGCTCGGTTTGCAGGTCAGCACGACTGATACCGTGGATAGCTTCAGCGCCCTGATCGATGTCCCGGTCGGGATTTAAGAAGCGATGAAAATCGCGCCCGGTCAGGCGACGGTCGACCAGTTCGACGCAGCCGATCTCGATGACTCGGTGACCTTGTGCGGTCGAAAGGCCGGTGGTTTCGGTGTCTAGGACTATTTGTCTCATGAAAATTCGCGCGCAGGGCGCGCTCCTACGGTTTGGTTCGCGGCCTTGGGGCCGCTCCTACAGTTCGTCGATGCCCTGGTTGGCCAGTTCGTCAGCCTTCTCGTTGCCCGGGTTGCCGTCGTGGCCTTTTACCCAGCGCCAGTCAATTTCATGACGTTGGATGGCCTCGTCAAGCGCCTGCCAGAGATCCTTGTTTTTCACCGGTTTCTTCGCCGCCGTTTTCCAGCCACGCTTGATCCAGTTTGGCATCCACTCGTTGATGCCGTCCATTACGTATTTTGAGTCTGTGTAGAGAATCACCTTACGCGGCTTTGAAAGCACGTTCAGCGCTTCGATAGCGGCTGTCAGCTCCATGCGGTTATTGGTCGTCTCGGGATCGCCGCCGTGCAACGTCTTTTGATGCTTTCCAGCGATGAGCAAAGCGCCCCAACCGCCCGGACCGGGGTTTCCCCTGCACGCGCCATCAGTGTATATCTCAATTATTTGGGTCAAAGCGGATTCGTGAAATTCGGGAGGTACGGGTTGAGGGTTCCGCGAGACCGGCAACGACTTTCGGCTGACGCCGCCAGAGCGGCCTGACCGGCGTCAATGTGCTGACCCGCTTTTGCGCCGAGAGCATATAACATGCCGCGAGTTCCGGCCACCACGCCTGTCCGCGGCGTTCCCATTTATCCGACCTGCGCGCTTTATTCCCGGGCAATGGCCAACGGAAAAAGTACCGCGATGTGCCATCAATGCGCATATCGAGGAGTTGCAGCCAGTCTTTTAGTCGTCGCTCGGAAATCAGCTGGTCTGCACCCGGCGGAATCCCCGCACCCGGAATCAGCCGGCGCAATCCCCACAGTCCGACCGGTTTGAAACCCAGGATAATCAGACGCCCGTCGCGACGCAGCACCCGGTCCACCTCGCGCAAGACGGCATGCGGCCGATCGTTATAGTCCAGCGTATGCGGCAGCAGAACGGCATCAACCGAGTCACTCTCCACCGGTAGCTGATGCAGGTTACCCACGGCGCACGGCTTGCCATCGCTGCTCTCAGCGATCAATGAGCAGCGCTGCGTCCGTGTGAAGCGCATGAATGTGCGGTTTTCGCCCCAGAGGCCTAGCTGCAGGCAATATTCACCAAAAATGCCGTCCAGCGCCTCCTCGACCACGCGCGCTTCCTGCTGCAATAGCGCTACGCCCAGCGGCGTTTGCAGCCATTCCTGCGTTAATTGTGAACGATCCACTTGCACAACTTCTCCGCCTCAGTAGGATAGCCCGATGTTTAACGTAATCACATCGCCCGTCGGGCAATTATTGCAGAGATTCTCTGCGTTTGGGGCCGCTGGCGTCACCTTTTTGTTATTGGGCAGCCCATCCGTGCTGGCCGATCCCGCGCTGATAGCGAGCGCCGGGGCAACCGAGGCTCTCCCGACCCTGACGTTGATCTCCCCCGTCACCGGGATCAACCTGGAATCCACTCCGGCTGGACCCAACGACGTTTTGGACAGGCTGCGGGGTGGTTTCAACCTCAGCTACGTTGATAACAACCGTACTCAAGCTGAGAAAAAGTGGTTTGTGAAGCACCCGGAGTATCTCAATCGCGTCTTCACGCGGGCACAACGCTACCTGCCCTACATCGTCGATGAACTCGAACGTCGCGGCCTGCCGCTGGAACTCGCACTGCTGCCGATCGTCGAGAGCGCCTACGACCCGTTCGCCTATTCGCACGGACGCGCTGCCGGTCTCTGGCAGATGATCCCGGGCACGGCGAAGCGTTTCGGCATCAAGCAGAACTGGTGGTATGACGGACGCAGGGATGTCGTCGACTCGACACGCGCGGCACTCGAATACCTGGAGTACCTGCACAAATTCAACAACGGCGACTGGCTGAATGCCATTGCGTCCTATAACTCCGGCGAGGGCAATGTTCGACGTGCGGTGCGCCGCAATAACAGCGCCAACAAGCCCATCGACTTCTGGAATCTCAAACTGCCGAGAGAAACGAGCATGTACGTGCCGAAATTGCTCGCGCTCGTTGAGATCGTAGCCGACCCGGCGAAATACAATCTGACACTGCCCGTCGTTATCGATGAACCCCAGTTCATGGTCGCGGACATCGGTGGTCAACTCGATCTCGCGCTGGCCGCCGAACTGGCAGGCGTCGATGTCGATACGGTTTATCAGTACAACCCCGGGTACAACCGCTGGTCAACGGATCCTTCCGGTCCACACAGCCTGGTGATGCCCATTGATGTTGCTGAGCAGTTCGTCGTTGCACTCAATGAGGTGCCACAATCGGAGCGCGTACGCTGGGCCCGGCACAAAGTGAAAAATGGTGAAGCGATTTCGCAGATTGCCGAGAAATACAATACAACCGTTGCGACGATTCGCTCCGCAAACGATCTCAAGGGCAATACCATCCGCGCCGGCCATCACCTGATGATTCCTGTCGCGACCAAACCGCTGAGCTCGTACAGCAAGAGCGCAGATGCCCGACTCGCAAAGACCCAAAACCGAACACGCTCCGGCAACAAGATCGAGCACGTCGTGCAAAGCGGTGAGAGCTTCTGGACGATCAGCCAGAAATACAAGGTCACCACCCGCCAGGTTGCCGCGTGGAACGGCATGGCGCCGCGCGACACCCTCTCGGTTGGCAAGAAGCTCGTGGTGTGGACAAACTCGGCTGTTGATGCACCGCGGACATCGCCAACACAGGCTTTGGGAAACACCACCCGCAAGTTGAACTACACCGTGAGAAATGGCGATTCGCTGTATCTCATCGCCCGCAAGTTTCGAGTCGGCATCGACCAGATCGCTCGCTGGAACAAGATAGACAAGAACAAG
>JAACFM010000064.1 GCA_009937445.1 Gammaproteobacteria bacterium | reverse complement strand
CTCGTCGCCCGGGATGGCAAGCTGGGTGGCATTCTCACCGAAGTGCAGCATCAATCGGCAGGTGGCGTCACCATTGTTACGGGTATCGGCATCAACGTGGATTTGCAGGAAAAGCTGGATTTCGGAATGGAAACGGATTGGGCTCGAAATGTGGTTGATCTCAAGAGTATTTGCGATGTCACGCCGAGCCATGAAGAGGTTGCTGGAAAAATGACCGCGCACTTTCTGCAGGCCTTCGTCGACTTCGAAGAATTTGGTTTCGCTGCCGTAGCTGATCGCTGGTCTCAATATGATTGGCTTCTTGGCCGTGCAATCACAGTCGATACAGCAGACCGCCAATTTTCCGGGGTTGGTGCAGGCGTTGCAGAAGACGGAGCACTCTTGATCGACACACTTGATTCAGGCATTCGGCGGGTGAGCTCAGGAACGATTGTCATCGCCGGGTCGAGAGTCAAAACACTATGAGTGCGTTGTTGATTGATGTGGGCAACTCGCGATTGAAGTGGGGTGTCCTCGATGATGGCAATATTCGTCGAACGGGCCACATTTCGCAGGACAAGATTCGTGATCAGGGTCTGTCCGTCCTGACAAGAAAATTACCGCGACGCGTAGATGTTGTTCGAGCATGTAACGTTGCTGGAACCAGCTTCGCGACCCGTCTTTCAGGCGTCGTCGGACTGCATTGCAACGCGGATGTTCATTTCGCGCGCAGCGAAAAACGCGGATGGGGAGTGACGAATAGCTACCGGCAACCGAGGCGACTCGGGGTCGACCGTTGGGTTGCGATGATCGGTGCCTGGTCAGAAGTGAAGTCTGCCTGTTTGATTGTCGATGCGGGCACGGCTGTAACACTGGACGCCATCGGTGATGACGGTATTCACCTGGGTGGCCAGATTATCCCTGGCGTAGAAACAATGCTGGATTCGTTGTCGTCGGCCACGAGCGATATTCCCAGCGTCAAAGCGTCGGCGAAACAGTCCTCGGACGAGCTGCAGATGTTTGGTCGTAATACGGCGGCAGCGGTCCGTGAAGGAGCGCAGAATGCCATTGCAGGAGCGATAGAAAGGGCATTTCGGACTTTGCAATCAAACGCTTACGAGCCGACAATCATCTTGACCGGCGGCGGTGCGACGCGCATCCTTGGGGCGCTTGAAGCAACTCCGATCCACCGCCCAAACCTGGTCTTGCAGGGGCTCGCTTATATGCTGGAAAACCCTCAATGAAGAATATTCTGCTCATGCTGCTGCTTGCGAACATCCTCTACTGGATGTGGGGACTGGTTCCGAATGAAGAAGCCCAGCCCGGCGTTGCATTTGTCGATGAGTCTGATATGGGTCCCCCGTTGGACGTCACAACCGGTCGCGATAGTGACACTGTCGCCAGCGTTGGCGCAGTACTGGGGTCTGGCGAACCCTCCGCCCTGGAGGCCGTGGTCGGGCGTTCTTGTGTGACCATTGGTCCGTTCAGAGAGAGCGCTGACGCCGATTCGGCGGTGCTCGAATATTCGGGTGAGGGTATGAAGGCAATACTGCGAGCGACCACTGGCCAGATCTTCGTTGGCCACTGGGTGCAAATCCGAAACGTCGCGGATGAGGCTGAGGCGAACAGTATGTTGGAGCAATTGATAGCCGGTGGACTGCCGGACTCTTACCTGGTGCATACTGAAGATGAGGGTATGAAGATCTCGCTGGGCTTGTTCGGTGATATTGAGGGAGCCGAGAAAATCGAGCTGCAGGCCAGATCGCTTGACCTTCCCGCAGAGATTTCGCCGAGAACGCGTGAGGGAGAGGTGTTCTTCGTGGACATCGGTTTGCCGCCCGGCAAAGGGGCTGGCGCTATTATTGAGAAGTACGGTCAGGACCGGGTCTTGCTGCGCGAAGCGGCAACTTGCCCACAATAGTGAGCAAAGCCCTTGTCAGGGAAGCTCTAAACCGGAATAATCCGCCTCCCTCGAAAAAATCGAGGCCAAAGCCGGCGTAGCTCAGTTGGTAGAGCAACTGATTTGTAATCAGTAGGTCCCGTGTTCGATTCATGGTGCCGGCACCAAATAATCAACGACCAAGCGCTCCCACTCGGGGGCGCTTGGTCGTTATGTAGACATTGCGCAGGCGCGACCAGTCCGCCCTAGGCTTAACCAGCATCCTTTCGCATGATCGGCCGCGCCAGCCCGACCGTCAGCTTTTCGCCCAGAACCTCACGGCGAAAACGAAACAGCTCTGCCGGGCGACCACGACCGACAGCGGCAGTCCGGCCTATCGGTTCGACCAAATCGGCGTTTGATACCAGGCGCCTGAAATTTTGTTTGTGCAGTTTGGCGCCGCTGAGTGCTTCTGCGACACGCTGCAATTGCAGCAGTGTAAATTCACCGGGCAAGAGTTCAAACACAACCGGCCGATAAGCGAGCTTGCCACGGAGTCGGCCGAGCGCTGTGGCAAGAACGCGGCGATGGTCGTATGCCATGGTTGTTCCCATTTGGTGTGCGGGCGTTTGCGCCATCGTTGCAAGGGGCTCCTTTGAAAGTGCACAGGCATCCCGAATGGCTTCCTCGACGAGCGCTACTTCATAAAGAAGTTCGAATCGCTCCAACGACAACACCGCGTCCATTTCTGCAGAATTGATGTCGCCGAAGGCTACGTTTTGTCTTTCCTGCCGGCTCTTTTGCCGTTGCGGTGTTCGTACCTGCCGCACCCAGTCTTGTAATGCTGGCTGAATGTGCTGTTGGATGACTTCAGGTCGACCGTTGCGCCAGTCTTCCCATGGCAGGAACTGGTACCAGTCGGCCCAACGGGCGCTCTCTGCCCGTATCGGGTCCTCATGAGTCAGCGCGATGTAGGCCACCGAAACAACTCGCGGCCCACCGTCAATTTCGATGGGGTCACGATTTCGATTACCAAAGGTATACAGCTGCTCGATGTAATAAAGGTCGAGCCCGGTTTGTTCTTCGATCAGGCTGCGCAAGCCATCTTCAAGACTGGCATGTCGCGATGGGTCGAACGGGCCGTTGGGCAGGGCGCAGTCCAACTCCTGGTCAACGACCAGCACGCGCGGCACTTCATCGGTCACCGCGACGATCACTCCCAGGAGATTGATGACGGTTTCAGGTTCTTGTAGGGACATATTTTCGAAACACGCTGCGGGAGCTCATATTAAGTCTTGACACACTATATGCTCTTTGTGAGTATAATCAATATGCTCGAACTGAGTATATAAAACAGCCACTCCGTTACCGGGGTGGCGCTCTGATTTCAAAGGTACATCATGGCCATTAATCCCCAGCATGCAGCCGATCTGGCGAAAGTTGCACCCTTATACGAGCGCGTGAAAACAGTCATTCCCGATATCGAGTGGCCTGTTCACGCGTCCTACATAGCCGCAATTAATGACCTCAAGGTCACGCAAAACGCGGTTATTCTCGCCCACAACTATCAAACACCGGAGATTTTCCATTGCGTCGCTGATATCACCGGTGATTCGTTAGCGCTCGCGAGGCGCGCGGTGGATACAGATGCCGACGTGATCGTTCTGGCCGGCGTTCATTTCATGGCGGAGACGGCGAAACTCCTCAATCCCGATAAGGTAGTCCTGATTCCCGACGTCCGTGCCGGATGTTCACTGGCGGAGTCCATCACGGCGGAAGACGTGCGCGCGCTGCGCCGCAAACACCCGGGTGTTCCGGTAGTGACCTACGTCAACACATCGGCAGAGGTCAAAGCCGAGTCCGATATTTGCTGCACGTCTGGCAATGCAGTTGAAATTGTCGAGTCGCTGGGTAGCGATAAAGTCATTTTTATTCCTGACGAGTACCTGGCGTCCTATGTGGCTGAGCAGACTGATGTAAAAATCATTCCCTGGCAGGGCCATTGCGAGGTTCACGAGCGCTTTACGGCAGACGAGCTGAACAGCTTTCGAAGCAGCCATGCAGGCCTGACCATTATTGCGCATCCGGAATGTCCGCCCGATGTTCTCGGTGCCGCTGACTTTGTGGGCTCGACCGCGCAGATGCAAAACTTCGTCGTGGAGAAAAGGCCATCCAAGGTGCTGATGGTTACGGAATGTTCGATGAGCGACAACATCGCTGCCGATATTCACGACGTCGAGTTTATTCGTCCGTGCAATCTCTGCCCGCATATGAAGCGCATCACGCTGGAAAACATTCAGCGCTCACTGGAAACGCTTGAACCCGCCGTCGAAATAGACCCATCCGTTGCGGAGAGGGCGCGAGCTGCCGTAGAGAGGATGCTTGCGGTTGGCAAGTGATCGAAGATATAAACCTTAATCAGGAAATCAACATTCAAGACCATGAGGTTATCGTCGTTGGTTCCGGCGTCGACAAAGAATGACGATGGATAGTCTCGGTAGTCCGACATTCGCCGAATAATCATGGTCACGCTGGACAAAACCACTGCCCGAAAAATCGCGGATGGGTTGACCTGGTCCCGTATCTGGAGTGTTGTGCCCATCACTGCATTGGCGTGGTACGAACTCCAGTGGTGGGTGCTTGGCTTGTACATCGCCGCTGCGCTAACCGATCTTCTCGATGGCGTCTTCGCGCGCCGTGCCGAACCCGCGGCGAGCGATATCGACTTCGACGGCCTGGCCGACCTGCTGTTCAGTGTTATGACCCTGCTTTGGCTGTGGCTGCTGATTCCGGGGTTCTTGGCGAAATACTGGCTGCCTTACCTGCCCATACTGGTGCTGCTGGAGATTTATATGGTCTCGGCCCGTATGCGATACGCGAACCTGAGCGTTCCGCATCTCAAATTCGGTCGCAACGCAATGGCGCTGTTTTTCTGCCTTTTGCCCGTTCTGATTATCTGGGGTGACGTACCGTGGTTTGTGCACGCGGTGCTCATCATCGGTACGGCATCCAAGATGCAGCTAACGTGGGAGATAGCTGGTTTGGTAAAGCATATCCGCTGAGGCCGCCGGTACAAACGCTACTTCTTCTTCTCCGGCTCAGGCGGTGGCGCCGTGTACTTGATGCTCTGCATCATTTGTATTGCATCGGCGCCGAAATCGGGTGCGCCGTCGCTGGAAAAGAAGAAGCACTTGATCAATAAATAGTCGGAGCGGAGGATTGCCAGCGTCAGGTAATCAAATTCACCGATCTTCGAGCTGCGGTCTGTGATCGAAAAATAATGTCCTGAGACGCTCGGTCCCTGAATGTCGTTGACAAGGATGTCTGTTTCAACCGCGATCTTGCTGTGCTTTTCGACTTCCATCGCAGTCATGTTTTTGATGTCCTCGGCATTGATCGGTTTAACTGCGGTGACTGTGTCGAGGTGAACCAGGAAGAAAGGCTTCTTTCGAGGACCGTAGGGACCGAATCGGACCGTCGCAATGCCGTCGACGAGGTGCATCTCAGGCTTTTTGCCCCACGACTTTGGGAACTCAAAATCAATCGTGCCGCCACCGGCAACCTCTACGCTCTTCTGCATCCAGTCTTCGGCCTCAGCCTTGACTGCAAGCGCCAGAATGAGCCCGCAGCAAATGGCTACAGCTGTTCCGACCCTGTTCAGTAGCATCTCTGTCTCCACCGGTTCCTGCTTTCTATGACTTTAGCAATCCTGCAATGTTCTGAGGTCAACGAAATATGCTTAACGATTGTCTCGAACAAATTCGCCAAGGAGCCGAAACTCTTCGCTGCGCCGACTTCCTTTGCGCCATGCCATACCGATGTTGCGGTAACTTTTGTCACTCAGGGAGTGCAGGCTGACCCGAGTATTCCGGAGCAGGGTGCTCCCGCGCGCCATCTCCGGTAAGAACGATATTCCAAGATCCGCATCGATCATTTCGATCAGCGTGAGCAAGCTGCTGGCGCCAAATCGACGAACCTTTTCGGTGTTGCGAATCTTACACGCGGCGAGTGCGTGGTCCCGGAGGCAATGTCCGTCTTCGAGCAGCAATACACTGTCTGTATCGAGTCGATTGAATCGGTAATTATCGGGATCGACCCAATCGGTTCCCTGACGGTAGGCAAGGCAAAAGTCGTCGCGGAACAAGATTTGTTGTTCAACGCCTTGCATGGTCCAGGGTAGCGCGAGCAACAGGAGGTCGAGTTCACCTTTCATTAGTCGCTCGTAAATCCGCTGTGTCTGGTCCTCGATCAGCAGTAATTCCAGTTCCGGATACGCTTTTCTGATTTTCGGCAGTACCGCCGGCAACACGAACGGTGCGATGGTCGGTATGACACCCAACCGCAGTTCACCGCAAAGCGGCTCGTTACTTCCCCGCGCAACCTCGACGAGACTTTCCAGATCACGGAGCACGAGTCGCGCCTGGGTGGCGACGTCCTGACCTATGGCAGTGATTGTGACGCTGCGGTTGGTCCGGTCGACCAGCTGCGAGTCCAGTACCGACTCAAGCTCTTGGATAGCATTGCTGAAAGCGGATTGGGAGACGAAGGATCGCTCTGCTGCACGACCGAAATGCTGCTCTTCACAGAGCATGACGAAATAACTCAGTTGTTTAAATGTTGGTGAACGCATAATCGATAAAATAGCATATTCTGATATAAATAACCTGTTTTATTAGTTAATCAAAAGGCTTAGACTGCGCCCATCGAATCAAGGCAGCTATCTCGCTTGTGGAGTTCTTGATGTTGGCTGCCATTTATATTTACTGGAGAACAAAATGTTCAAAAATCTTGAAGGACAACGAATTCCCGATGTCACTTTTCGTACTCGCAGGGATCACGAATGGGTCGATGTAACATCAGCTGAAATATTTGATGGCAAGACCGTTGTGCTGTTTTCATTGCCAGGTGCGTTTACGCCGACTTGCTCGTCTTCGCACGTTCCACGTTACAACCAGCTCGCGCCGCAGTTCAAGGCCAACGGCGTAGACGAAATCATCTGTGTGTCCGTCAATGACGCGTTTGTTATGAACGAGTGGAAGCGCAGCCAACATGCGGATCGAGTCACTTTCCTCCCAGACGGCAACGGCGAATTTTCTGAAAAGATGGGTCTGCTCGTGGATAAGGATGACCTCGGTTTTGGTAAGCGGTCCTGGCGTTATTCAATGCTGGTTCGCGACGGCGTTGTTGAGAAGATGTTTATCGAGCCAGAAGTGCCGGGCGACCCTTATGGCGTTTCGGACGCCGACACGATGTTCGCGCATGTACTTCCTGAAGGTGAGCTGCCCCACGACGTTGCCGTATTTACGCGTGAAGGCTGCGGATTCTGCGTGCGAGCGAAAGGTCTGCTGAATGATGCCGGTATTGAGTTTGAAGAACTGCTCCTGAATCGGGACTACACCGATCAGACACTGCGTGCCGTGTCTTCTCAGATCACCTATCCACAGGTGTTTATTGACGGCAAGCTCATCGGTGGCTCTGATGATCTTGCTGCATGGTTGCTAACACGAGACGCGGGCGTTTCGCGCAGCGCGGCTTAAAAAACGTTCGGGCCATTGAGGTCCGAATCTGGCTAGTTTGAATCCGGAGTGGGCGTATACTTTGCGCATGCTCCGGAATTCAAACAGCTTGGATACCCAGATCTTTGAACGGGCGAGACTGTCTCGCGATGCTCGTTTTGACGGCCGATTTTTCATCGGTGTAAAAACGACCGGAATATATTGTCGGCCGGTTTGTCCGGCAAATTCCCCGAAGAGCGAAAACATTTCTTTCTACCCGACGGCCGCCGCCGCTGGCGAAGCCGGGTTTCGTCCTTGTCTCCGGTGTCGACCGGAATGCGCACCGGGTACGCCGGCATGGGAAGGAACTTCAACCACGGTGCAACGCGGACTTCGCCTGATAGCCGATGGTGCATTAGAAGATGGTGACATTGAGAGCCTGTCCGAACGTCTGGGAGTCACAAGTCGTCATTTGCGGCGCTTGTTTACCAAGCATCTGGGCGCAAGCCCGTTGGCTGTCGCGCACACTCAAAGGCTGCATTTCGCGAAGCGTCTTATCGATCAGACGGCGCTGCCCATGGCGGACATCGCGATGGCATCCGGCTTCGGCAGTACGAGGCGATTCAACGACGTGTTCAGGAATACGTACGGTCGTACGCCACGAGAGCTGCGCAAAAAAGGAAACGTCGTTGCGCCATTTGCAGGATTGACCGTTCAATTACCCTATCGGGAGCCGTTCGCTTTTGATGAGTTGTTGCGGTTTTTTGCTGGCAGAGCCATACCCGGTGTTGAGGTCGTACAGGAAGGTCGGTACTTGCGGAGCGTCACCGTAGAGGGCGTTAACAGCGTTCTTGATCTTCGTGATAGCGGCGGAAATATCTCGCTCACGATACACGGCGCTGGCACGCGTTCATTACTGCCGATTATTCAGCGCGTTCGCGGAATGTTTGATCTTGATGCATCACCGGATGATGTAGCCAGGGTCTTGTCACGGGACAAACGCTTGCAGTCATTGCTCGGCAAGCAGCCAGGCATTCGAGTACCGGGTGCCTGGGACGGATTTGAGCTGACCATTCGGGCGATTCTTGGGCAGCAAATTTCCGTCGCAGCCGCGACGACACTGTCGGGACGACTCGCTCGTCGGTACGGGGAATCGCTCACCGTTTCGGTGCCGGGCCTCAGCGAACAGCTTGCGCCAAGTTTGATTTTTCCACGTCCCGAAAAGCTGTTGCGCTCGCGCCTCGGCGATCTTGGCATCATCCGCAGCCGCGCCGATACCATTCGTCGAGTCGCCAAGTATGTAATGGAGGGCAAGATTAGTTTTGATTCTTCTCAGAACACGGATGATTTTTGCAGATCGTTGGTCGAGATCAAGGGTATCGGTGAATGGACCGCTCAGTACGTAGCGATGCGAGCGCTGAAGGACCCGGACGCGATTCCCTGTTCGGATTTAGGTCTGCTGCGCGCCTTTGATGCGCCGGATCGAGAACGAATGAAATCCGCAGAACTCACGGCTCGTGCCGAAGCATGGCGACCCTGGAGAGCGTATGCGGCATTATTGTTATGGGGTTCAGGTGAGAACTCTGGAGGTTGAATGATGTACTACTGCTACTTTAAAACGCCGATAGGTGAGCTACTGCTGGCCGGTGAGGCGCGCTCACTGTCGATGATCGGATTTCCGAAAGGCGTCATGCGGCGCGATCCGGAAGCGGACTGGATATACAACGAAGAGCCATTCGAAGATGTCCGGCGCCAACTTGCGGAGTATTTTGCGGGGGAACGAAAAGACTTTGATTTGCCGCTCTCGTTGGCGGGTACGGAGTTTCAGGTTGCAGTATTGGCGGCTTTGCAGACGATCCCGTACGGAGAAACGACATCCTACGGCGCCATCGCCAAACAGATCGGCCGCCCGAAAGCTGTGCGAGCGGTTGGTGCCGCCAATGGACGAAATCCTATCCCGATAATCGTGCCATGCCATCGCGTTATTGGCAGTAGCGGCGACCTGACCGGGTTTGGCGGTGGCCTCGATACCAAGGCGGCCCTGCTGAGACTGGAAGCGGAAAACAGCGGCGGATTATTGTAGGACTCGGTCCGGCTTGACGGGGGCCGCTCCTACAAAACCTTGCCTTCCATCGCTCGCAGTACATGCGAAGGCTCAACACCGTCAATCAGGCGATCATCGCTTTGCAGCGAGGTAAACGCTGACCGCAGCGGCAGAATGCCCGCCCATATCGGAATTGCGTAATCTTCTTCTTCATCATCTGGCATTCCCGTCGATATTTTCGCCGACGCGGACTCGATAGCCATTGCAATGACGCCGGTCATCTTGATCTCTTTTTCGTGCGAGTCTCGCACCTCATCCCAGCGACCCGGCATGGTGCATTCGGAAATGACCCGTAACGCATGCAGCTTCTCGTCGGGGTCTTCTATGAGTCGGGGGCTTCCAAATACGGTAGCTGATCGATAATTCATGGACGAGTTAAAAGCGGATCGCGCGTAGACCAAAGCATCCAGATGCGTCACATTCATGCAGGCCGTCGTCGTGCTCCCCAGCAGCCGAATGACCCGCGCCTTGCGAGCACCGTGCAAATATATGGTCTCGCCCTCGCGCCCATACAGCATCGGTACAACGACAGGCTGACCGTCTTGCACAAAGCCGACCGACGCAAGCAAGGCGGAATCGAGAATGCTGTGAACAGTTTCCTTATCGTAATCCGCTTTCTCTTTAAGCTGGCGGACTTTATTTTGCTTGCTGACTTCGTACTCGTTACTCACTTCGCGGTCTCCAATCTAGCTAAGGAACATCGGCGCGAGCTTATAGGCGACAGCCGATACAAGGACTATACCGATCAGGTTCAGCGCAAGCCCGGCACGCGCCATACGCGGTATTGTCAGCATTCCGGAACCGAAAACGATCGCGTTGGGTGGTGTGGCAACCGGCAGCATGAAGGCGCAACTTGCGGCGAGAGTAACCGGCACGGCGAGCACGAGCGGGTCATAGCCCGCTTCAATGGCGATGGCGCCAACGACCGGCAAGAACGTCGCAGTCGTTGCAATATTGCTCGTCAGCTCCGTAAGAAAGATGATCAGGGTTGCTGCCAGTATCACGATAACGATCAACGGCAATGTTCCGACGGCTTGCAGGCTGCTGCCCAACCACGCTGCCAGACCTGTGCGAGACACCGCGCCTGCGAGCGTTAGTCCGCCGCCGAACAGCAACAACACGCCCCACGGCAATTGCTCTGCGTATTTCCAGCGCAGCAACAGAGGATCATCCTGTCGCCCACTGGGCACCAGGAACATAAGGATGGCTCCTGCAATTGCGATCAGGGAGTCATCCAGAGCGCCAAGGCCAGGCAATTTAATGAGCAAGGGTCGAAACACCCAGCAGAAAGCCATTACGACGAAAACGACCGCGACGCGTTTTTCCGGGCCGGTGATCGAGCCCATTTCGTCTTTCATCGTTTTGAGCGCTGCGCGCCCTTCCCCGGAGGTGATGAAGTCAACCTTGAACACCCAGCGAGTTAAAGCGAACCACGCCAGCGGCAGCATCAGCGCAGACATGGGTACACCAACCATCATCCAACTGGAAAAGTCGATGCTGGTACCGTAGTTCTCAAGCATGAAGGCCGCAAACATGGCGTTTGGAGCCGTTCCCACCAGCGTTGCCATGCCGCCAATCGTCGCGCCATAGGCGACGCCGAGCAGCAACGAAAATTGAAAGTCTTCCTTCGCTTTGTCATCAAGACTTCCGACCGTCTTGTGAATGACAGTGATGATCGAGATCGCGATGGGAAGCAGCATCATGGTCGTGGACGTATTCATTACCCACATGGAAATCAAAGCACTCGCCAACATGAAACCGCCCACCAGCGAACGGCCATTGCCACCTACTCGTTGCAGAACCGTCAGCGCTATCCGGCGATGTAAGTTCCAGCGTTGCATCGCGAAAGCAACAATGAATCCGCCAAGGAAAAGGAAGATAACCTTGTTTGCGTACGGCGCGGTCGTGTCCTGAATCGACGCGATGCCGAACATCGGAAACAGAACAATCGGCAGCATTGCGGTGACGGCGATCGGCACCGCCTCTGTCGCCCACCAAACCGCCATCAATACGCCGATGGATGCCGTCGACCACGCGGTGTTGCCAAGTTGTTCTGGCGCGCCGAGCAGTTGCATGATCAGGAACAGGGAAGGCCCCAAAAACACGCCTACTATTTGGCTGGTCGATCGACCGTTGATCGCGACGTTGTCACTCAATGCACTCTCACTGTCTGTTTCTTTTGATGCTGGCAAGGCTACCTGTTCTAAGTGTGTTCGTCGTCATTTTAGTGAAAATATTCGCAAACCACCTAAATATAGTGGTTCGCTCGCCTTCCCATACCATATGTAGTAGCATTCTGTGCGTACCAACTCGGTACGCACGGAGATGAGATGTAGGAAGGCAAATCGACGAAACGCCATGCCGGAAGCATGACTCGAAGGCGAGTGATACGTGAAACCTCTCAACACGTCACTCGTACAAAGATTACCTGCAATCTTTGTGGCCTGAGACGAAGCAATTCGCCGACCAGGAATTGGAGTACGCTGAATACGTTGCAACATTGATGTTTCAAACCATTCAAATGCGATCTGACTCCAGCCCAAATACATCTTCTGCTTAATATGCCGCCCAGTTTCTGGGCGGCTTTTTTAGTTAGGACGACTCTATGTGGTTCTCGCTGGCGGAACAGTAAATGAAAAAAGAAACGACCCTCATCGCAACGCTTCTCCTACTGGGCGCTTGCGCAAGCGGACCGCCCGAGCTCCCGTATCCGGCCTTCATTCAGGTGGACGAGCTCGACGACATCTTCATGGCCAGTCTGCCGGGAGTAAGGGCCAAACAATTGTCAGGTGATCCGCAAACCCGGCGTACCAGCAACAGAATCGACTTGCCCCCGGACTGGGCCGGTACCAGCGGCGGTGTGCCGGGTCGTTCGATGGAGGTCTTCGTTATCTCGGGCGAACTGATGGTTGCCGATATCGAACTCGCGGCCGGTGGATACGCGTTTCTGCCAGCGGGTTCGCTCGGGTTCAATCTGGCCGCGAAGGAGGGTGCACGTATTTTGTATTTTGTGAACGATACTGATCCGGAGTCGGTCATTCGTTCACCGATCATCATCAATAGCGACTTGCTCGAGTGGGAGAACACGCCAAAGCTCGGCGTCGCCTCCAAAGAGCTGCGCAGCGATCCTGGCAATGGCGCCAGGACATGGCTTGTCAAAGTGTCGACCGGTGCGTCGCAAGCCTGGGAATCATCAAGTGCAATTCGTGAGGGCTATCTTGTTGACGGGAACCAACAGTATGCCGAGTGCCAGAACGGAGAGGTTGAGCTTTGGCAGTATGCGCCTGGTGGTTACTTCTATCGCCCGGCCGACACGATTAGTGGTGGCCCGGAGTCGCTGGCGTTAACTGAATCGGTTTGGCTAATGCGCGAAACAAGTAAAGGTGATTCGAGGATCTGGCCGTCGTGCACGATCATTGAGCCGGCGCCCGAACCTATTTCTTGACGAGTTTCGTTATCTTTGCGCCGAGCGCCATGAGTTTGGTCAGGGTACTGGTCGGAATTTCACTGATTTGCTCGTACCAGGTGCTGGTCGATTCCACGAATTGCAGCATGTTCTGGACGCGTTCTTTTGTTATCGGGTCTGTATCCGTTTCTTTCTGAATGTCGGCGGCGCAGCTCTTCAGCATCACGAGGGTGGGGTTCAATTCCTTTTGCTTTCGTTGCTCGATGATGACGCGGAACAACTCCCACACATCGTGCAGTGATTCGAAATAGTCTCTTCGGTCCCCAAGGATATGGGTCATGCGAACCAGACCATGACTCTGCAGTTCACGAATGCTGGTGCTTACATTGGATCGAGCCACCGATAAAAGTTCGACAATCTCGTCAGCATGCATCGGCTTGGGTGAGAGGTAGAGCAATGCCTGGATCTGGGCGACCGTGCGGTTAGTGCCCCATCGTGTACCCATCTCGCCCCAATGCAGGACGTATTTCTCAACAGCAGGGGTCATTTGCATCGCTTGTTTCTCTAATTTCTGTCATTACAGAAATTACTCTCGCGCGGCACTATTAGCAAGTTGTCATCAGGCCGCTCGCGCTTCCAAAGGAAGATCAAAGACGAACCGTGTGCCGTGCTCCTCTTCACTTACGACAATTATTTCGCTGCCATGCAATTCAAGAATTCGCTTCGCGATCGCCAGACCCAACCCCATTGTTCCTGTGTTTTCAGAGTCGATTTTTTCGGCCTTGTAGAAACGGTCGAAAATATGCGGCAAGTCCTGCTTCGCAATTCCGGAGCCGTTGTCAGCGACCGAGACATCGACGCCGCTGCCAGACGGCTGCGCTGTGATTGACACATTTCCACCGTGCGGCGTGTATCTCAAGGCATTGCCAACAAGATTCTCAAGCACCCTCTGAATCAAGCTGATGTCGGCATAAACAGTGACCGGTTGCCCGGGCGGTTCAATATGCAGTGAGACGTTGTTTTGTTGCGCCTGCAATTCAAATTCCTGCACGACGTCATGGATCAAATCGGTCAGGGAAAATTGCTCGAAATCGGGCGTAACGCGACTCGAATCAAGCGTCGCGAGCTCAAAAAGATCCTGAATCAAATTTCCGAGGTGAAATGCGTGCTTGCGAGCTATCTCAAGATGCTGCCGCCGTGTTGTCTCGTCGAGCGTTGAGTCCTTAATGATGAGCGTCTCGATATACCCCTGCATCGTCGTCAAGGGAGTTCGAAGGTCGTGTGAAATGTTGGTAACAAGCTCACGTCGTAACCTGTCGTTTTCCTTCAGGCTTGAAACCTGTTCTTGAATGGTGTCGGCCATAATGTGACAGGCATTTCTCAATTGATCGATCTCATCACGGTGCTGGTGCGGTGCCTTTTCCGGTTTGCTTGACTGGAACTCACCTTCGGTGAACTCGGTAACATCGGAAGTTAGTCGCCGCAGCCTGCGAGTCAGGAATGAGAACAGCAAGGTACCGCCGACGAACGCGGTGAGCACCAGCAGCAGAATGGTTGCAGCGATCATCCGCTGAATGTCACTCCCGGATACCTGATCGGCTACGGCTTTGTAGTTGGACCCACCGAGCACGACGTAAAGATAGGCCAACAGTTTGTTGGCGTCGTGCTCGTCAGTAACTGGAAACGCCGAGAAAACCTTTCTGTTCCCGGGATCGCGTGGGTCGATGCCTTTGATCGGAAGGGCTATCGCTGCGGATAATAATTGCTTGATTGGCTCAATGGGTACTTGCTGGAGTAATACATCATCGGGAGGTAGTGCGTGTCCGAGGATCACACCGTCCGGATCCAGCAAATAAATCTCTGCAGTCGGATTGATGACCATCGCGCGATTTGAGAGCTCGGCCAGCGTCTCCTGATTGACGGTATTGTTACTCATTAGCGGCTCGGCATTGACGACGTACATCGCCAATGACGCATTCAAGCGCTGGCTGAGTTCTTCGTAGTAAAGCCGAACGCTGTAGCGGTCGATTACATAAAACGCGATGCCCAGTAGAATAACTATTCCGAGCATTGCCGCGGACAATTTGTAATGCAGATGTTTCATGGGCTTTTTACCGCATTAATCGGTGAGTGCATTTTGTACCCGACGCCCCAGACCGTGACGATCAGTTCGGGATGTGTCGGATCATTTTCGATTTTTGCCCGTAGGCGATTGATGTGTGAATTCACGGTATGTTCGTATCCTGCGTGACCGTATCCCCAGACACTGTCCAGTAATTGCGTTCGCTTGAAGACGCGGCCGGGGTTGTTTGCGAAATGCAGCAAAAGGTCGAACTCCTTTGCTGTCAATTCGACGGCTTCGTCATGGACGGTGGCGTGCCGTGTCGCTGGGTCAATGGTGAGGTTGCCGACCTTAACGGTCGGTGGTGATCTGTCGCGAGCAGTTTCTGGTAACTGTGAACGCCTTAGCATGGCCCGAACGCGTGCTTTCAATTCGAGGACGCTGAAGGGTTTGGTAACGTAGTCGTCTGCTCCAACTTCAAGCCCCACCACCCGGTCAAGCTCTGACGACTTCGACGTGAGCATGAGAATCGGTACGTATTGCGATGCTTGTCGAATCTGACGACATATTTCCAGACCGTCGATTCCCGGCAGTCGGAGGTCAAGAATGATCATATCCCAACGTCGTGAAGTGGCCTGGCGTAAGCCGGCATTGCCATCTCTGGCAATGGTGACGGCATAGTCGAGGTCGCGAAGATGCAGGTCGATCAGATCGGCAATATCCCGTTCGTCCTCAATGACAAGTATTCGTTGTGTCACCTTAAGTCCCCTGTTTGGTGCTTCTACAGTAGTAGGACCGGGCAAAGCGAAGAATTATCACCGCCTCGGCCTTCCTGTTACAGGATTGCCGAGGCGGTGATCCTTACGCCTTCTGCTATTTACAGGGAGCCGCGTCCAGGACCCAGTAACGGACACAGAAAATATACGTCTTCATCATCCATGTAGCCGTTCATGTTTCCGTCTACCCACCAGCGGCCGCCCAGGTATCCGACATCACCAGGGCCAAACTCTGTGGCGAGTCCTGATGGACCTTCGCCGGGCTTCAGTTCCTGGAAATTGCCAGCGAATGGAAGGTGGTCGGTGACTACTATTGAATCGAAGAACAGTCCCTGTGATTCGACGTATACGACAGGGCCTTTTCCCCGACCCGTTGTGCGGTCTTTTGCAACAGCGTTGGTTGCGACGAATGTGCCGAGGGCAACCATGATAATCACGCCAATCGTTTTTGATGCTTTCACGCTATGACTCCTTGAATTTTCAAATGGAGCAGCTAGCGTAACTGGCATAAATCACAGCTACTTCCACCAAAGATCACAAAAGAATCACAGCAAACGGCTGCGTCAATACGCGTACATATTCCTGACTAGGGGGAGGTGGCTGTAACCACGACCCGGCGTGGCGCTGGCCAACCCTCGACCGTTCGGCCCGGATCTTCAGGGTCCAGCGATTCTCGGAGCGACTCGAATGTCATCCACTCAGTACTGCGTTGCTCGTCTGTCGTGGTGAGGGTCTGATCGACAACGTTGAAATTTCGATAACCGCTGCGAGCCATCCATACCTCAAGTTCCTTGATGGTCGGAAGCATCCAGACGTTACGCATTCGGGCATAGCGATCTGTCGGGGTGCGTGCGAAAGCCTCGTCACCGGGGAGGAAAAGTGTCTCCAGAATGAGCTGACCGCCGGGCCGCAGTGTTTGTCGCAATTCCTGCAGGTGATCGATCGGGGATCGACAATGGTAAAGCACACCCATCGAAAAGGTCGTGTCAAAACGACGGGCTGGCAATGGCAGTTCGTGCATGCGTGCCGGCACGACAAAGACCCGTTCATTGCGCTCAAAATGATTGATCGCGAGAAACTGCATGACGAACACTATCGTCGGATCGACCCCGATGACGTAGTCGGCACCGGCCTTGGCCATCTGCAGTGCGAAGTAGCCGTTGCCACAGCCAACGTCGAGTACCTTACGCCCGGCCAAGGGTTCGATAGCGTCTTTTACGCGGCTCCATTTCCAGTCGCTGCGCCACTCCGTATCAATAGCAATTCCACCGAGATTCAGTGGACCTTTGCGCCAGGGCGCCAAACTGAGCAGCAGCTCTCGCCGCTCCGACTCAGGTACGTCAGCGAGGGCAGAGACGATCTTTTGCCAGCGCTCGAAATCGCCGTGGCCGGCAGCGGACAAGCGGGTGTCTATGAGTGGCAACAGGGCGTCGCGCCAGTGGTCGACGCCGATTGCGGAAAACGCCGCGGATAATGCTTTCTGATCGATCATCGGATCGCGACTATCGAAACGAAATTGAAGTAGCGCAGCCATACCGCGGTGTGTCTGAAGCCTGCAGCAGCAAGTCTGGCCCGGTGAGCGGCGACTGTTTCCGGGATGAGAACGTTCTCCAGAGCGGCTCGTTTGCGACTGATTTCCAGCGCACTGTAGTCATTTCGACGTTTGTGCTCGTGATGCAGGTCGACGAGCAATTGCTCCATCTCATCATTTTCATCAATGACCTTCTCTGACAATACGAGCAGGCCGCCCTCATTCAATCCCTGGTAGATAGAGCGCATGAGTGCGTCACGATCGGCCATTGGCAGAAATTGCAGTGTGTAATTCAGCACCACCATGGACGCGTTTTCGACTCCGACGTCACGAATATCACCCTGTATCAACTCCACTGATGTTGCGGGCGAAGATTGCCGGTCGTCCTCCGCGACGATCTCGCGGCAGCGATCAATCATTGCTGGCGCCGTGTCCACGCCAATAATCCGGCATCCCGACTGGCGTATGCCCTGACGCATGGCGATAGTCGCGGCCCCAAGCGAACAGCCCAGGTCATAGCAGTTTGTGTTTTCTCGAACGTAACGGGCCGCCAGCGCACCAATAGC
>JAACFM010000149.1 GCA_009937445.1 Gammaproteobacteria bacterium | reverse complement strand
AACGTCAGCAACAGCCGGGACAGATCCGTCATTGAGGTTTCCATTTCTTCGAAGTCAACGCGGTAGCGACCTGTTTCCACGTCGCGAACGAATGCGCCGCTGTCGAGGAAGAAGTTAAAGCGCACCATGTTTGCCTTGCCATGAGCACTCGAGGCGCCGAAACGAATGGATCGAAAGACGCTGGTCATGAAGGTCACGTAGTAATCACGCAAATCAACATCACCCAGCTCGCCAGCTTTGTGCAGCTCGGTGATCATGTACAAGCCAAGGATATCGGCCTTGCCCTCTTCCATACTTGACGACAGATCCAGCAGCGTCTCGCGAACCGTTCCTCGGCCATCGATCGTATTCTTGATTCCAAGGCCATGAGCAACCTCATGGAACATCGTATTGGCGAAGAACGCATCAAAGCTTATGTGCTCGCGTTGCGATTCGTCGATCAGTACGTCGGCGATCGGCTCGACGATCTTGTCGAACTTGGCGCGCATAGCGTTCTTGAGCTGCAGGCGACGTGTTCCTCGTGAGAGCTGCACCACTTCGTCGTTCGGCAGGTTGATTGCTATCGCTTTGCCGGCAGCATTGCTGGCACCCGCGTAGTACACAACGTCGTAGGCATTCAGATCGGAGTCTGTGCCCGGTGTTTCCCACTTGTATTCGTCAGGAACCGGCAGTCCTTCCTGTAACGCTGGCAGAAAATCAGCAAACCGGCTCAGGCGATCGCTCCACTCCAGATCCTTAACCAGCACATAGGACTCGTACGATGCTCGATAACCGAACAAGGCATCTTCGTAGGTTTCGATCGGACCTATCACCACGTCGATATCATTGTCTCTGACATCCATCCAAAACATGTCGCTGATCTGGAACTCGTCACTGATCAAGGCCGCCGCGCGTAGCTTGAGGTAATTTGCAAAATCGTTGCTTTCGGCCAGTTTCGCGGCCTCCCGGAGCAAATCGGCGGCTGCCTTGAGTTCGGCCGCGTAAGCCACATGATACGGGACCAGTTTCAGCGCACCTTCCGCGTCACGACGGACCAGTGAATAAAGCCCGTTCTTCCCGGGCAGGTAGGCCTGCTCGAACTCCTCCTTGCTCATGTCCGCCGGGTAGAAGTTCGCGCCGAGCGGCTTGGCGCCGACACCTTCCATGAACGGCTTGTCGCTATCAAGACGGTCCCAGGGACCGTAATTCAGCTCTGCGAAGCGGCGCGTATCAGCATCGGCTATCGATTCGAGCCAGGACTCATAGTCATCGCCATACGCCTGCCGCCAATACAGATCGTCCATAATTTGCGAGGCATCGATCAACAAACTGATCATCTGCTTCTGATTATCGCTCAGCGCACTCAAATCTGCCGTGAGCGTAAAATCGGCGTAGATACCCGGTCGCGGTGCAACCACTTCCAGAGCCTGGAAGCTGGTTTCCGGCTCCTGCTCCACACCGCACGATGTGACGAAGAAACCGACCAAAAGACCAACAGCAGCGGCGCCAACCTGGCGCGAAATATTTCTGAAGCTCACGAGCTCCCCCTGAGACGAATTCAATCGAACATTATCGCACAGGGTAAGGGTTCTGCGCTTCCGGCAACTATCAAAGATCGACGAGATGAACATCCTCTGCGGTCAACGTCTCTCCCAGAAACTGACCACCGACCCGCGCGAAGCGGGCGGCTCCATCCGTCGCCAGGAGATGCAAGTGACCGGGCTGCTGACTGTCGCAGAGACCCCCTCCGGAACTCAGAACCTCCCGGACGACCGCTGCCGTAGTAACGGCCGAATCAACAACCGTCACGCCGTCACCGGCGACGCCCGCGATCGTGTCACGTAATAGCGGAAAGTGGGTGCAACCTAAAATGACGCTGTCTAATGCGAAGCCATCAGCCTGTGCCTCGGCGAGATACCGTCTCACAATGGATTCTGCTATTGCGCCATCGGTCCAGCCTTCCTCCGCCAGGGAAACCATCAATTCGCAGGCTTTTTCTTTTACGCGCGCCCCTCTATCCCGAAGCAAAATCGCTTTGCTATACGCGCCCAGCCGCACTGTCGCCTCCGTCGCCAGGACCAAATGCGCGCCCCCGGGACGCGCGGCTATCGCGGCTGTCGCACCTGGCTCAATGACGCCGAGGACCGGGATTGGATGCACCTGGTCCCGCAGCGTATCCAGCGCTACGGCGGATGCCGTATTGCAGGCAATAACCAGCATCTTGATCTCGTGTTCAAGCAGCTTGGCAGTGGCTTGAGTTGCGTAACGTGCGATCGACGCCGGGCTCTTGGTGCCATACGGCAGCCTTGCCGTGTCACCGAGGTAAATCAGGTTCTCCTTGGGCAACGCTTCGCGAATGGCCTTCAGGACGGTCAGGCCGCCGACACCGGAATCGAACACGCCGATCGGCAGTAACTTGTTATCGTAGATGGTCATATCCGCATTGTGCCCAATGAATCCGTTCTGTGGAATAATCCGGCCCCGACCCGCTGATAATGGAATGCTGCAAACGTGCAAAAACTGATCTACGGAATCGGCGCTTTTCTCGCGCTTCTGATCATAATCGGTTTCGCCCTGCCAAGAACGAACCAGATCGAGGTGCCAATCGAAATCGATGCTCATCCGGCTACGGTATTCGCCCTGGTCAACGATTTTCGGCGTTTTGCTCTCTGGTCACCCTGGGCCAATACGGACCCAAATGCTCGCTTTCTCTACTCCGGAGCCAGTCGCGGCAAGGGTGCGCTGGTCACCTGGGATGGCGCAATCATAGGCAGTGGCAGCCAGCTGATTACGGAGAGTCGTCCTTTTGAGTATGTCGGAATCACTCTCAGTCCGGGCGAACCGGCAGAGGCACGTTCGTGGTTTAAGCTCACCCCCGGGGTTGGAACAACCCTCGTCGTCTGGGGATTTGAGGCCGATTACGGTTTGAATATCGTCGGTCGATACTTCGCCTCAATGCTCGGCAGCGTCATTGCGCGCGATTATCACGACGGCCTCGCAGAACTGAAAGACCTCGCGGAAAGCCTGCCGGGTGCCGACTTCAGCGATCTCGAGATAGAGCATATTGTGATTGAAGCCGTCGACATTGCTTACCTGGCCACCGCCTCGCAGCCGGAACCAACCGCCATCTCTGCCGCTTTGGGCGAAGCGTACTTCCAAATTCTGGGATTCATCGATGCCAATGATCTGACCGATGCGGGCGCGCCGTTGTCCATCACCCGAAACTTCGATGGCGCGAAATTGAGTTTTGACGCCGCAATTCCGGTTCGTGGCGTAACAGAGGAAACCAGACGGCAAGGAACGGGCGTTAGATTGGGTAAAACCTACAGTGGCGCCGTCATTCGCGTAAGGCATGTAGGTTCCTACCGCTTGCTGGCCAATACGCACAGGAAGATTTCCGCCTACCTAGCCGCACTCGGCATTGAGCGAAATGGCGCTGCGTGGGAATCGTACGTGAGCGATCCAGGAAAAGTGGCCGAGAAAGACCTGCTGACCTACGTCTACTATCCGATCAGGGTCGACCTGTAGGAGCACCCTCTGGGCGCGAAACCTCGGTCCCGCTCGACGGGAGCGAAGCAGCAACCTTTCCGGCTGCAAACAGGCTTCTAAACGATCTTCACCAAGAACGGCGGAATCCTTGCCGCTTCAACGTCATTGATCGGCAAGGTGCCCTGTATGTCGTCCTGCATTCGCGAGGCCACACCGAACAAGGTCACGACCGACGCTGCGCATTCGCTGGCTTCGTCGAAGGACATCTTCCTTACGGATGCACAGATCGATCCTTCGCCGTTAAGCGGGGTAACACTGTACATCTGCCGCCTCAGATCGGCGAACGATTGTTTTATGGAGATTGGCAATTCGTCTTCGCTAATTTCCACGAGGTTTTCCTCGTAGGCTTTGATAAGTCTTTGTTTTATATGGCCATGGCCAGCCAGCACCGTCAGTGCGGCGTGAAATTTTTCGACGTGGTTAGTCATTACCACTCCAGCGTTTCATTATTGTTTTGCCGCTCATACCCTCTCGGCGGCATGTACGCTTTTGTTTTTTTAGAGTTGACCACCTCCCGCAGTCCGGCCCCCTGCAGAGCCGCTGATCCTTCAAGTACTCTCTATCTATCAAGTTCTTGCGCAGGGTTTTTATAACAGAGTATTCAAAGCTTACGCAAGTAGTATGTATAGGTTTTTAATTTTTGATCTTCGTTTGCCATTTTTGACTCATGGGTGTGGTTGGTTTGACCATCGCCACAATTGTGAGATTCCACATGGCAATGTCGCGGAATAATCGACAAAATGACCAGCATGCACATCGAAATTGCAATCATGATGGCGCTGGCTGCGGCCGCAGCGACGGCCAGCGCGGCTGAGCTGCCCGACAATCAGACGCTCGAGGGCAACGGCGCCGTTATTGGTCAGATAGTGCTCGAACGGGCCAACGTCTTCGACCTGACCGACCCGGATGAAAACAACTCCCTCTACCGACTGGCCAATCGCTGGCACATCGTTACCAGGGAAAAGGTCATTCAGCAGCAATTACTGTTCAAGAGCGGCGACACGTTCTCGGAACGACTTCTGGATGAGTCAGGGCGCATTCTGCGGCAAAACATCTACCTCTACGACGCATCGATTAAGCCCATCCGGGCCCAGAACGGCGTTGTGGATATTTCTGTCGAGACGCGTGATGTCTGGTCGCTGGGCCCCGACCTCTCGTTTTCCCGCAAGGGCGGGGAGAATCGATCCGGAATCGGCCTTGAGGAAAACAATCTGCTCGGCTATGGCATGACACTGAGCTTTCAGCATGAAGAAGATGTTGACCGAACATCGAACAGCCTTACGTTTTTCGATCGAAATTTTGCCAATAGCCGGGTTTCGACATCGCTGCGAATCGCAGACAATTCCGATGGCAACTCGAACTGGC
>JAACFM010000148.1 GCA_009937445.1 Gammaproteobacteria bacterium | reverse complement strand
AAAAAGGCCTTCAGAAAAAGGCCTTTTAAATTGTTTGGTGCCCAGAAGAGGACTTGAACCTCCACCTACATACGTAGACTAGCACCTGAAGCTAGCGCGTCTACCAATTCCGCCACCTGGGCATTTCACTTACCAATCAGATTGTCCAACTTACTGCTAAATCACAAATACGACTTAGACGATACCAGTCGCATTGCCCGTGGTCGACCAATTCCGCCACCGCAGAAGGCCCAGAAGCGCGTACAATCAATCGCAGTTCGACGGGTGGCGCACTGTACTCAAAGCAGCCATAGCCTGTCAATTACCAATAACCACGCAATTTGAACGGAGTCTCATCCCTTGCCACGCAAGACCAGCAAAACCGGTAACCCGGTGAAGAAGAAAGCCGCAAAACCCGAAAAGAACAAGCCCTACAAGCACCCCATCCCAAGTCGCAACGATCTTTTGGATATGCTGACCGAGGTTGGCAAACCGCTGAAGGCGGAGCCAATCATGGAAGTTTATGGTCTCAAAGGTCAGCGCATGCGCACGCTGCTGCTTGAGCAGCTACATGACATGGTGCGGACGGGACAGATTCTGGAGAATCGGCGCGGCGAATTCTGCCTGACGGCAAAACTTGATCTGATCACCGGCAAAGTCAGTGGCCACCGGGATGGCTTTGGTTTCGTGTTACGTGACGATGGTGAGCCTGAAGACGTGTTCCTTTCCGCGCGCGAGATGAGGTCGTTATTTGACGGTGATCGGGTCGCTGTTCGAATCGTCGGTGACGATCACCGCGGCCGTTCGCAAGGTGAGTTGGTGGACGTACTCGAACGCGGCACCCGAGAGATTGCAGGCCAGTTCATTCGCGAGCGTGGCATCGGCATTGTCATTCCCGACAACTCGAAGCTCTCGCATCGCATCCTCATCCCAAAAGGGGAGGCGGCCAACGCTAAACACGGCAATATGGTCGTCGCTGAGATACTCGACTATCCGACGCACGTGGAGCAGGCGACAGGGCGTATCACGACGGTTATCGGTGTGCCCGGCGAGAAGGGCATCGCCACGGACATCGCTATTCACTCGCATGCGATTCCCTTCAAGTGGCCGGACGCTGTAAAAGAACAGGTGCAGGATTTCGGTGTCGACGTTCCGGAGGCGTCGAAACAAGGGCGGACAGAACTTCGCGATGTCGATCTCATCACTATCGATGGCGCGGATGCTCGCGATTTCGACGATGCTGTCTACTGCAAGAAAACAGACACGGGATGGCGACTGCTGGTTGCTATTGCAGATGTTGCCAACTACGTCAGCATCGGTTCAGCCCTCGACAAGGAAGCCATCGTGCGCGGTACCTCGGTGTATTTTCCGGACCGGGTAGTGCCGATGCTTCCGGAAGTGTTGTCAAATGGCTTGTGCTCACTCAACCCGAAAGTTGACCGGCTTTGCATAGTCTGCGATATGCGAGTGAGTTCTTCCGGCAAAGTGAGTAAAGCGACGTTTTTTGAGGGCGTGATGAAATCCAAAGCACGCCTGACCTACAGCCAGGTTGGCGATTTCCTGAGTGGCGCTTCGAAAACATCCGTGCCGGGAGAGTTGCATGCGTCAGTAAGAGACTTGCACGATCTCTATAAAGCATTTGCGCAGCAACGCCGCCGTCGTGGTGCCATCGAGATCGATTTACCGCAGACAAAATTCAAGCTCAATGACGATGGTGAGATCGATCGAATCGAAGTTGTCCCGAGAAATGACGCGCATCGCCTGATCGAGGAATGCATGATTGCTGCGAACGTCGAGGCCGCCAAATTTCTGAAGAAGCACAAGATCCCAGGGCTCTACCGCGTTCATCCTAAACCGGACACCGACCGATTCAACGACCTGCGCCTGTACCTCATTTCACTCGGGCTGAAAGTCCCGCATCCCGATCACGTCGAGCCACGCCACTTCACTCAGCTGATCGAGCAGGTGAAAGACCGGCCCGACAGTGCGGCCATTACCATGGCCATGTTGCGGTCCCTGACTCACGCAGAGTATTCGCCGGCAAATGTCGGCCACTTCGGGTTGGCGTTGGAGTCCTACGCCCATTTCACGTCGCCGATTCGTCGCTATCCTGATCTGTTGGTGCACCGGGCGATCCGGCATATTGTTCGTGGCGGTAAGCCTGGACAGTACGACTATGCTGCAAAGGAAATGGAGCGCCTTGGCGCGATCACCTCGGCGCATGAAAAACGTGCGGAGGAGGCGACCCGCGACGTCGAGGCCTGGCTCAAGTGCCAGTACATGGAAGGTCACCTGGGTGAGGAGTACGACGGCGTGATCACCGGCGTCACCAATTTTGGTGTCTTCGTGCAGATTACGGAGCTCATGACCGACGGTCTTGTGCACGTGACCAGTCTCGCCAATGACTACTATAAGTACGATGCCGGTTCGCAAAGACTGGTTGGCGAGCGCAGCGGACATTCCTACAGCCTGGGCGAGGAAATGCGGATTCGGGTACAACGGGTCGATATGGAGACTCGCAAGATCGACTTCAGGCCGGTCACAGACACGGTGGCTAAACCGCAGAAGCAACGGCCCGCCAGCAAGAAGAGGCGGAGATGAGCAAGTCGCACTACATTACCGGCCTTCGCGCTGTGGAGCAGGTACTGGCAACGGACGCGTCCGATGTCCGGCGTATTTATGCGGAGTATCAGACTGCCAACCCGCGGGTTGAAGCCATCATAAAGGCGGCTCAGGGTCATGGAATTGAAATCCAGCCGGCGAATCGAGCGCGTTTGGCGCAAATGAGCGGCGAAGCGCGCCATCAGGGCGTCATAGCGGAGGTTCAGCGCAGTACAACAATGGATGAGGCGGGGCTCCGATCGATGGTGGAGCAGCGTCTCACGGCCGCTGACAGCGAGCCACTGCTGCTGCTGGTCCTCGATGGTGTGCAGGATCCGCATAATCTCGGTGCCTGTATGCGAACCGCTGATGCGGCCGGTGTCGATGCGATCGTTGTACCTCGTCACGGAGCCGCTGGCTTGAGCCCAGCGGTGAGCAAAGTCGCGGCCGGCGCCGCGGAACAACTGCCTTTTGCGACCGTAGGCAACCTCAATCGGGTCCTGGGCTGGCTCGCTGACTACGGCGTGCGCGCGATCGGTACCAGCGATAAGGCCGATTCGAGCCTCTATACCGCCGATTTGAGCGGTTCTGTGGTACTGGTTATGGGCCGTGAACATACGGGGCTCAGCCAGAGTATTTCCAGCCGCTGCGACACCCTGGTCAGCCTGCCGATGAAAGGTGTGGTGTCGAGTCTCAATGTCTCTGTCGCGACGGGCGTTTGCCTCTATGAAATAGCGCGGCAAAGGGCCTTGCGCCCGGCCTGAGCCTTAGGTAGGATGCGCCTCCCGCGGGTAGCTGTAATCCGTAAGGGGATACAATGAGACATTACGAAATCGTGTTTCTGGTTCATCCGGACCAGAGCGAGCAGGTTCCTGCCATGGTAGAAAAGTACCAGGCTATGGTGACCGAATCAGGTGGCAGCGTTCACCGTTCTGAAGATTGGGGCCGTCGCCAGTTGGCGCACCCGATCAACAAGATCCACAAGGCGCATTACGCTCTTCTGAATGTTGAGTGCGACTTTGGCGTGATCGAAGAAATCAAAACCGCATTCAAGTTTAACGACGCCGTTCTGCGTAACCTCGTTATTTCTTGCGAAGATGCTGTTACAGAAGCATCGCCGATGGCGGTCGCTGTTGCGGAAGAAAAAGCGAAAGAGAAGGAAGCTCAGCAGCGCCGTGAAGCGAGGGCTGTTGCAGAAGCTTCGATGCGTACCGAAACTGCGGATGAAGAAACAGCAGATGAGGGTACTGAGGAAGTTGCCGCTGAGGAGCCCGCAGCTGAAGAGTCTGCCGCTGCAGAACCTGCCGCTGAAGAGCCTGCCGCTGCAGAGCCCGCAGCTGCAGAGCCTGCCGCTGCAGAGCCCGCAGCCGCAGAGCCCGCAGCTGCAGAGCCTGCCGCCGATGAGCCTGTTGCTGATGCAACAGAAGACAGTCCGGCCGAGCCTGATGCCGATGCTGAAGCCAAAAGCGCCTAAGGAGAATTGCTATGAGTCGTTATTCACGTAGACGGAAATATTGCCGTTTCACCGCCGAGGGCATCACAGAGATCGACTACAAGGATCTCAATTTGCTGAAGGCTTACGTCACCGAAACGGGCAAAATCGTCCCGAGTCGTATTACGGGCACTAAAGCTCGCTACCAGCGTCAGCTGGCATCGGCAGTTAAGCGGGCACGTTTTCTCGCACTACTGCCGTACACCGACCGCCACTAAACGCAGTCGGAGCGGGTCTCAGTGGTTGTGCAAACGATAGCCAAATGGCTGGTTGCACGTCCGCACAACGCTGTCGTTGGGCTGGCGGTGACGCTGTTATTGCCGGCACCCCAACTCACCAGCGGCGCCATCATGGTGCTACTGGTGCTGAGCAACGGGATGAGACTCGCGGCGATGGAGGCATTCGTTGCCGCTGCGATACTGGCAGTGACGTCTCTGATACTCGGGGGCACGCTGACATCGGTTATTGTTTTGATGGCGGGAACCTGGGTTCCGGTCATGTTACTGGCTTTGTCGCTGGTGACGATGCGATCACTGACACTGACTTTACAAGTGTCTGTAATCGTTGCGGTAGCAGCGATGCTTTTGTTTCAAATCGCTGTTCCGGATCCGGCCGCTTTTTGGCAGCCGTATCTGGATGTGATGGATGATGTCATCCGGGAAAACGGTTTGCAGCTTGATACACAGTTGCTCACGGCAGAGGTCATGACGATTTCAGCGGTGTTGGTTTTCTGGATGCTGTATACCGCCGCATTGTTAACAGGCTACTGGCTTTATAGCGGATTGCCTGCGGAAACGGCTAATTACGGCCGGTTTCGGGATTTGAATTTTGGGCGGGTTATTGCGTTCACACTGGCGTTGGTATCGTTGCTGGCGTTTGTGATAGATATAGCCTGGCTTTCGAATGTTGCGTTCATTGTGTTCGTAATGTTTATGATGCAGGGATTGGCAATCGTGCACTGGCTGCACGGGGAAGGAATACTGCCGATTTTTGCCGTAGTTGCGGTGTATCTGTTGATGCCGTTTCTACAGGTTTTGCTGGTAATAGTGCTGGCAATGATTGGATACACGGACGCATGGATCGAATTCAGGCGTCGTTTTAAAAAAGCGTAAAGGTTCAAAAACATGAACGTTATTTTGTTGGAAAGCGTTGAAAATCTTGGTGGTATCGGCGATCTAGTTAAGGTCAAGCCGGGCTATGGTCGTAACTTCCTGCTACCGCAGGGCAAGGCGGCGCTGGCGACATCCAAGAATATGGAGCAGATCGAAGCACGGCGAGCCGAGCTTGAGCAAGCGGCAGCTGAAGAACGTGCAAAAGCCGAGGCTCGTGCGAAGAGTATCAACGGCGTCGAGCTCGTCATCCCGGCAAATGCGGGAAGCGAGGACAAACTGTTTGGTTCTGTCGGCCCGATCGACATCGCCGATGCGTTTGCTGCAATTCAGGTCGAAGTTGAGCGCAGCGAAATTCGCATGCCGGATGGTCCTATCCATCAGCTTGGCGAATACCAAATCGGTGTGCATCTGCACGGTGATGTGAATGCTGAAGTAACGGTTCGAGTCGTCGCAGCTGAGTAGTACTTTGGCCGGCCCACTTGTATGGCCGGCTTGTGTTACCTTTGTTTCAGACTCAATACTGGCTAAGGAAATCTGGGAATGGCCCGAGCGTTTGACGATGGAATGCTTGACGGGGGTGCAGAACAGCGCCTCAAAGTACCGCCTAACTCCATAGAAGCGGAGCAATCCCTGATTGGCGGGTTGATGCTGGACAAATTGGCATGGGACAAGGTCGGCGACGTTATTACGGCGGACGACTTTTACCGCAAAGATCACCGCCTGATTTTTTCCGCAATTGCCGCGCTGTCCGAGAGCGGGAGTGCGTGTGACGTTGTCACCGTATCTGAACATCTTGATAGCCGCGGCGAACTTGAAAACGCCGGTGGCCTTGAATACCTGGCGACTTTGTCCAATGAAACGGCGGGTGCCGCCAACGCCAGAGCTTACGCGAATATTATTCGGGAGCGGGCGACGCTACGATCCCTGATCAGTGCGGGCAACGAAATCGCTGGGAGTGCGTTTACCAACGATGGACGCACAGCCGCCGAAGTACTCGAAGATGCTGAAAAAATGGTCTTCGAAATTGCTGATAAGGGCACGCGTGGCAAGAAGGGTTTCAAATCCCTGAAGGATATTCTCCCCGAAGCCGTCGATCGCATCGACACGTTGCACCAGTCCGATGGGGATATCACTGGTATTTCTACCGGATACAACGAATTTGACAAGATGACGGCCGGCCTGCAACCCGGCGATCTCGTTATTATTGCCGGTCGACCGTCAATGGGTAAAACCACTTTGGCCGTTAACATAGCCGAAAACGCGGCTATCGGGTCCCAGGTGCCCACCGCAATTTTTTCGATGGAAATGCCGGCTCAACAGCTCGCATTCCGAATGATTTCATCACTCGGTCGTGTAGATCAGACGCACCTGCGCACCGGTAATTTCCCCGATGAAGACTGGTCACGGATCAATACGGCTGTGCAATTGATGTCGGAAGCGCCGATTTATATCGACGACACGCCGGGACTGTCGCCCGGTGAAATACGGGCACGTTCGCGGCGACTACAGCGCGAACACGGTCTTGGACTTATCGTGGTGGATTACTTGCAGTTGATGCAAGTGCCTGGGAACAAAGAAAATCGTGCGACGGAGATCTCCGAGATTTCCCGCGGATTGAAGGCCCTGGCAAAAGAGCTCTCATGCCCGGTGATAGCGCTGTCGCAGCTCAACCGAAGCGTCGAGCAGCGCACTGACAAGCGACCGGTCATGTCAGATCTTCGTGAGTCCGGCGCTATCGAGCAGGACGCCGATCTTATTCTTTTCATTTATCGCGAAGAGGTATACAACCAGGATACGCCGCGTAAGGGAATTGCTGATATCGCGATCGCGAAACAGCGCAACGGCCCAATCGGTGATTTTCCGCTGACGTTTGTTGGCCGCTATACCAAGTTTGAGAATTGGGTGCCGGACACCTACGGTGATTTTCCCGACGAGGGCTATCACTGACCCCCGGTGTTCGGACGCTTGTCTAGGACGCGAAGAATCCCATCTTGACACCCGCGAGTTGCACGACGTCGTTGTCTTGCAATTTGCGCGCTTGCGCGCCGGTGGGTTGTCCATTCACCAATGGGAAATCGTCTTCTTCGCCCGACTCGACGTGCACGATGTAATAACCCTCGGCTCGACGAGTGATGGCAGCGACCTGTACGCCTGGACGACCCAGCGTAGTCAAAGCCTTTGTAAGTTCGAGTTCACGACCTGCAAAAGCGCCGCTCAATACTTGCAGTTTGGCAAGCGGCAGGGCTTTTGGAGCATCGGCAGGATTGATGCCATACGAGGTGTCAGTGTGTGGGACTTTCTCGCCGATATGCGGGGGCTTGGGCTTCTCATGCAGGTCCGCAGCTTCATCAGGATAAAGTTTTACAGCTTCGGCGGTAACGGATTCGGCACGAGCGCGTTCGTCTGGTTGATTTTTAGATGCGGCTTCGGCTGCGGCTTTTTCTGCAGCCGCTTCGGCTCTCGCGAGCTGATCAGCATTTTGCTGACCCGTCGGAATAACCATGGTCTTTTCGAATTCGTCTTGATCGGTTTCGCCTGACTGTTCATCTGAGAATCGCAATTGATGATGACCAATCGTAATGACGTCACCGTGCTGTAAAGCGTGTTTCTTGACCAGCTTGCCATTGACATAGGTGCCATTGGTACTGTTCAGGTCTTCAAGAAAGGAGTCATTAAGGATATTGATGATCAGAGAGTGATGACCGCTTACAGCCGCGTTATCAATTCGCACGTCATTGTCCGGAAGGCGACCAACTGTGTAACGCTCTTTGCTCATGTTGTATTCAGCCAAGACTTGATTGTCCAGACTAAGAATTAACCTTGCCATTATTTCTCGCTCTTGAGTCTTTACCTTCCTAGCTCACTGTCTAGGAACGAAATAAGCCGGAAAGTTTCGCATACAGGCCCTTTTTTGCCGGGAAGGCTTCCTTAACCTGTGCAAGCATTATCGACACATTGTCACGCCCACCATGATCATTCGCCAGATCCACCAGCTGTTGACCAACGGCGTCAAGACTATCACTAAAAGTACTGATAGTTAAGTGAATATCGTCATCCTCGACCATGTCGCAAAGGCCGT
>JAACFM010000063.1 GCA_009937445.1 Gammaproteobacteria bacterium | reverse complement strand
GCGGAGATCGGCTTCTTTTCACTCATTGGTTTTCCCTACACGTGGAAATTTGTCTGGTCCCCAATAATGGACCGCTACACTTTGCCATTCCTGGGGCGCAGGCGTGGCTGGATGTTGGTCACGCAGCTGTCGCTGGCAGTTTCGATAGCGGCCATGGGCTACCTGCAGCCGGAGTTCTCGATTTGGACTATCGCCTATCTCGCAGCTGCAGTTGCATTTTTTAGTGCGAGTCAGGATGTGGTGCTGGATGCCTACCGTCGCGAGTTATTGCCCGATGTAGAGCTCGGGCTTGGCAATGCCGTACACGTTCAGGCTTACCGATTCGCCGGTCTGGTTCCCGGTTCCCTCGCGTTGATTCTTTCCGACCATCTTCCCTGGCATAGCGTTTTCGTGATCGTTGCCGGTTTCATGATTATCGGTATCGTTCTGACGTTGAGCATCGTTGAGCCCGACAGGCACCCCGCTGCACCCCGGACCCTGAAAGACGCCGTCATTGAACCCTTTCGCGAGTTTATCGGCCGCGCCGGATTTCGCGAGGCGATGCTGGTGCTGGCATTTTTGTTCCTCTACAAGCTTGGCGACAATATGGCGACCGCACTGCAAACGCCGTTCTATATCGACCTTGGGTTCACCCGCACAGAAATCGGCACCGTCGCGAAATTCGCGTCGCTCGTCGCGGCGATCGTTGGTGGCATGGCGGGCGGGTTGGTCATGGTCAAGCTGTCAATCAATCGCGCCCTGTGGCTTTTCGGTCTTGTTCAGGTCGTCAGCATATTGGGATTTGCGTTGCTATCCATTGTCGGCAACAACCTCTGGATGCTGGGTGCCGCGACGGCGTTCGAGTATCTCGGCGTAGGATTAGGATCGGCCGCATTAATCGCTTATATGGCGCGATCAACTAACCCGGCATTCGCTGCGACACAGTTTGCTTTATTCTCCGCACTGGTTTCCGTTCCGCGTATTTTTGCGAATGCGACGACAGGGCTAATTGTCGAACAGGTTGGCTGGACGAATTTCTTCCTGCTTTGCACCGCCCTGGCGATTCCTGGCATGTTGCTGCTCTTCAAGGTCGCGCCGTGGAATGAAAGGTCTGCTGCATGAATGAACAGGAGATTTGCGTTGGTTCTCTGGACGAGTTAGAGGATCCGGGATGTCGGGAGTTTGCAATCGGCGACGGCGACTGGCCGTTCCGCGGGTTTGTTGTCCGCCAGGGCGAAAACGTTTTCGCCTATCAGAATTTTTGCGTACACGTAGGGCATCCGCTGAACTGGTCGCCGGGCAAATTCCTGACCAAAGACAAGTCAGCGATCATCTGTTCGTCGCACGGCGCGACCTACGAAATCACAACGGGTCACTGTTTCGCCGGCCCAGGGTCGGGCAAGACGTTGCGAAAGGTCGACGTGATGGTTCGGGACGGAGAAATTTACGTCAGCGGGCCGGACAGCATGTAGTTATTGATTATCGAGAAACGCCAGCGGGTCGTGAAAGCCGTTGGGCATATCGCCCTCACTTCTGCCAACGAAGTCGTCGGGATCCATATCAACAGAGCCGGACCAATCCTCGGGAGCGCTGACCTCGACCAGCATCATCTGTGGCCAGTTTTCGATGTCAACTTCGCCTATTGTGCCGTCAAACTGCTGAATTTCGACCGTGCCATCCTCTTCGTCAACAGCGACGACTTCGAACAACGTTCCGTCTGGTCTGCGAAACCAATTGCCGATCGCAGGAAATTGAATGTTCATGCGCGTAACGCCTTCTGCAGAAAAAATCCTCTATGTACTATTTATAGGTCACGCGCGCCGTTTCGCAAGCCCATTTAGCTTTTATTCGATTTTTTAAAGCACCAGTCGTGGATTCGATGTCCCTTCCTGAGGCCGCGCCGTTCGAATTTGGTGCGCGGCCGGTCAAGCGGCTGGTCACCATCGTGCTCGCGGCGTTCGGCGCAAAAAAAGCGAACGGACTGCGCCATGACCTCATCGATGTGCTCGGCGTAATTCGCCCAGTCGGTGGCAATATTCAGTGTGCCGTTACTGTCGAGACGGCTGTCAATCAACGCGAGGAATTCAGGTTGTACGATCCGGCGCTTGTGATGACGTTTTTTGGGCCACGGGTCTGGGAAGTAGAGGTTGACGCGGGATAACGAGAGCGGCGGGATCTGATGCGTAAGGACGTCGATCGCGTCGTGCATCAAGAGACGCAGGTTACTGATGTGCGCCTCCTCTGCCTTCAGCAGGCAGTGACCAACACCGGGTTCGTGGACATCGATGCCGATGTAGTTCTGGTCCGGGTTTTCAGTTGCCTGCTGGACCAGTGTTTCGCCGTTCCCGAAACCAATTTCCAGAACAGTCGGTGCCGTTCGTCCAAATACGGCCTCCAGATCCAGCGGTTCCGGCGTGTGCTCAATGCCAAGCACCGGCCACAGGGTTTCGAGCGCTTTTTGCTGAGACGGCGTTTGTCGCCCGGTTCGTCGCACAAAGCTGCGGATAGGACGTTTGTATGTTTTTTGATCTTCCATTTGGTGGCGAATAGTAAAGAAGAATTCCCCGGGCTGCGCTGTTTTATTGTGTTCTTATGATTGGAAACGGATGGGCGTGGCCTTTTCGGGCCAGCGCCCCTCAACCGAGGCATAAAACATCTGAATTTTCGCCAAATCCGCTGCAATGTCGTCACTGAGGTCGAGTCGGATGGTGACGCCGACCTGTTTCCTGCGGTAGTCAATCATGCCCAGAAATACCGGGACATCGGCGGCCTTGGCGATCCGGTAGAAGCCGGATTTCCAGGCGTCGCGCAAGGCTCGGGTTCCTTCCGGCGCAAGACCGAAGAAGAAGTGCTCCTCAGCCTCAAACATGGAAACAGCCTGTTGCACAGCTGACATGGCTTGCGACCTGTTTAGGGGCACGCCACCCAAGCCTTTCAGCAAATTTCCGAGTGGAAACCAGAACAAAGATTGTTTCGCAAAGAACTTCACATCCAGGCCAACGGCGACCTTGTAGGTCAGCGCCCAGAAGCCGTCCCAGTTCGACGTGTGTGGTGCCGCGATGAGCACGGCTTTGGGCACATCGGGGACTGCACCGACAATGGTCCAGCCGCCTATCCGCAAAATTAATCGAGCAAGTGCACGCAGCATCAGCTTACCTCGTCCGGTTGGGAATCGTCGGCAGGCAAGCACCGTCTTGCGATCGTTGGTAAAACAATCAGCGTGACAACCAGACAGCCGATCAGTGCGAGGGACGCCTGGGAACCGAAGCGAATCAGGGATGGGCTATTAGAGGCGATGAATGTTCCGAACGCAGCGACCGATGTTGTGACCGTGACCAGGATGGCCAGACCGGTCTCCGCAAACACCTGCTCGAGATCACCCTTGTGGCGTTTCCATGACGAGATGAAATGAACGCCCCCATCAACGCCAATGCCCAGTACCAGCGGTGCGATGGCAATAGTGACCGCGGAGACCGCTATGCCGAACAGGCTCATGAGCCCGGCGAGCCAGACGAGCGCCAGCAACAGGGGAACAAGGATAATGCATGGGAGCAGCAAACTGCGTGTTCCGATAACAAGCACGAGGAATATTGAGATAGCGGCGATTGGCAAGACGGTCGTCACGTCCTTGTTGAGCAGCGCATCGATGCGGGAGTTGAGAGCGGGAGGCGATCCACTCGTCCAGCACCTGGATGGTCCGGTTGTACTCGGCGCGCACAAACGGATTAGCAACCGTATGCACCTGCAACAGGCCGTCGACGTCGGCCACAGCCATCAGCGAGTTGATCTCAGCCGGTCGTTCAGTAGCCGCAAGCAGTTCGGTGCTGTCATCCGGATCTGAAAAAAGCAACAGCAGCGGAGAGGTGCTGAGGCCATGCTCCTCGGCAACCCGCGCCTGCAAATCACGGGATAACAATCCGCCAGTTTCAAGTTTTTGATTATCACTCAGAAGCTCAAGCTGGCTGGCACTTAACGACGCAAGCAGTGCCAGTATGACCGCGAGTGACGACAGCAAGACGCCGCGACGTTCAATATGCAGCGCCAGATGGCGCATGGGCGCGTCAAACGCGACATTGCGGGCCAGCAAGCGTTCCGGGCAATACAACAGGACGATGGGCAGCAATGCCATGCAGGCGATGTATACGCCAAGCGTGACCAAGGCACCGGACCACCCCAGGTCGACAAACCCACTGAGGTTGGCGCGTGTCAGAGCGAGGAAGGTGATGGCCGTCGTCAGGCTGGCCAGCGTGACGGGCCTCAACATGCGTTTCCAGGCGACGATGACGGCCTGGTTGCGGGGTATCTGATCATGTGCCATGGCGTATCGGCAGGACTGAATCATGTGGACGCAATGATCGATGCCTATGCCGATCAGCAAGGTCGGCACTGTGGCTGCCAGCAACGTAAGCTCCGTTCGTATCAGGCTGTAGGCGGCGAGACCCCAGACGATACCCAGTCCGACCGGGATCATCATTAACAGGGCAAGCAAGCCGATACGGTAGACAAAGGCGAACAACAGGCTGACCAGCACAACCGCCAAAGCGATCGCCACGCGCAAGTCCTTATCCACTCTGCTTTGCATTTCGAAGACGACGGCCGGTGTGCCCGTCAGGCCACAAGGGGCGGCGGCGCCTTGCAGCACGTTGTTTGTCGAATGAATGATCGGCTGCGTTTCGTGCCAATCCGCCACATCAACCGCGAGTGAAAACCCGTATACGGGTGATTTGCCACTCTGCAGATACGAACGGGTGTGCGCTTTTACGCCATCAATCTGTGCGATCTGTCCGAGCGTATGCCGGTCCAGTATGAACTCGCGGTCGCAGATAATGAGTAACTCCTCTAGACCGGGCGTTCGTTCTGACAGATGCTCAAACTTCTGGACGGCCGCATCATTTTGGCCAAGGAGACCGTACACATCAGCCTCAATCCTGAGATCAAGAAGGAGCACCACCGAGCACACGGTCAGGAACAGGCCCGCGATGGATACGGGAAGCGTTGGCCACTGATGTTTCAAATCGGTTCACGTCGACAGTCTGCTGACGGCCTAACATCTGCCACTCTCAGCCAGGTGAGCGTATCGACAATGGTCCTTGCCGGGGTCGGGGTCGTCAATATCATCGCATGCAGACTACTTAACACCAGCGTTTTGTACAAATGATCAATTTTTCAATTGGCCGGTCGTGCGCAGACCAGCAAATCGGGTTTGTTCTCAGCCAGGATCGGGTGGGTCAGGACGTGTCAGAACAAACGTTGCGGCCATGGCCAGAACGACAGTTTGAGCCGCGAGTGCCCACCACGCTATGCCGATAGCCAGAGAGATACCCAGCGTCAGGAGAATGACGACCAATGCAATGCGTTTGGAGCGGCGATCGATACTGCCGTATCGATCCCAGTTACTGATCAGTGGCCCAAAGCTGCGATGATTTAGCAGCCAGTCGTGCAATCTGGGCGAAGAGCGCGCGAAACAATAAGCGCCCAGCAACAAAAAAGGTGTTGTGGGCAGTAGCGGCAAAATGACGCCAATCGCACCGATGGCGACGAATGCAGCGCCGCCCATCGTCCAGAGCAGACGCAATCCCGAAATCAAGGGCGCGCGGCGTACACGGCAAAAGCACCCGCCCCGAGCAACAACCACGCAAGCTCAGGTAAGGAGCCCAGCGTCAACATCAGAGTCCCGGAGACGACAGCCGTTGCGGCAGCCGTTAACCAAAAACGCTGTCGCTGTTGTGTTGCCAGTTGTTCCTGAATCCGTCGGAGCTCAGGCGATTGCATATCAAACTTGATGCGCCCTTCAGAGACCTGCTCGCCGAGCTGCTGAATGATGCCGGGAAGCTCCCGCATCGCATCGCGAAACTGTGGAAGATTCTGACGCAGGTCCTTGAGCACTGCACGGCCTCCTACCTGCTCATCCATCCATCGCTTCAGCACAGGATGGGCGGTCTTCCAAAGATCCAGCTGCGGATAGAGTTGTCGTCCGAGCCCTTCGATGTTGAACAGGGTCTTGTGCAGCAAGATCATCTGCGGCTGTATTTCGACGTCGAAGCGTTGCGCTACCCGGAACAAGCGCATCAGCATCTGAGCGAACGATATTTCAGATAAGGGCTTGTTGAAAATGGGTTCGCATACGGTACGAATTGCAGTCTCTAACTGATCGACACGCGTACCGGCGGGAACCCAGCCGCTGTCAAGATGCAGCTTGGCAATGCGCTGGTAGTCGCGGTCGAAGAACGCGAGGAAATTTTCGGCGAGATAACGCTGGTCCTCCGGACTCAGCGTACCAACGATCCCGAAATCGACTGCGGCGTACTTCGGTCGTGCGGGATCCGTCATAATGACGAAGATGTTGCCCGGATGCATGTCCGCGTGAAAAAAGTTATGCCGGAAGACCTGCGTGAAGAATATCTCGACACCGTTTTCGGCGAGGACCTGAATATTGGTCCCTGCTTCCTGCAAGGCGTCCATGTCACTGATCGGTGTACCGTATATACGCTCCTGAACGAGGACTTCCGGCCGACAGTAGTCCCAGAAGACGTCCGGTACATACAGCATGTTCGAACCCTGAAAGTTTCGTTTCAGCTGCGCTGCGTTACCGGCCTCGCGCATCAGGTCCAGTTCATCAAGAATCGTGTGCTCATACTCGTCAACGAGCTCGAGTGGCCGCAGTCTCTTACCGTGCTCCCAGTAGCGATCCGCCAGTCCGGCCAATAGCTTGAGAACCGCCAGATCACTTTCGATTTGCTCCTGTACACCGGGGCGCAGGATCTTGACGATGACCTCATGACCGGCTTTCAGTTTCGCGGTATGCACCTGGGCGATTGAGGCGGCGGCCAATGGTTCCTGATCAAAGCGATCAAAAACGGTGTCAACGGATTCGCCGTAGGCGCCCTCGATGATTGCGACGGCCTGCTCCACAGGAAACGGAGGTACCGCATCCTGTAGTTTCGCAAGTTCATCAGCAATGTCGGCAGGGATCAGATCGCGCCGTGTTGAGATCGCCTGGCCGAACTTGACAAATATCGGCCCCAACTCTTCGAGAGCCAGCCGGATTCGCTCGCCCAGCGGTGCTGAGCGGTCACGTCGACGCGGCATGAGATAAAAAAGGAAGCGCAAGGGACGTAGCAAGTGCGTCTCCTTGATGACATCGTCCAGCCCATATTTCACCAATACACGCTGGATCGCGATCATCCGGAATACGGTATGCCGCCGACCCATGTCAGTTTTTACCCCGAAGTCGATTCAAGCGAGCTTCAAAACGGTCAACATCATCTCGCAGTGTGCTGACGGCGTCGCTGAATCTGTCGGTCTCGTCGCGGCTTGGTGCGTCGCGACTTTCTTCCTGCAGGTATTCGCGAATATTGCTGCCCATCGTTCTGCGTGCGCTGCGCCCCCACCGGCCCACACCGCGGGCAAGCTCGCCGAGCCGATGCGCCGCTGCATCGCCAACAATTCCCGACAGCTCTTCTTCGATGTCAGGTTTTGCGAGGGACAGCAGTCGTTGAAATTGCCCCGCTGTTTCCGCGTCGCCCGTCAGATCCAGAGATCCGTCACGGATTGCAGCCTCCCCTGATTGCCCGACCATTTTCGCTAACGTAAGAATCGAACCGGTAATGACGACGTCCGGTTCCTCGGATGATGAGGTGACAACAGCAAGCGCGTCGTCGATAACAAAATAGGCAGCGAGCGCCGTGTCACGCACTCGAACAGCGACAACCGTTCCGGAAAGCTCTGCACACAGCTCACGCGCAGGCGTTGAGTCCTGAATATTCCTGTTCAGTAGCCCGGCGATCGGGCGCAGTGCGGCTTCAAGAGCGTCCATAGGTTTTTAGATCCGGTAACCGATGTGCAGGGCGACAATACCCGCTGCCATGTTGTGAAAACGGCAGCGTTCGAATCCGGCTGTTTCCATCATCGACTTCAGCGTTTCCTGATCCGGATGCATGCGTATCGACTCCGCCAGGTACTGATAGCTGTCCGGGTCATTGGTGACAAGCTTTCCAAGTGTGGGGAGCACTTTGAACGAGTACAGGTCATAGGCCGGCTTTATCGCCTTGTTGGGCTCTGAGAACTCGAGAATCATTGCTTTGCCGCCGGGCTTAAGTACCCGCAGCATGGATGCCAGTGCGGCGTCTTTGTCTGTTACGTTGCGCAGACCGAATGCCATGGTAATGCAGTTGAACGCAGCGTCTTCGAAAGGCAGGTCCTGTGCATCAACCTGGGCGATGGTTACGTTGCTGGACAATCCGGCGTCGATCAATCGACGACGACCCTGTTCCAACATGGCGGCATTGATGTCCGCGAGAACGACGTGGCCGTCTTTACCGACTTTTCGCGCGAACTCACATGCAAGGTCGCCGGTACCTCCAGCCAGATCAAGCACCACGTTACCGGGCTTGATAGCGGCCTGATCGATTGTGTAACGCTTCCACAAGCGGTGCAGGCCGGCGGACATGAGGTCGTTCATGACGTCATAGCGGCTCGCGACCGAATCGAACACGCTACGTACCATGTCAGCCTTGTCGTCAGACGCGACCGTCTTGTAGCCGAAGTGGGTCGAATTGTCGTTCGATGAGTTCATCACGTGAGGATACCTGTGGCCTACAGGTTGGGCCAGTGCTAAGAGTGCCGGGATGAGAATACTTGCAGGTTAGCGCCTGTGAGTGAAGCGATCTGTAAGTATTCTCATCCCGGCATTTGCTGGCTGTAAGGTTTCGCGGCCTAGGGGCCGCTCCTACAGGGCCGCTCCTACAGGATGTAGCGGCTCAGGTCTTCGTCTTGCGCCAGCTCAGCCAGATGATCATTGACGTAATCGGCATCCACGGTCAGTTTCGTGCCGCTCTTGTCAGAGGCCTCAAACGAGATCGTTTCCAGGAGTCGCTCCATAACGGTATGCAGGCGCCGCGCGCCGATGTTCTCGGTATTTTCGTTCACCTGAAAAGCGACCTCGGCGATTCGCCGTACGCCGCTTTCTGTGAAGTCGAGTTGTACTTCTTCTGTGTTCAGGAGTGCACCGTATTGAGACGTCAGTGATGCGTCCGGTTCGGTCAGGATTCGGACGAAGTCCTCGGTCGTCAGCGACTTCAGCTCAACGCGGATCGGGAAACGTCCCTGCAGTTCCGGTATCAGGTCAGAGGGTTTCGAGATGTGAAAAGCGCCGGATGCGATAAAGAGTATGTGGTCCGTCTTGACCATGCCGTACTTCGTGTTGACCGTTGAGCCTTCTACCAGCGGCAACAGGTCACGCTGAACGCCTTCACGCGAAACGTCTGCTCCCTGTGTTCCGGAGCTGCGTGTCACTTTGTCCAGCTCATCAAGAAACACGATACCGTGTTGCTCGACCGCTTCGAGCGCCTGTGTTTTGAGCTCTTCCTCGTCCAGCATTTTCGCGGCTTCTTCATCGGTCAAATGGCGAAACGCCTCTTTGACCTTGAGCTTGCGTGTCTTGCTGCGGTTGCCGCCTAAATTCTGAAACATGCCCTGCAACTGGCTGGTCATTTCTTCCATGCCAGGTGGAGCCATGATTTCGACGCCGACAGGCAGGGCCTGAATATCGATTTCGATCTCTTTGTCGTCGAGTTTGCCCTCACGCAGCATTTTGCGAAATTTCTGTCGCGTATCACTGTCGACGGGTTCTGCTTCCGATGTGAACCCCACACCGGGTGATGGTGGTGGTAACAGTGCGTCGAGTACGCGTTCCTCTGCTGCGTCCTCTGCGCGATGTCTGACTTTCGCCATCGCGTCTTCACGGATCAGCTTGATGGACACATCCATAAGGTCACGAACAATACTGTCGACCTCGCGGCCCACGTAACCAACCTCGGTGAACTTGGTGGCTTCGACCTTGATAAACGGCGCCCGGGCCAGTCGCGCCAGGCGACGTGATATTTCGGTCTTGCCGACGCCGGTTGGGCCGATCATCAGGATGTTTTTTGGCGTAATTTCGCTGCGCAGGGGCTCTTCCACCTGTACGCGTCGCCATCGATTTCTGAGCGCGATTGCGACGGCGCGTTTGGCGTCATTCTGGCCGATGATGTGTTTGTCCAGTTCCTGGACGATTTCTCTGGGGGTCATTTGAGACATTACAATTCTTCGATGATGATGTTCTGGTTAGTGAACACACAGATATCGCCGGCGATCAGCAGGGCTTTCTTGACGATTTCTGCCGCTTCCATGTCCGTGTTGTGCAACAGGGCGAGTGCTGCGGCTTGTGCATAGGGGCCGCCGGAACCGATAGCCATAAGGTCGTTCTCGGGCTCGATGACATCGCCATTGCCGGATATGATGAATGACGATTCGGTGTCCGCGACGCACAGCAGCGCCTCAAGTCGCCGCAGTCGCCGATCAGTACGCCACTCTTTGGCTAACTCGATCGCTGCCCGGGTGAGATTGCCGTACTGTTCAAGCTTGCTTTCGAAGAGCTCGAAGAGGGTAAACGCGTCGGCCGTGCCGCCCGCGAATCCGGCAATTACTCGCCCGCCGGCCAGTGGACGAACTTTTCGGGCGTTACCTTTCATGACGGTATTGCCCATGCTGACCTGACCATCACCGGCGATGGCGACTTTGCCATTGCGGCGAACGGAGACAATGGTCGTCCCTCGAAATTGTTCCATGGTGTTCTTCCTGTTTTGGCGCAGTGGACTAGTCTTTTTTTCGCGCCCGCGGATGTGTTTGGTCGTATATCTGGGCCAGATGTTGGAAATCAAGGTGTGTGTACACCTGCGTCGTGGATATGTTGGCGTGGCCCAAAAGCTCCTGTACACCGCGTAGATCATGGCTGGATTCGAGCAGGTGTGTCGCGAAGGAATGGCGGAACAGGTGAGGATATACGTTGGCGTCTATGCCTTGCTTCTTGGCCCAGTGATTGACGCGAGCCTGCACTGAGCGGCCGCTGATTCGAGTACCTCGATTACTGACGAACAAGGCCTTCTCGTCTGCTAGCGCGAGCTGCACGCGCGATTGATCCCAGCGTGCGAGCGCTTGCAGTGCCTTACGGCCGACCGGGACGATACGGTCCTTGTTCCCTTTGCCGGTCACCCGGACCGTCGCGTCGCTCATATCCACGTCGCCGCAGTTCAGGTCGGTGAGTTCTGACAATCGCAAACCGGAGGAATACAGGAGCTCAAGTATCGCGCGATCGCGCTCGACCAGGGGACCTTTGCCCGGTATTTCGAGTAAACGGGCCATCCGGTCCGCGTCGAGGTTGCCAGGCAGCCGTTTCTTACCCTTTGGTGCCGACACACCCACAACCGGATGTTTGTCGACGTGCTGTTCCCGAATCAGATAGCGAAAGAAGGTCCTGCAGGCTGAGAGTCGGCGCTGAATGCTGCGGGCGCTGAGTCCTTTGCGGTAGCACGAAGCAGAAAACGCGCGAAAATGTTCGCTGTCCATCCCGCCCCAGGAATCAATGCCCGAATACTCGCGAAAAGCGAGCAGCGACTCGAGGTCGTGACGGTAATTTTTGCAGGTCTGCGGCGATAATCGGCGTTCAAATTCAAGATGCCGAATAAATCTATCAATCCAGTCTGTGTTATCCACAGCGAGCGCCCTTAGTAGCGTCTCAAGGCACCTGCGACGAGGTCGCCAAGACGCGTCAGGAAGTCGATACTCATGCCTGGATGAAATCGATTTGCATCGCTGCTGCCGATGGCGAGAAAGCCTATTTCTGTATCGTTGATAAGCGGTACCAGCGCCGTTGAACCTATTTCGCCGGCGTCTTCCTTGAACAGGAAGTCGCGCTGAGCATCCCGGATTTGTCCACACCGAGCGGAGCTGCCACCGAGGAAGGTCTTGAACGGACTTAAGGCTTCGGCGTCTTTTTCGATAACGCGAAAAAAGCGGCCCGCATCAATATCATCGAATGCCTTTGGATCGCCAAACACAACCAGAACCGCCTGATCCGCAGAAAAGCCGCTGCGCATTCCTTCTTCGAGCGCAATGACCGTCGTTTTCAGGTCGTGGGCTGACAATAGCTGCATCGTGAGCTCATGAATCTTGGCGGACAGCAGGTCATTCGCCCGCGCTACGCCGATCAGTTCCTTAAGTTGTTTTTCAAGCTTCAGGTCTTTCTGACGAAGCACGGATATTTGCCGCTCGACGAGCGATATGGCACCGCCTGTAGCGTGCGGCAAGTGCAGCGAGTTCAGCAGATTGGGGTGATTTTCAAAAAAATCGGGGTGCGCGGCCAGGTAATCATGGACCGCCTGTTCTGAGGGTTCTTCGTCAGCGTAGTCGACTTCTGCTTGCGTGCTCATATCTCGCCCATTTTTATAGATCCAGCATTCCTTCGTTGATCAATTCGGCGTTGCCCTTGAGCCAAACAGGCGCTTCGCCGCCAGGCCAGCTTACCATGACTTGACCACCGGGCAGTTGAACTGCGACCTCGTCGTCGAGCAGACCCAGCCGTTGACCGGACACAACGGCGGCGCACGCGCCCGTGCCGCATGCTGCGGTTTCACCGACGCCGCGCTCGTGCACGCGCAGATCAATGTTTTTACGGTCCCTGACGTGCATAAAACCGACATTCGTCGATTCCGGAAAGCGCGCATGGTGTTCTATTTGTGGTCCGATTTCCCAAACCCGGGCTGACTGAACATCCGCTACCTGCAGAACGGCATGTGGGTTACCCATGGAAACGGCACTGATCAGGATTTCTTCATTGCCGACCGTCAGGACGTAGGTATCGGCTGCCCGGTCGGCCACAAACGGTATCTGTGTGGGCTCAAATTGGGGCGTGCCCATAGCGACGGCAACCATGCCGTCTGAATGAACGCGCGCAGTGATCAGTCCGGCCGGGCTTTGCAGTGTAAATTCCTGCTGATGCTTATCCGCGTCTGCAAGATATCGCGCCACGCAACGTACGCCATTTCCACATTGTTCGACTTCCGATCCGTCTGCATTGAATACCCGATAGCGCGCAACACTGGTGTCGTTATCGGCCGGAGTCAGCCACATCAACTGATCAAAGCCGGGGCCGCTCGTCTCGCTTGCGAGTTTGCGCAACTTTTCGGCGTCAGGCACCGGTAATTGCGTGGCACGCTGATCGACAATCAGGATCAGGTTTCCGGTGCCGTGCATTTTTTTATAGGGAACACGCATTACATAGATCACTTGTTGAAACTGAGCTCAATGGACTTTTTAATCTGGCATCTGTAGTTTACATAAACTACCAATCAAACTAACAAACTGCCCTTGGAGAGCGACATGCGGCACATAATGGTACTGAATGCGAAAGGTGGCTGCGGTAAGAGCACGCTTGCTACAAATATTGCTTCTTATTTTGCGACCCAAGGTGCTGCTGTTGCCCTTGCGGACTACGACCCGCAACGATCCAGTCTGGACTGGCTGGCGAGACGGCCGGAGAGTCGCGCGAGCATCGCGAGTGTTGCCGGGTTTGAAGACGGCCTCAAACACGCGCCGCGAAATGCCGATATCATGGTGATCGATGCTCCGGCACGCTCGCATGGCGCGGAACTCACGGACCTCGTCAAGCACGCTGAGACGATCGTCGTACCGGTGTTGCCATCAACAATCGACATGCAGGCCACAACAACCTTTATGGAAGAGTTGAAAGGCGTTCCCAAGATTGTGAAGAAGCAGGCAAAGATCGCCGTGGTGGCAAATCGCGTTCGTGACAATACGCTGATTTTTGACGATCTGGACGAGTACCTGAGCAAGGCGAGAGTCCCGTACGTGGCCACGCTTCGAGAAGCGCAGAATTACGTTCGTGCGTATACACGCGGTCTGGGTATTTTCGAATTGCCGGAGTACCTGGCATGGCCGGACTGGGACGAGTGGGAGCCGCTGACGGCATGGCTACGCAGCAAGCGCAGCCAACCGTAGGAGCGCGCAGGGCGCCCTCCTACCCTTCGGTTGTGATGTGCTCAATGGCTGGCAGATTGTTGCCGGCCAGCATGCCGAGACCGTCCCGGTAGGCTTCTGCGGCGGCATCTGCTTCACCTATCTGGTTTAGCAACGCACCGTATTCCTGGTAGGCCTCGGGGGTGGGTCTGAGGCTGATTACCGATTCGAGATAACTTCGGGCTTTTCCCCACAGCTCATTGCGCAGGCAAAGCCGCGCGGCCGTCAACAAGAGATCCGGATCATCGCTGTGATTCGAGAGCCAGCCCTCCGCTTTTTTAAGCTGCTTGCTGGCGTCCACGCCCTCTACGAGTCCAAATAGTCGCACCAGAGGGCCACGCCAGTTGGACTTGAGCGTCGCAGCGAGTTCTTTCTCCGCTCTTTGGTGTTGATCGGTTCTCATCAGTCCGCGGTAGTAAGCCTCCAGCACTGATATATTGCTTTTCTGCGGCTTGGGCACGGCTTTCCACGCAGCGGCCATTGCCTCGCTGTCCGTGGCACGATCGAGTTGCTCCTGATGAATACGAACCGTCCAGGTGGCCAGGGTTTCCGCTTTAACCTGAGCGTGTTTTTTGACCCTTGGCAGTATCTGCCCGAGCGACTCCCAGTCTTCCAGTCGAAAATACAGACGCCCCATGAGTGCCAGTGCGTGTCCGTGATTCTTCGAATTCTCATCCAGTCGCCGCAAGGTGGCCAGCGCCTGTTCATGCTGCCCCTGGTCCAGTTGAAATTCGGCCTGCGTCAGCAATACGGCGTTCGCGGCCTCCGGAACCTCCTGGTAGGCGAGCTTCAGCCAGTCGTCGCGGCGTTCGTTGCGTCCCTGCAGGTGTGCTGCCCGTGCCGCCTGTAAATAGTTGAACAAGGGCGAGTCACTGGTGCTGGCGGCGCGCGCCAGCATACGCTCACCGCGAGCGAAATTGCCTTCGGCAACCTCGATCATGCCGCGCGTCATTTTTTGACCGGAACGTGCTGAGCGGTATCGCCCGGCCGCTTCGCCGATGCGGCGTGGCGCAATAATTATCTTTCGAGCGAGCCAGATAAACCCGAAGAGTGCCGCTGTCAGCAGGACCAACACGGGAACGGACATTTCCACGACGTAGCCGCGAAAGTTGATAACAACGTAACCAGGGTCTGACAGCAGGAAATGTGCACCGAAGGCGCTCGCGAAAAGCGCCAGTACAACAATGATGCCGATCTTCACTCGAGTGTCTCGCTCAGCGTTCGGTACTGACGCAGCAAGCGCAGCGATTCGGAAATATCCGGCATAGCCACAGTAAACACGTCAGCGCGAATTTCAGAAATCGTTAACAGCGTGCTCTCAACCTGGGCGCTTTGTGTGTCGAAGTAAGCCTTGAGCAACGCACTGGTGTCGTCGAGCGATTGCTCGAAAATGGCCTGCTCCCCGCGCAGCAGCGCCAAACGTGCCGACTGTAATTGCAGCGCGATATTGTTGCGCAGCAAATGTTCTGAGTCGGGCGTTACGAGTGCGAGTTTCGCCTCATCAGGCGGCGTGACCTTGACCAGCCCTGACATGGCGTCTTTTACAGATCCCCAGGCGCGATCAACGCCGCTTTGCTCATCATCGTCTTCGGTGGCCGCGTTGTCCCCGGCTGCCCGGCTGAGCAGCGGTAGCGATTCCACGACTCTCGCCAAGCTGGCGAGCGTCAAAGTGGCACCCTCGAGATCCGGTTTCTCCATTACTTCAAGTGCCGCCAGTTCGTCAGAGATGGCGCGTCTCACGGCCGTCAATGCCGGGTCGGACAGCTGAGTAACGCGCTCGTCTGCCATGCCCAGTGCAAGTGATGCCAGGTGCGGGTTATTGGCGAGTTGCAGCTGAGCATTACCGATCTGCAGATAGTATTCGGCTTCGGCCAGCAAAAAAGTTTGTCGGGCACCGGCGGAAATGCCGGCCAGCGAGGCAACGGAGTCTTCAACTGTCGTCATGCGCGAGGGCAGGGAGTTCAACAATCGAATTCGCTCCTCAACATCACGTCGCACGGCGTCGATATCGGCGCTCACGTCCGGGTGCGATATCTGCCCGAAACGTGACTCCAGATCGCCTAGCGATGTGTCGGAGCGATCGATGCGGCGGTCAAGCGCTTCAATTCTGGCACCGTAATCAACGTCGGTTGAATCGTCATCTAACAGCCAGTCTTCTATCTGGATGTAGGCAACGGCGGCCAGCGCTACGCCAGAAAGCAGCAGTGCGAGCCATGCAATGCCATTACCTCGTTTGGGCGTCGGCATTGCTTCGCTGTCCTCAACGTCAGCTTCGACCTCGAAGGCGGCATCTTCGCTTGTTTGAATATCGTTCTTGGTGTCGCTCATGTTGCTAGTCCGGGGTCGGTCCTTTGTGTTTCGATTATTGCCGCAACCATCTCGGCAGCCTGCGGTCCGGAGGCCAGAAAAGTCCTTGCAGCAGGGCAGAGATCCAGCGCTTCTTTTATCACACGAGCTGCCGGTGTAACCAGCGGCACGTCTGCAATTCGTTTTCTGCACCGGTCGGGCAACATTTCGAGCAGGTTTCTAAGCGTTTGCACGCTCATGACGGTTATCGCGTGAATGCTTCCATCGTGCCAGGCGGCCTCGATCTCGGAGAGTAATTCAGGGCTGCACTCGGGCAACCTGCGCTCATAGACAGACAGGTAGTCTACTGTTGCGCCTCGTTCCCGGAGGGTTTCGGCCAGCAATCCACGGCCATCCAAGCCTCTGATAATGCGAATATTCTTGCCGGCGACGTCTTGTAATGCGGGTTCCTGAAGCAGACTCTCACTGTCGAAGCCGCGCTTCGACAGGATATGCACTGACTGGCCGCGCGCCTCGATGGCGGCAGCCGTTGCCGGGCCTGTTGCGCCGTTTATCGGAGCCGCGGCGTGGGCAAGGCCGTGGGCCACCGCATTGCGGCTGACGAACAAGGCGATATCGGGTGTGGGCAAAGCCGCGGCGTCTCTGGCGACAGCGGAGCTGTCACGCGGTACGATTTCAATAACAGGAAAACAAATGGCCTTACCACCGTTGTCCTGAATCAAATTGATGAGCTCTGCAGCCTGCGCACGTGGGCGAGTGACGAGAACACCGACCCCATGTAGCGGGCTATCAGTCATTGATCGCCTCGATGGTATCGAGAAGCTCACGCGCACCGCATTCGAGCAGTCGCGCCGCTAATGCCTCACCCAGTTGTTCTGCTTCAGTCGCTGCGCCGGAAATGGATTCGCGAATCGATTGCGAGCCGTCCGGGTGAGCGACCAGAGCCGTCAGGGCGAGCGTCTCGTTGGAAATCGTCGCGTAAGCGGCAACCGGCGACTGACAGCTGGCATTCAATACACGCGCGATCGTCCGTTCCGCCGCGGTGGTTTGGACTGTCACCGGATCGCTCAGTTGCTCAAGAACGGCCCGCAGTTGCGTGTTGTTTTCCATGCACTCAATGCCCAGAACACCTTGCGCGGCTGCCGGGAGCATTTCCGACGGCAAGAACTGCTGACTGATGTGATGGTCGAGCTTAAGTCGTTCGAGACCGGCCGCCGCGAGAATAATCGCGTCATAGTCGCCATTCTCAAGTTTGGCGAGACGCGTGTTGACGTTCCCGCGCAGCGGTTCGATACGAAAATCGGCACGCAGCATTTTGAGCTGCGCCTGGCGTCTCAGGCTGGAGCTGCCAATGAGCGCATTCTGTGGCAACTCATCGATTCGTTTTCCGTCTCGAGTAACCAGCGCGTCCCTGTGATTGGCGCGCGTCATCGTTGCGGCAAGACAAAAACCGTCGGGCAGCTCTGCCGGGACATCCTTCATCGAATGGACGGCGAGATCGGCCTCGCCATTTTGCATGGCGACCTCAAGTTCCTTGATAAAAAGACCCTTGCCGCCGATTTTTTGCAGGCTGCGGTCAAGGATTTCATCACCTTTTGTAGACATGGGCAGGAGTTCGGTGCCACTGACTTCGGGCAGCTTCTCCAATACGGCAGCCACATGGTTGGCTTGCCACAGCGCGAGAGCGCTTTTACGGGTTGCGATACGAATTTTCACGAGTATTAAGTTCCTTTCAGACGCCGACGTACTTCTGCTAAATGCCGGCGGCTGATTATCAGCTCTTTGTCTTCGACTTGCGAGTTATCGCGAAGAACAAGCAGACTTTTTCCGTCCGCAGTCTTCTCAATTCGGTCAACAAATCGAACGGCGACCAGCGCACTGCGGTGGATCCGTACAAAATCCTCGCTGAACTCATCGGCAAGCGCCTTCAATGACTCATCGATCAGGTCGCGACCATTTTCATGGTCAACCGTGACGTATTTTTGATCTGCGCGAAAGCACTGTATCTCTGCTATCGGGATCAAGCGTAGCTCGCCGCGCGCGCGTGCGCACACGTGTCGCCGGGTGACCGGGAGCTTGGCCTGTGACGCGACCGACGTCAGGGTACTCGGCGCCAGCCTCGATGCCTGTTCCAGGGCGGCCGTAAGTCGCGAGCGACGGACAGGTTTTAGAACATAGCCAACTGCCCGCGCATCAAAGGCGTCTATTGCGTACTCATCGTAAGCGGTTGCGAAGACAATGGCGGGCGGGTAATCCAACGCGTTCAGATGGCGGGCGGTTTCGATGCCGTCGAGGCCCGGCATGCGGATATCGAGCAGCACGATATCCGGCTGCACTTCCGCCGCGAGCCTGATTGCATCACTCCCATTTTCAGCTTCACCGGCGAACTCGTAGGCCGGTTCGTCTTCCAGTAGCTGCCTTAGCCGGGCACGTGCGGGCTGTTCGTCGTCGACGATAAGGACTTTCATGTGCCACCCTCGTCTAATGGGAACCGCAAAGTGACAGTGTACCGCTCACTTTCGTCTGCGATCTTGACGCTGGCCTTGCTCCCATACGCCAGCTCGAATCGTTGTCGAATATTCGACATGGCCATCTTGTTGCCATTGGTCGCGCGTTTTTCACCGGGCGCGACCGGATTGGAGATCGAGATCGAGAGGTGCGTATCGTCTTTGCTGCCGGTAACCCGCACCTCACCACCGTCCGGTAACAACTCAATGCCGTGGTATATGGCGTTCTCGAGCAGCGGTTGAATTGTCAGACTCGGGATTTTGGCGCGCATCGGCAACGTTTCAATATCCCAGCGTACCGTCAGCCGTTCACCCAGCCGTAACTTTTCGATGCGCTGGTAAATGGCGGCAGTCTCCAGCTCCTGCTTGAGCGAGGACCGGTTAGTCGAGTTGCCGAGATTGGCCCGCAGCAGATCGGACAGATCTTCCACCGCCTCTTCGGCACGCGCCGGGTCGGTGCGCGTCAACGAGGCAATCGTGTTCATACTGTTGAATAGAAAGTGCGGGCGTATCAACGCCTGCAATGCACTGATTCGTGCCTGCGCCTCAAGAACAATGCTGCGCCGCCATTCGCTCGAGATGTACAGATAACGCATGGCTAACGCGATGACGATTGAGCTGATCGCGAAGGTTCGAATGATGAAGGTCGCATGAGTGTCATCGATGATCAGAGACTCACCGTAGATGCGCGTTACCTGCCATGCGCCTTCGGCCACGACCAGGCACATCACCTCAAGAACGACAAAGCCAATGACGAATGCCCGGGTTTGACCGGCACGTTCGAGATAAGGCCTGAGCTGGCACAGCAGCGCGGTGCCCAGGACAGCGATCCAGAGAATGAGAAAAGAGGTTTTCGATAATGCGATTAGAAACGGTTGCTGAGGTCCGTACGAGGCGAGCGTCAGAGCGATCGCAATAAGCTCGGCAACGAGTACGATAATGAACAGCGTGCTCGCCGCACAGAAATCCGGCAGGTATGCCTGTGTCGAATCGTTGACTGGGTCCTTGGCGGCGATCAAACCGGCGCTCCTCTTAACAAGAGCAGGTATTGTAGCGTCAGCGATGATTCTAATGTGAGGTACCGACCCTCAACATCGAAAATACGCTGAATAGAAGTTAGCTGCCGCAGGTTTCTTTGATCAGCTCTTCAGCTTTCGTACGGGCTTCGGCGCGCTGAGCCTCATCCAGGTATTCACGCTCACCGGTCTGGTTCTGCCGATAGACGCGTCGTGACTCGAGGATGGTTTTCAACCTCGCACGGTGCGACTCACACTGTGCCAGTTTTTGCTCTGCAGCCGCGCGCTCTTCTGCAGCAGTCAGCTCTGCAGCTTTCGCCTCTTCTTTCGCCAGACGACGAGTATTGGCTGTGTCCTGCTGCTGCTGAACCCGACCTTCTACCGCTTTCGCATTGGTTCGATTGTATGAGATCTGCAGCCGCTGCTCAGAAGCTTCGCCGGACGGGCGGTCTTCGTAATGGACGTTGCCGTTTTCATCGGTCCATTTGTAGATGTCATTTGCAAAAGCACTTGCGCTGATCGCCAGTGCGGCAAAGCCGATAATGAGGGTTCGTGTATTCATGCAGCTATTAGACCATGAGGGTATTCAATTTGTTGTGATCGCGGTCACACCGAAAATCGGACGTTTGTCCGGATGCAAAGCAAAAAAACGGGCCCGAAGGCCCGTTAGGTGGTTAATAAGTAAGAAAATCGTCAATTTTCTTACTGGCGGCCTATGTTATTCGGCCGAGGTGAATTCCGGATAGGCCTCCAGACCACATTCGCTGATATCGATACCCTCGTATTCTTCCTCTTCGGAGACCCGGATTCCCATGATTGCCTTAAGGGCGAACCAGACGATCAGGCTGGCAAGAAATGCCCAGGAAAAGATGCTGATGACACCGACGATCTGACCTAAAAACGTTGCTTCGCCGTTTGTGATCAGGACTGCCATGACGCCCCAGATTCCGACGGTGCCGTGGACCGAGATGGCACCAACCGGATCGTCTATCTTGATCTTGTCAAAGGCGACGATCGACGCGACGACGAGCATGCCGCCGATGGAGCCGATCAGGGTAGCCATAATTGGGGACGGTGACAGTGGGTCCGCAGTGATAGCGACGAGTCCCGCGAGTGCACCGTTCAGGGCCATCGTCAGATCCGCCTTACCGAACCAGAGGCGTGACAGCAGCAGTGCGAAGACCAGACCACCGGCAGCCGCCATGTTGGTATTGACGAACACCAGCGCAACCGAGTTCGCTTCGGCGACGTCCGAGACTTTAAGTTCGGAACCACCGTTAAAGCCAAACCAGCCAAGCCAGAGAATCAAGGTACCGAGCGTTGCCAGCGGCAAGTTACAGCCGGGGATAGCATTGATCTCACCGTTCTTGCCGTACTTGCCTTTGCGTGCCCCGAGTACGACGACACCAGCCAGCGCGGCAGCGGCGCCACAGAGGTGCACCGTGCCCGAACCGGCGAAATCGAAGTAGCCAAAGTCCGCAGTGAGGAATCCACCGCCCCAGTTCCAGAAGCCCTGAACGGGATAGATAACGGCCGTCAGGATGACTGCAAATGCAAAGAACGACCACAGTTTCATGCGTTCCGCTACAGCCCCCGAAACAATGGACATCGCGGTTGCAACAAATACGACCTGGAAAAAGAAGTCCGATAGATTTGAATAGTAGGTGTCGCCGCCACTGGCGATGACATCTGCCGCTGCATTGTCACTGGACGTCAGTAATCCACTGCCGATTGTGCTGAGGCTCTGGAACAGGCCTCCGGCAAAGTCACCGGGATACATGATCGTGTAACCGCACAGCATGTACATGATGCAGGCGATGGAATACAGGCCGACATTCT
>JAACFM010000062.1 GCA_009937445.1 Gammaproteobacteria bacterium | reverse complement strand
GATCTTGAGTATCGGTTGCCAAATGGGGCCGAGGCGTTGCGTTTCGATATCGCGAAGTTCGCTACGTACGATGTTTTTATCCTAAAACGAGAAGACGCAGAACACGACTATGACGCCGATGTGCTAAAACGTGCCCGCGAGAACTTTGCGGCACTGGATGTCTCTGCCAAAGACGAACTGGAACGCAGTATTATCGCCGGCCTGCCAGGCGGCGACGGGTCCTATGGGCGGGAGGAGTTGCGAGCTGAAATCGAGCGTTTTCGCGCCGTGGGTGAAGAGGGCCTGCGCGATAACCTGGCGTATTTTCTCAGCAAAGTTGTACCGGTGGCAGCGGAGTGCGGAATTCGGATGGCCATTCATCCTGATGACCCGCCGTTTTCCCTGTTTGGGCTGCCACGTATTCTGTCTACTCCGTCTGATGTCAGACAACTGTTTGAGGTTGTTGATTGTGTGGAAAACGGTCTGACATTGTGTGCCGGATCGTTCGGTGCACGTGCGGACAACGACCTAACGGCGATAGCGAGAGAATTCGGCAGCCGCGTACACTTTGTGCATTTGCGCAACGTATCGAGAGAAGCTGATGGGTCTTTTCACGAATCAGAGCATTTGGCGGGCGACAACGATTTGGTCGAACTCATAGCCACGTTGCTAGACCAGGAGCACGATCGACTAAACCGGGGTGCCGGCGCACAGGAGATTCCTATGCGCCCCGATCACGGACATACGATCGGCGACGAACTCGGTGAATCCAACGTCAACCCTGGATATTCCTATCTGGGCAGACTTAAAGGTCTTGCAGAACTGCGCGGCGTCATACAGACGCTTGAATGGACGCGTCGGACCTCAGGCTCTGCGGGACGATGAAACGATGTCTAAGTCCACTCGTGTCGGCGAGATGATTTCCGCGTCTGACTACGTGCATGGAACGTTACTTCCCGTCGACGGTGGATGGATGGGCCGATGATTAGCCGACGCCAGCTATTGCTTGCACCCTTATTGCTTGCAGCCTGCGGTGATCGTCGAGGTTCGCGGCCATTGTTCGCGGCCGACTCTCAGCCTGATGATTACCCCACAACACAGGGGCTGCACGCGATTGATCGCATGCTCAATGAGCGGACAAATGGCGAGATGCGGGTCCGCGTTTATTCGGGCGGTCAAATGGGCGCGGAAAAAGACACACTCGAAATAACCGTGTTTGGCGGACTCGATCTGACTCGAGTTAACCTGGCGCCCATCAACTCTATCGTTCCTGAAACGATTGTTTTGACGTTACCATTTCTGTTTCAATCCATCGCACATTCGCGAGCTGCGTTCGACGGAGCGGTTGGGCGTAAAATTCTTGACGCGATGTTGCCGTATGGTCTGAGAGGCATGTGCTACTACGATTCCGGCGCTCGATCCTTTTACAATACGAAACGGCCAATACATTCGCCGGATGATATTGCAGGCATGAAAATTCGAGTGCAGAACTCGGATATTTACGTCGCAATGATACAGGCGCTTGGTGCGAACGCAACGCCCATCCCCTACGGCGAGGTTTACCAATCGCTGGTACAGGGTGTGGTTGATGGCGCAGAGAACAACTATCCGTCCTACGAAAGTTCGCGGCACTTTGAAGCGGCAGGACACTATAGCCTCACACGCCACGTGATGGCGCCGGAGGTATTGGTTGCGTCACGGCGTAGCTGGGATCGAATGACACGCGAAGAGCAGGATTATCTGCAAGCAGCGGCTTCGGATTCGGTGCCGATCATGCGCAAACTCTGGGACGCGCGAGTCGGTGTATCTCGGCAACGTGTTCTCGATCGTGGCGTGCAGGTCGTCGAAGATGTCGACCATGCGGCTTTCTCCGAAAAAATGTTGCCCGTCTGGGATCGATTTGTCGTTACACCAGAAATGCAGGAACTCGTCGATGAGATCGTGAGTTTGGGCGCGAGTCCGGGAGGCGAGAGTGAGTAACGTCCTGAGTACTGCAAGTTGCAAAGTCAGTCTCTTCGCGAAGTGGTTCGCAGGTATCGGACTTTTGATAATGACCGCGATCATCGCCATGCAGGTTTTCGCGCGCTATGTATTAAATGACAGCCCGGCCTGGGCGGAACAGGCGGCTCTGCTGTTGATGATCTGGTACGTATTTATTGCAGCAGCAGCAGGGGTGCGCGAGGGATTTCATATTCGCATCGCGGTTTTTGCTGACAGTCTGCCGGCGAAGCTTCGCCATGTGGTCCTAGTCGTTGCGCATTTAGTTGTCGTGTTTTTCGGGATCGCCATGGCGTACTTCGGCGTAGAGTTGGCCCAGGAAACCTGGCAGCACGTTATTCCGACGCTCGGCATATCCCGCGGCTACGCTTATGTACCTATAGCGCTTTCCGGCGTGTTAATTACCGGATTCGCCATCGAACAACTCATCGCTGAGCTGCGCTCGACCGAGGTAAAAAAACTATGGAACTGATGGTCTTGATCGGCGTTTTGGTGCTGCTGTTGATAATGGGCGTGCCAGTTGCATTTGCTCTAGGCGTGGCATCGATGGCGACTTTCTACATTCTCGACATTCCGCTCATTGTTGGTTTCCAGCGAATGGCGGCGAGTATGAATATCTTTGCGCTGATGGCTATCCCGTTCTTTGTTTTCGCGGGAGATCTGATGCATCGTGCCGGAATTGCGGAACGACTGATTCGTGTTGCGGATGCGGCGCTGGGAAGGACTCGCGGTGGTCTCGGTCAGGTCGACGTGGGTGCTTCAATGATGTTCGGGGCGGTATCCGGGTCGGCAATCGCGAGTGTTTCCGCGATTGGATCAACGCTCGGACCCATGATGAGAGAAAAGGGATATGACTCCGATTATGTTGTAAATGTCTCCGCGACTTCCGCAATTACCGGCCTGCTTATCCCGCCTTCGCACAACATGATCATATATGCGGCTGCGGCTGGCGTGAGTATCTCTCTGGCGGATCTCTTTCTGGCCGGCATTATTCCCGGCGTGATTACAGGGCTGTTGCTCATGATTGCCGCCTACGCCGTTGCCGTAAAGCGAAATTATCCGCGTGGTGCTTTTCCCGGATTGCGCGCGTTTATCATCGCTTTCGCGGCGGCCATCCCGGGATTACTGGCTGCGGCAATCATCGTCGTGGGTGTTTTGTCCGGCGTATTCACGCCGACGGAATCCGCCGGCATCGCGGTCGTGTACACCATTCTTATCGCGCTGTTCGTCTATCGGTCTCTAACGTGGGAACGATTTCTCGCTGCAACGACGGCGTCTGTCCGAACCACAGCAATGGTGATGATCGTCATCGGTGCTGCCGGTGCATTCGGTTGGCTGCTGGCGCTTCTTCAAGCCCCGACACAACTCGCGGATCTGTTACACGGCATTACTGAAAATCCGTTGTTGCTACTGTTGTTAATTAATATTGTTTTGTTGCTGCTGGGCACATTCATGGATATGGCGCCGTTAATCATCATTACGACGCCCATATTCCTGCCGATGGCGACAGAACTGGGTATGGATCCCGTGCAGTTCGGCATTATGCTGTTGTTGAATCTCGGAATCGGCCTGGTGACGCCACCGGTGGGTGCGGTGCTGTTCGTCGGTTGTGCGATAGGCAAGATCCCTATCGAGCAAACGGTGCGTACGATCTGGCCGTTTTACGGTGCGCTTGTTCTGGCGCTGGCAGCTGTTATCTACATACCGGAATTGTCAATGTGGTTGCCGAGATTGCTGAACTGAACAAATACAGCGTGGTAGAGAGATTATGAGTATCAATGTTCTGCTTAGCCAGAATCCGGTTGTGCCACTTGTGCAGGCGGACGATCCTGCTGTCGCCATGGAGGTTTCGCGTGCTCTGGCGGCGGAAGCCGTGGAAATTGCACGTGCTGCGAGAGGGATAAGCTGATGGGAAGATTTGTAACGTTTGGCGAGATCATGTTGCGGCTCAAATCGCCAGGACATGAACGCTTCTTCCAATCTCCGTCGTTCGAAGCGACTTTTGGTGGTGGAGAATCCAACGTCGCAGTTGCACTCGCGAACTACGGCCTCGATGCGGCCTTCGTCACAGCGTTGCCCGACAATGACATCGCAGAGGCGTGCATTCGCGAGGTTCGCAGCTATGGCGTGGACGTAAGCAGAATCCGTCGAAGTGGGGAGCGTATCGGTATCTATTTTCTTGAGGGCGGCGCCAACCAGCGGCCCAGTAAGGTGGTCTACGATCGGGCGCACTCGGCGATTTCAGAATGCGGCCCGGGCGATTTTGATTGGTCAAGTATCTTCGATGGGGCAGAGTGGTTTCATATCACGGGAATTACTCCGGCTTTGTCACAGTCAGCGGCCGACCTTTCGTTAGAAGCTTGTAAGTCCGCGAAATCGGCCGGCGTCACGGTCTCTTGCGACTTTAACTTTCGAGGCAAGCTTTGGAACTACGGTAGGAGCGCGCCTGAAGTTATGCAAGATCTTGTGAAGTATGTTGACGTCGGCATCGCCAACGAAGAGGATTGCCAGAAGTCTCTCGGTATCTCGGTCGATGTAGACGTACAAACGGGCGAACTTGATACTGCCAAGTACGAAGCCCTCTCTCAAAAGGTACTCGAAATTTACCCGGATATGTCGATCATCGCGATCACGTTACGCGAGAGCCGTAGCGCCGATACGAATGGTTGGTCTGCCTGTCTGCGTGATGCCGAAGGCTTTAAGTTGTCACGGCGTTTCGAGATCACCGACATAGTGGATCGTGTCGGTGGCGGAGACAGCTTTGCGTCCGGCTTAATTGCCGGCCTAAAACTTCATGAGGACCGCCAGCAGGCGCTCGAGTTCGCAGTGGCGGCGAGTTGCCTCAAGCACTCGATTTCGGGTGACTTCAATCGGGTATCGAGAGCCGAAGTGCAGAACCTCATGGGTGGTGATGCTTCAGGCCGCGTACAACGCTAGAGAATTGGTTCGCCTGCTGTCCCATCGTCACTGCGAGTGTCTATTGAAATCAGCTACTTCCAAGGCTCAAACAATTCTTTCTTGGGACAGTACCGAACCGTAACTTGCTGTTACACATGCGAAAAATGACATAAGAATACCTGGCTTCGAACCAGGTTTTTGGTCGGCAACTGTGTAAGGATCGTTGTACAAAATTACCCCGAATACAGGATAAGAAAGGGAGCGAATTCGCACCCTATTTTGTGACCAGTTTTGACGGTGACCGACACGAGAGAGGTCAATCGGCATTAATCGACATACGATTAGGATTCTGCTTATCGTAGATATATCAATAGGATACCGACTGGCACCGATCGAGACCGCTTTACACATTAGACAGGTTTAGTACTCCGAAGGCAGGGGTCACAAGTTCGAATCTTGTCGGGCGCGCCAGTAAACACATCAAATAGTTAAGTCACGGATAACGGTGTCGGCATGGAGGCCGGAACTCTCGGGGGTGTACCGGGGGTGCATGATCAAGCAACTGGTGTTACGGCCGGGCGGGACTTGGGAAGTAGGTGATGTAGCTTTCTGAGTCACGCCAGGCAGCCCAATGGAAGGTAAAGAAGTCACTATCCTGACTCCAGCATACCCTGTTCCCGACAAACTCGATCTCATTCATCCAGTCGATCCGGGCTTCTCACCTGGTACTGAATACTTCGCTTGGGGCGCAGAGCGGCGCCACTTACGGTCCTTGCCAGACCCGGGTCATCCGAGCACCTAGGATGCAAGTGTATTCCAGCCTAGAGAAATGGTGACCTAGCGAGAGAGAAAAACCAAAGTTAGATCTTCAAAAGAGTCTCATACTTTTCTATCCGACGAACCCTCATGTGGAGGGGCTAGATCAATCTGGCATCCAGTACCTACTCCTCGCTCCGGACAGGCAATATTTTTTGTTTTGGAATTGTTCAGTAGGAATTCCTAAGTCCTCAAAGAAGATATTCTGTTTCGAGCCAGATATTCGGAAGTCACAGTTTCAACGACAAGAACAACATACTGGCACAGATGGCTGAAAATCCGCGTGTCGGACCGCGTACCTCAGAGCCCAAGTTTTTCGATAAGTGCCTGGAATCTCTCGTCACCGCGGACGCTGTCGAGCTGCGGATCCACATTGGCGAAAATTACCTGATTCGATCGGCGTTCATAGGCACGATCTAGCCACGCGAACAATTCATCTTCGTCGCCCAGCGCGAGGTAGATCTTGGCGATCTCATAGGCTGGGGGATTGGCGGTCATCTCCGGGTCTGTGAGCCGTCCGAGGATTTCCCTCGCCGTGTCATAATCCCCTGCCAGTGCATACGCGTGGGCCAGCGCGGCAAAAGTGATTCCACTGCCGTCAGAAAGCTCGACCGATGCCTGGAGTGCCGCAATCGCGTTTTCGATGTCCCCGGTCTGCTGGAGAACCCATCCTTTGATGTAGGGCGCAATGGAGAAATTCGGATCGAGTGCTATCGTGTCGTTGATAAGTTCGAGGGCCGGCTCGTACTCGCGATCATAGTAGAGAACCCAGGGATGTACGATCCTTGCAATCAATGACAGCGGATCCAGGCCCATCGAAATCTTGATTTGCTCTTCCGCTTCTCTCGTACGTCCGAGGACAACCAGTAAATTCGCATACCATTGATGGGCAACGGCATATTGCGAATTGGCCGCAATCGCTTCCTGGAACAGTAGCTCAGCGGTTTTCCAGTCCCAGTCATAGTACAGGCTGATATAGGCGAGCGTGGCAAGTGCTTCGGCCATCCCGGGCTCAAGCGCCAGTGCTTCACGAGCCATGCGTTCCGCTTCCGGAAAAGTCTCGCCGGGCGACTGGTATTGCCAGTAGCCGATCACAGCATACGTATCGGCGAGACCTGCATAGGCTCTGGCGAAATCCGGCGCCAGCTCGATCGCCCGCGTAAACAGTGAGACGGCGCGCTCCAGGTCATCCGAATCACGCCGGTTCCAGTAATACCTGGCCTGCAGATAGCTGTCGTAGGCGGCGGGATCGATCAGGCTGGCCTCGGGCGTCGTGTTCTCGCCAGACAGTTCCCTGACAACCGAGGATGAAATCTCCGCCTGTATCTGAAGAACACCTTCGCTTTTCCTGTCGAATTGCTGCGCCCAGACCTGGAAGCCGTTTACTGCATCTACCAGCTCTACGGATACCCGCAGCATGTCGCCCTCAACTCGGACACTGCCTTCCAGAACGGTAGCCACGGAGAGTGCCGTTCCGACTTCCAACACTGGCCTGCCACGCATCGAGAAACTCGACGTCCGGGAAGCGACTCGTACGCTCCCGGATCGAGTCAATGCGCTGACAATCTCCGCCGCAACCCCGTCTGCAAAATACTGATGGTTCTGCCCCGGACTCAGGTCAGTAAACGGAAGCACTGCGACAGTTCGCGGATCGACTGCGGCGGCGGACGTGCTCGAATCCGGATCCGCCTGGTGCACTTTATCCTCGCTGTCGCCGACGTACGACAAGACGAGTCCCGAAAGGCCGAAAATGCCTGCCAGGATCAACAGCTCGGGACCGGATACACGTTGCCGACCCTGTTCTCCGTGATACCAGGCAATCGTCGCGGCGACGAAGAATCCAAACAACAGCAGAATCGCGATCGCGCGCTCTACAAACTCTGGAATATTCCATGGGCCTGCCAGCGTATTGACGACCTGCAGCACCATCCAGGCGCCGGCGATGTACGCCAGACACCATTGCACCAATCGTCGCTCTTTGAGTTCCTGAAAATTCATACGCAGGCAATATCGATCTGTATCAGACGTCACATTCTAGACTGTCGAGAGAAATAGTCCTATCCGGCGCTTGGGCGCATACACGTAGTGTGGTCAAGCTAATTGACGTTGCTTCCCTGTTTGGGTTGATGGGTTTCTGAAAATCCGCGTGTTGGACCTAGAGCGTATTTCGCCATGCCTGGATATCATCAATCTTCCAACGGACGGATCTTTCTCTAATCTTTATTGGTTCCGGAAAGCACCCTTCCGAGACCCAGCGATAGACTGTTGACCGACACACACCGACTAATTCGCAGACTGTACTGATCCTCAAGAGCATGCCGGAGACGCTCAATTTCACGCCGAAGCAACCGAATCTCATGTAGGGCAGCCTCGCGGTCTTGCAGTAACTCGCCGAGTGTCCGTTGACCCGGATCAATTCTTAGCTGATTTAGAATGTCTGTGTATCCAAGCATGGTTGTCCTACCCGTGGGGTTGCGAGGAAGGTGCAAGTTTCGCATTCGTTAAAATACCTAGCGTTTAGATCACTCTGAACGAGTACCAGCGTCACGTGAACCGACTCGGCGGTGTTGAAGGAGCACACTGTGTGAGAATTGTGCGACTGAGTGCTGCACGGTTGTGATGAGTACTGCATTTGCAATGGGCGCCGCACCAGCTAGTGTCAATTAACTCAGTTACTTACGATCGAAATAGCGTACTCCGACGGCAGGGTTATGCCAGCGGATTCTAGTTGGGACGTTCGGCGAATCCCGCCTTCTCCGAGACACCCCGATTAACACTGCCTATCTGGGTTGCCCCCCGAAGGTGGTTCCAGGGACACGGGATCCCGGGTATTCCCACTATTGACATTCATTTAGATATTTGTCTAAATATCTGCATGAACCATCAACAGACAGTCTGGAAAGCACTGGCCGACCCAACAAGGCGCGCCATCATTCGTACACTTAAGGCCGGCTCGAAGACGGCCGGCGATATCGCCGATGAGTTTCCAATGACGCGCGCTTCGCTGTCGCATCACTTCAATGTGCTCAAGGCAGCAGATCTTGTCCGCACCGAGCGGCGCGGCCAGCACATCGTCTACTCACTGAACACTTCGGTGCTTGACGATGTGGCGGCCATCATGATGGATCTGTTAGCACCAAATGATCATGACAAGGAGTAAGGAAGGATGACTACCCGAATCGCCAACATCATCAGCATCGCAGGATTCGTTGCGCTCGCGGCTTACACTGCACTCATGTATTCGGGGCTGCCCGATCCGATGCCGACAAACTGGAATGCCGCCGGCGAGGCCAACGATTACATGTCACGACCGGCGGGTACTGCCGTGCTTGCCGGTGTGCCCTTGTTCATCTTCGCCATCTTCAAGCTCATCCCGGTAATCTCGCCGCGCGGTTTTCGCACCGAGTCGTTTACGGGCGTGCTCAATATCCTGATGGTCGCCTCTGTGATGTTCGGCTGTGTTATTAGTGTCGCGGCAATTCAGGCAGCGCTTGGTGCTGACTTCAATATCTCGACCGTGGTCATGGTATCGGTCGGCCTTCTGCTTATAGTAATGGGTAACTTCCTCGGCAAGGTACGAAAGAATTTCTTCCTCGGTATTCGCACACCCTGGACGCTGGCCAGCGACGAAGTCTGGGCCAAGACACATCGTCTCGGCGGTTGGTGCTTTGTTATCGCGGGAGTGCTGGTCGCCCTGTCCGCCGTCCTCGTGCCAGACGTGCAGTGGCTTGTCTATATCATCATTGGCATGGCGCTGATTCCCGTCGTCTATTCTTATATTGCGTATCGGAAAATCGAGGGCTTCGCGCCCGACCCCGAAATCGACGAGGAATAAAAGGGTCCGAGCTTATGACGGAAGGCGTACTGGTATCGCTTCTGCACGAAGCACAACCAGGGGCCTTTTATCCTGAGTGACAGCCTCTCGTTACGCGCCACGACGCACCGCGCTTTCTGTTAATCTTGCTCGTCGGCAGCCAAGGGGGGCGCGGTGTCTTTCTTTACAGAGTTAAAGCGCAGAAATGTCGTTCGGGTCGGTATCGCCTACATACTCATGGGCTGGGTCGTGCTGCAGGCGGCAGATTTTGCTCTCGACCTCGTGGATGCGCCCAACTGGGTGATCCAGGTTTTCGCGATTGCCGTGGTCGCGGGCCTGCCGCTGGCAGTGCTGTTCGCCTGGGCCTACGAGATGACGCCGGAGGGCATCAAGCGCGAGAAAGAGGTCGGGCCCAGCCGTTCCATTACAAAGACCACGGGCCGCAAACTCAACCGCATTATCATTGGGCTGCTGCTGCTCGTCATCGTGCTGCTGGGTATCGAGCGCGTGTTCTTTGCGGGCGACGCAGCCGAGGAAGCGAACGCAGTGGCAGAGCTTGGCATTCCCAAGTCGATCGCCGTACTGCCCTTCACCGATATGAGCCAGTCTCAGGACCATGGCTGGTTCGCCGACGGCGTTGCCGAGGAAATCCTCAACGCCCTGGTCAAGGTGCCGGACCTGAAGGTGACTGCGCGCACGTCGTCGTTCCAGTACAAGGGTTCCAACCAGTCAATCAGTGACATTGCCGCCGAGCTTGGCGTCGCCCATGTGCTGGAAGGATCCGTAAGGAGTAGTCCAGGTCGCATCCGTGTCACGGCGCAGCTCATTCGAGCGAGCGACGGTTTTCACCTCTGGTCACAAAACTACGATCGTGATGTCGACGATATGATCGGCATCCAGGAAGATCTGGCTATCAATATTGCCAATGCGCTGGAGACTTCGATGGACCCGCAGGCGCTTACCGAGATGGCGCGGGTCGGTACAGCTTCAATCGACGCCTATCGTGAATATTTACGTGGAGTCCAGTTGAGCATGGAGGGATTATCCATGTCACAGGGCGTTGAGCAGCAGCGAGCGGCCTACGAGCACTTTGAGCAGGCCAGGTCGATTGACCCCGGTTTTGCCGACGCCCATTTTCAAGCGGCGAATTACTGGCTGGTTGAACTGTCGCCGACGCGGACTGACAGGGGTTCCTCCGGGCTAACGCCAAGCGAGATCCTGGGCCAATACCATGAGCGTATTAGCTTGGCTATCGACAATGCGAACACCGAGGCTGACCATCTGCGCAGCCTGGCAAGCCGCGCCGTGGTAGACCTGCAGATGCGGGAGGCCCGGCGTTTCTATGAACAGTATCTCGAAATGCGGCCCAACGATGATATGGCCTGGACAGAGCTTGGCGATGTTCTCGGGCGGCTGTCCGAGAGCGAAGCCGTCGCAGCACTTCTCGCTCGCTCGGCTGTGGAAGGTCAGACAAGTGATGCGCTGGCACAGCAATACACCAATTCTGCCTACAGGCACATGGACCCGGCCAAAGCCGCGGACTTAAGTTTAGCGCTGCTCAAGCGATTGCCGAATTCCAGCTCAATGGTCTACCAGACCCACCGAACCCTGCTCTGGGCCGGACGGTTCGAGGAGGCCTCTCGTCTCGCAGCGCGTTACAACACGCTTGAGCCGGGTGGCAGTCCTCTGGTCAGTGCGAGGGAGGCTTGCGCCGCGGGCGACCGGGAGGCAGCGGAGAAAATACTCGAACAGCTCGAAAACGCCGCGACTCCCAATATCTCCAGTCTCTGGATAGTGCACAACATGCTCGGCAATACGACGGAGGAAACCGAGGTGCTGCGGCCTCTTGAGCAAAGCGGTGTGCCGTATCAGCTCGCCAGTTTCCTGAACTACCATAAGTTTGATCCGCGGCCTTTCCCGGAGCTGATGGCGATACTCGAACGCGAAGGGGTCGAGCGGCCGGACCCGGCCGTGCCGCCGTTCCGTTGCCCGCCGCGCACTAGCACAACGCCGGATTGACGGGCGCAGCGCAACCATTCTGTCCAGCCTAATTTGGACCGGGCGATCTGCCGCACTCGGCAGCCGACGGCTGCCAGACTTCGAATCCATCCGGGCCGCATGCGAGAGCCAGTAACTTGGCGCGTTCGTTGCTCATGTAGGTGCGGTGACGCTCCCTGAGCGGCGCAAATGTGGGGTCTTCATCCCAGCCCATCATTTCGTAAAAATGGGTCAGTCGCTCGACAGGCATGATGCCGCTGGTCGTCGTTTTCTCGAGGTACTCCAGGGCCAGCGCGTGATTACCACGAAAACTCGCAGTGAAAGCCTTCCAGAGGGTAATCCCGAAGTTGTCGAGACCAGACTCCAGCCCCTGGTCAATCCTTGCTTCGAGAGGTCCGAGCCGCGCCAACATCGCCTCCTCGTCGCCGCGCTGCCACGCATCGAGTACGAGCAGCGTGTTCATGCCATCGATCGGGCGGCGTGTCTCACCCAGTGAATCGAGATACTGCGTTGCCAGCCTAAGGGCTTCCTCCCTGTTGCCGACATTCCAGTGCGCCCAGGCGAGGTTCTCCAACGCACCGGGATCACCAGGGTTTTGATCGAACTTCTCTTGGGCAAGCTCGAGGATGTACTCAAATTCTGTGCCGAAAGATACGAGGTCATAGAGGTTGCTAGGAAATGGCCAGAGACTCACGCCTGCCTCTCGATGCCCGAGGTTCCACAAGAACTGCGCTGCTGCGGATTTGAACCCGAGAACCGCGCCGTCGAACTCCACCGCACGCAACAGTTGTTCTACGCCTTCAGCAGCGCGGCCTTGTGAAATCAACATGTAGCCTTTGAAGGTAGTTCCGCGGCCGGGGTCCAACTGTGTCAACCGGTCCAGTACCGGCCCCACGGTGTCAAAGCGCCTGCGCAGCATCAGTTCATTCGTGTAGTTGTTCAGTGTCAACAGGGACAGGGGATCCATCTCGTAGGCTTTTTCTATTTGGGCGAGCGCTGCATCTGCCTGAGCCAGATCGTCGAGAGTCTGCGAGTACCAGTTACGGACATCTGTTAACGACGGGTTCAATGTCAGGGCCTTCTCGTAGTAGGGAATCGCTTCTTCATAGCGCTCCCTGGCATCGAGCGTCAGTCCCATGACGCCAAGCGCTTCGGGCAACTCGCCATCCAGAAGCAGGGACTTCTCGATGTGAGGCATTGCTTTGGCCAGCGACTCCTGCAGCGTCAATGTGCCATAGGTGGAATCGCTTGCCGTCAGCAGGTACCACGCAAGCCCGATACCGGCGTGCGCTGGGGCATAGTCGGGATCGAGATCGAGAGCGCGCTCGTAGTTCAGAATCGCTGATTCAAGATCGATTTTGGTCCGCTTCTGGACCTGGTGCTGCGCGAGCAGGAACAGGTTGTAGGCCTCCGAACTTGCCGCGGCTTTGACATGGGGCACCGCATCGACTTGCAGGCCGAGCGTGTCAGACAACGCGGCAACAATCGCCGCTGAGATCTCATCCTGAATGGCGAAGATATCGTCAAGCTCGCGGTCGTAGGTATCTGACCAGAGGTGATAGCCGGTTTCCGCTTCAATGAGCTGCGCGGTCACGCGAATGCGAACGTCAGCTTTGCGCACACTGCCTTCAAGCACGTGCTTGACGTTCAGTTGCTTCGCAACGTCGCCAATATCGAGGTTCTGTCCCTTGAACTGGAAGCTCGAGGTGCGGGCCGGCACGCGCAAGTCCGGAATCTTGGCGAGCAGATTAAGGAGCTCTTCCGAGATGCCGTCGGAGAAATATTCCTGGGCAGGATCAGCCGACATATTGACGAACGGCAACACGGCGATGGATGTTTGACCCGACGTCTGGGTGACTTCCGCTGTTTGCTCCGGCGTTGCGGCGGTCTGCTCCGCCTGCTCAACAAGTCCCTGCCGCTCCCACAGGAAATAACCGAGTGCCATGACGAGCACAACGATGATCGTGTAGTTGAGCTTCTTGCCAGTCACATCCGTTACGGACTCTTCGGTGTTAACGTCCTCGGTCTTCTTCAATCCTTCCGGCGTCAGCTCGAAAGCCCAGGAAAAGAGCACGATAACGGGCAGGCCTGCCAGCATGAGCACGATGAAAAATGCTTCAGTCCAGTCAGGTAAACCGAGCGGCTCACTGACTGTTTCGATGACCTGAATTACCAGCCAGGCGACGACAACGTAGGCCACGCTGACGCGGAATACGTTTCGCCTTTTAAGCTCTTCCAGCAACTGCCCCATAAGTTCTTTCTTGATTCGATGCACCTGAGTGGCCTAAATGTAACAGATTGGCGATACGTATGACTGCTGAGATGAGGGCTGCCTGCGACGTCTTTGAAAGGTTCGGGATTGCTTGTCGGGTCCGGCTACCGCTGATTTAGGGACAGTACGTCACTGAAAACCGCGGTGAATTCCACGCTGCGCGCCGAGTCGATGTGCGACCCGTCTGCGCTCAGGAATCCCTCCAGTTCCGGGTAATCAGCATAATGAACAAAAGTGGCGTCCACGTTCTTCTCCAATACATCCCAGAACTGCTCCCTCGGAAAGTAATCACTCTCAAGGGCCAGCACTGCGCCGGCGGAGGGTAGGCGGGTGAAATAGACGTCCACGCCTTTCTGCTGCAGCATTCCTACTATCGTCGCAATATAGTGGACGAATGGTTCAAACTCCGATCTGGTATACGGTTCGGCATTCCTGACATAGTGTGCTGCCAAGCCTTCGTCACTCTGGTCCCCGGGCATCAGGTCGTGATTCACGTGAACTGTGCGATCACGAAAAACAGTATTGGGGTCGAGGCCCGGCAATGTGCCGGTATTTAATAGCTCCGGAATAACGATCGCCGGTTTGGCGCGAGGCGCCCTGAAAGCAAGACGGCCCTGCAGGAAGAGCGTGAGACGCTGTTCAAGTTGGCGCGCGTATGACTGTGTGTCGTAGTGCGCTATATATTTCGCCTGTCCGCCGTTGTCGAGTTGAGTCAGCAGCCTGTTGAAAGTGAAGGCCGGCGCGATGGAAACCACGACGGTGCCGGAAATACGCGGATCCACCGCGAGATTCTCGAGCACCGGCAAGTAGGAGGACCCCTCGACGGACAGTTGAAACACGGGCCGGTCGAATCGATCGATCATCGTATTAACATCCACGGCCCGTTGCATGCGCGACGCCCCCAGCAGCACGATCGCCTCCTGGCCGTGTTTGTTCAGCTGATGTCGTGTATCGGCCCAGAGTGTCTTGTTATCCACATAGGCGGGTCCGAGTCCGGCATCGCGCACGAGTAGTTCCCAACTGCCGACGACGATCCCGACGAGCAGAATGGTGGCCGCCCAAACGTATCCCCAGCGCGGCTCGGAAGGATCAGAATTCGAAGTAAATGAAGTCACGTTCCTCCCCGGCAGACAGCAGAATCGCGATTAACATCGCGGCGAGTATGAATGCGATAGTGGGCCAGGGTAGCCGTTTCATGGCCGAGCCAAACTCTCTGTTACGCATAAACCAATGGGTGCCCAGCAAAGCGGCGATTACGCTCGATACTACGATGACGTCGCGAAGGTCGGCGACATTGATGCCGCCGCTGGGCATTAGCATTACGGCATAAAGTCGCGCAGCCGAGTCGAGGTCAGGCGCGCGAAACAAGACCCAGGTCAGAGTCACCAGGACAAACGTTAGAAGTCCCAGCATGACTTTCGTCGCCGGACCCTGAAAAAAGGCGATGCCACCCAGCAAATGTTTCGACAGACGCTCGATAATCAGGAGCATCCCATGCGCGGCGCCCCAAAGGACAAAGAGCCAGGAGGCGCCATGCCAAAGGCCACCCAGCAACATCGTCATTGCCAGGTTGGCGTAGGTTCTCATCTGGCCCAGCCGGTTTCCGCCAAGGGATATATAAAGGTAGTCACGCAACCATGCTGACAAAGTGACATGCCAGCGACGCCAGAAGTCCGAGAATCCGACAGACGCATACGGTGAAAGGAAATTCCAGGGCACCTGGAAACCCAGACACTTGGCCAGGCCAACAGCAATAACCGAATAGCCATTGAAGTCGAAGAAAATCTGCCCGCTGAATGCGAGTGTGCCGACCCAGGCATCGATGCCGGTCGTGTCGGCGGAGAGTGTGTAGACCTTCTCAACGACAGGAGCCAGTAAACCGTCAGCAAGCACGACTTTCTCGAACAGGCCAACAACAATCAATGCAATGCCCCATCCGAAGTCATCCGCGCGGCGGCGATGTGCTTCCACCAGTTGCTGCATGAAGTAGCCGGCGCGGAGTATTGGTCCGGCGACGAGCTGTGGGAAGAACGAAACGTAAAGTGCGAAATCGAGAATCGAGTCAGCCGGTTTGATCCGGTCGCGATAGACGTCGATGCTGTACGACATCGACTGAAACGTATAGAACGAGATGCCAAGGGGAAGGATGATGTCACTGCCGGACACCTGGTAGTCCACACCCAGCCATGCCATCAGCTGGGAAAAATTATCCTCAAGGAAACCACCGTATTTGAAGTATCCGAGCAAACCGAGATTGACGAGAATACTCAGCAGCAAATACAGCTTTCTTTTCCGGCCCGACGAAATCCTAATGCGCCTGGCGGCAAACCAGTCGGTCAGGGTCGATATCCACAGCAAAACCAGGAATGGAGGGTTCCACGCTGCGTAAAAAACGTAGCTGGCCAGCAGCAGGTTAGCCTTCCTCGCCTGCCAACGTAGTGGCAGCGCGTGTACGGCCAGCACACCGGCGAAAAATAGTAAGAATATTAGCGAGTTAAAGGCCACTGATCGGGGGTCATCTGACTTATGTAAAAACTATCCGATGGTAGCGGGGCCGTTTGTCCATCACCAGAAAAATATGCTGAAAGTGTGAAGTCCGTCGCCGGACTTGCGAGCCCAGTCGGGCACCCTATTTGATATCAGAGGTCCCCGGCCGGCGTGGTAATGGGCAGCGCGTACTCCACCAATGCGATCAACTCGAGATCGTCACCTGAATTCGAGCTGTCAGTGACCGAAGTATGGTGCACTGAAATGCTGGTACCGTCATTGAACTCCCACCACACACTCTCATCAATCTCGTCACTGGACTCCACAAAGCCTTCGCCCCATTTGGTCGTCATGGCGTTGAGTACCTGTGGATAGTTTTCGGCAGCAAACTGAAATGTCAATCTGAGCACTCGCCGCGATGCTCCGAGCACCACCGTTACATCCGCCGGAATTGCCGCGATAGATGTAGCGCCGATACAAACCTTGCGAACGCCCGGGATTACCTGCTGTAGCTCCTGGAGGTAGCTTTTATGCTCCTCCGGGCCCAGTTGCATGGGGTTGCAATCCAGCGCTCCAAAAACAGACCGCTCTTCTGTCATCCGTAGCGGCTTGCCGAGTTCTATGCCCTTGAAGTCGACGCCCCACGCCGCCCCGGACAGGACCAGAATGGCCAGTGGCAAAAACAGTCGAGAACGACGGTGCTGCGAACGCTTTTTCCTTTTGATAGCCACTCCGGTCATTGTTGGTAACCGTGCTGCCTCATCTTGCGTCCCGGTCGACATACACCAGGGCTTCCTCAGTAACTAACTGATCTCTCAGTTCCGTCAAATTGCGTTGCGCCGCTTCAAAATAGCGCGGGGAAAGTCCGATCGCCTTGTGGAAGTATTTTTCGGCGATCGCCAAATCACCTTGCCGCATTGCGATGTAGCCAACGTCGTTGTAGGCCACCTCAATAGAGACATTTCGCGCCATCATTTGCATGGCCACCGAATACTGCTTCTGCCGGGCGCGAACCAATCCCAGGTTCAGCCAGGCTCGCTCTGCCCCATTCGCCGCGGCCTCGAGAAAATCTCGGCTTGCAGCCTGATACTGGCCGTCCAGATACAGTGAATATCCCCGGTTATTCAGCAACAAGCCGCTACCCGGGTTCGCCGCTAGCGCGGCATCGTATGCTTTGATGGCCCTCGCATGTTCGCCGCGCATATCGGCAAGGATGCCGATGCCATTCTGCGCATTCCATAGTCCGGGGTCTTCAATTATCGCCCGCTCCAGCAACGCCTGTGCTTCATCGTGATTTTTCGACTGCAGGTAGATCAGGCCCAGTGACTGCAGCGCTTGCGCATGATTAGGCTCAATACGTAAGACGCCCGTATAGGCCATGGTTGCCAGTCGCTGATTGCCTCGTGACTCGTGGATCTCACCGATACGTGCCAGCGCATACGCATTATCCTTATCCAGATCGTAAGCCCGGACACGGCTCGCGCGATAGCCTCTGCAGCGGACTCGACCGGGAACTCCGTCGCGAAAACCACCTCCGGTTGACCCTCATACAAGCCGCCCGAGGGATCCCCACTGTCACCTTCTGATGCTGCGGTTTCAGTGCCGCCCATGGAAGCGCAACCCGATATGAGTGCGGCGCAAAATGTAATGCAAACCTGCGTGACTTTCGGATTCATATCAAAGCGCCTTGAAAACGACGATCATTCTTAGGGCGGCCGGCCCTACGGCCACGATGAAAAACGATGGGAACATACAAGTGACGAGAGGAAATATCAGTTTGGTTCCGATTTTAGCGGCCTGCTCTTCGGCTTTTTGCATGCGCTTGTCCCTGAATTCTTCGGAGTAGACACGCAATGCATCAGCGACGCTGGTACCGAATCGCATCGTCTGGACGAGCAGTCCCACCAATCCGCGAATGTCAGCCAATCCGCTGCGGTCCGCCAGGTTTCTAAGTGCTTTTGGTCTATCCACACCGGCACGCATTT
>JAACFM010000061.1 GCA_009937445.1 Gammaproteobacteria bacterium | reverse complement strand
CCATACCAGAGCATGTCGTCATGCCAGGTCTTAGCCAACAGTTCTGGCGGGCAGCGGTCGTCCGCGCTGCTGTTGAGTTGGCTGAGATCAGAGATCATCCTGTTGATGAGTGCCATCGTCTGCTGGCCCTCTGCAGGTGGCTGAGCTCCAAGCAACAAGCCATCGTGAGTACGCGGACCCGGCTGTATTATCGCCGCCCCGGTTTGCTGGGGCAGCGGGTCACATCCCGCCTGCTGCATGACGCTAATGACGTCGCAGAAGAAAGCCGATTCCGCAATGACGCCATCGCTAACACGGTGAAATTCCGCGTAACGCAGAAACGCCATTTTCCCCGTAGCGGGAATCCCCAACCAGTCGTGATCGAACAGTCCCATCATGTTGCCCATGCTGGCGACCCAGACGGATGCGCCCTGATCGGCGTCGTTGCAGCCGGCCATGAAGACGTCTTCGCGGCGCTGCAATGAAGAAAGCGACTTTCGAAGTGGCAACCAGAAGGTATTTGCCACTGCATCCGCACCGGACTGTTCATAAAAAGGATGCATTCCCCGCCAGAAGTAGTCCTCACTGACGTGTTTGGCCAGACAGCTGACCAGGTCCGCGTCAGCGGACGCATCAAAGGCTGCGTGAAAATCACGGACGGTCGACTTGGCGTTTTGCAGGATATCGGGGCTCATTGCTGCCATACTATTCGCATTGACTTCGAATGCAAACTGAAATCATGGGGATTCACTTGAATAATAATCGACCGGAGCAGGGCCTGCTCACCAAAGACAATAATCTCGATAAGACTGAGGAAACGATTGCGACGATTGATGCCATGGTTGATGGCCTGAACGATCATGACATCGATAACATGGGCCGTTTCTTTAGCGAGTCATTTCGCTGGATGGGCAACGCCGGTTGTGGGACCAAGGATGGACTAAAGGACTTTCAGGAAAACTGGCAGCGGCCGTTTCAAGCTGCATTTTCTGAAAAGGTTTGCATCGATGAGGCACGGCTCACGCAAGGTGAATGGTGTGCAGCGTTTGGACGGCAAGAGGCTGTTCACAGTGGCGAGTTCATGGGTATCGAGCCAACCGGGAAACGCGTCGAAATCCGTTACATGGATTTCTGGAAGGTTGTCGACGGCAAGATCGTTGATAACTGGGTCATGGTCGACTTCCCACACGTTATGCAACAGTTGGGCGTCGACCCATTCAATGGGCACGGCTGGGAGAAATTTGACGGTGAGTCGACCTAATCAAACCCGCCAAACGCGATACCACTTAATCTTGCCATTTCCTTTTTCCAGGTTGTCAGATCTGATAGCTGTAGTTTGCCAAGATGATCATGACCGCAAGCGCGTGCCAAAATTTGCATTAATTGCACCGAGGTGTCGAAAAAGGTAGCCAGTCGCGTCGCCGCTGCATCGATATCGAGTAGCGCGCGTAGCTCAGGTTTCTGTGTTGCGATACCGGCAGGACAATTATTGGTATTGCACATGCGCGCCGCTATACAGCCCACGGCCTGCAATGCCGAATTGGACACCGCAACTCCGTCAGCACCCATTGCCATGGCTTTGGCAAAATCTTCCGGGACTCGCAACCCACCCGTAATAATGAGCGTTACATCGCGACCGGACTTACTGTCCAGATGGCGGCGCGCTCTCGCCAGAGCAGGAATCGTGGGAACACTGATGTTATTTCGGAACAACAACGGTGCTGCACCGGTGCCGCCTCCGCGCCCGTCGAGGATGACGTAGTCGGCACTGGCTTCCAGCGCGAAATCAATGTCGTCCTCGATATGTTGCGCGGATAATTTGAAGCCGATCGGAATTCCGCCGCTTCGCTCGCGCACTTCATCAGCAAGTTTCCTGAAATCTCCGGGCGTATTCAGATTGGCGAAAGTCGGTGGAGAAATCGCATCTTCTCCGACACTAAGGCCGCGAACCTCGGCAATCTTCTCGGTTACCTTGTTCCCTGGCAGATGACCACCGGTACCGGTCTTCGCTCCTTGCCCACCCTTGAAGTGAAAAGCCTGAACCCGGTCAACCAGTGACAGGTCCCAACCAAATTGCGCCGATGCAAGTTCATAGAGGTAGCGAGAATTTTCCGCTTGTTCTTCAAGCAGCATGCCGCCTTCTCCCGAGCAGATTCCCGTGCCCGCGAGTTCAGCACCTTTTGACAGGGAGACCTTCGCCTCCTGTGAAAGTGCACCGAAGCTCATGTCGGACACGAACAAAGGAATCTTCATGTGCAGCGGTTTTGCGGAACGCGGGCCAATAACGAGCTCGGTACCGACCGCCGCGTCATCCATCAGGGGCTTGGTGGCAAACTGCGCCGTCACAAACTGTATGTCATCCCAACGCGGCAACTCGGTAAGCGGGACCCCCATGGCGCCCATTTCACCATGATGGCCGGTCTTTTTTAGTCCATCTCTGGCCATTGCATGAATGCGTGCCACGGTGGGTTCTTCCGGCGTGGCCACTGCTTTCGGAGGCCCATCGCTGTGTGCTGCAGGTGCTGCTTCACCGGGTTTGGCATCGCCGAGCCGGGTATGACTGCCATCGCAATATGGCGGGTTAGCGGTTGCTTTGCACTGGCAAAGAAACGCTTCGCTATCTTCCTCTACTGACACCACCATAGGTGTTATTGATGAGCCGCGATGTGAGCCATCGCAAAATGGCTGCGAAGCGGATCGCCCGCAGGCACACCAGAAGTATTTTTCGCCTGCTTTCAGATCGGCCTTGGCCGGCTTTTTGGCGGCGATGATAGCGCGGTCATCCGTCGTCATCATAGAACTCCTGTCAGCTATTGCGTTTGGAAACCACGAAACTCTCATCATTAAACCAGAGTCCGTCATGTTTCTGCAGGGTTCTTGCTGTGGCCTCGAGATAGTCGTGTGAGGCGAGCGCATCTTCCAGTCGCCGATCTTCAATTTGCGCGACATAGGTCGCAGCATTCCAGGCGGCAAACAAGGTCGACGTACCGATGCTCTCCGCGATTTCGTCTGGCAGTGTGTGCATCTGATATTGAAATATCGATTTTTCGTCTGTTAACGCATTGAAGTTGTAGCTGCTGGCTTCGCGGCCCAGGTGTTCCTTGAGCGTCTTGAGCAATTCGTGTCGGTCGACCGTAAACGGGTCTTCGTCGGGCCAGACTTCACGAATCAATTCGAGACCTACGTCGTTGCCACAGGATTGCGCCGCGAGCAGACGGCCGCCGGCGCGTAACGCACGTACCAAAGGACTGAGAACGTACTTGACCTTAAACTCCGCATCCATGCGCGCCCGCCAGGGCTGCGACGCAAGAACCATGTCGTAGTCTGCGCCAGCCTGACCGCGGTGCGGAATGACTGAGTCCAGCAAGAACTTATGGTCCTTGCGATAAATGGTCATCACGGTTGGCCGCACGTACAGCGGATTGCCGGTGGTCGGGCTTGCGGTGGCCTGCCACGCGTCGACCAGAAATTCGTCGAGACTTCGGAGTTGCTGACCGAAACCATAGGACGAGTCACCATCGAGTTCGACCGTCTTCCAGTTCAGCGCAGCTGCGCTATTTACATTTCGCGGCATCAGCCACGGCGCTTCAGCGTAATAGAGGTTGGTCACGACGATGACGGAAGCCGGGTGTTCCACCAGTCTGTCCGGCAGTTTCTCGAGACTTAATCGCACGTCCTCGAGGCTGATCTCCTTGCCGACGATATAGAAGGGCAGGGTTTCGAAGCGCTGATGCATTGCGCGCATGACATGCGTGAGAACCGTGCCGTCTCCCATGCCAGCATCGAACACCCGTAATGCTGGTGGTTCCGGTCGAAGATGAGCCAGTTCCTTCGCAGCTCGTTCAGCGACCTTCCACTTTTCGTTACAGGTATTGACGAACGCCAAGTACTTCTGGCGGTTATCAAAAAACCGGAATGGACGTTTGGGACTTATCTGCGAACTATTTTCGTCGGACAAAAAGCGCTCCCTGTTGTTATCTGTTTATGCGGTTCGGTCCTTATAACGGGCGACGCGAATATCCGCCTGAGCTTTGTGGCCTGCGAATCCCTCTAGCTCGCAAAGCCTGGAACAGTACTCACCGATCGTCGCCGTCGCCTCAGGCGACACACGCTGGTAGGTGCAGGTCTTGAGAAACTTGCCAACCCAGAGGCCGCCAGTATAGCGCGCCGCCAGCTTTGTCGGCAGCGTATGGTTCGTGCCGATTACCTTGTCGCCATACGCGACATTGGTTTCTTTCCCGAGGAACAGTGCACCGTAGTTGGTCATATTTTCCAAAAAGTAATTTGGGTCACGAGTCATCACCTGTACGTGCTCGCTCGCGATGCGGTCCGCTTCGGATAGCAGTTCTTCGTCGGTGTCGCAGAGAATGATCTGGCCGTAGTCGCGCCAGGCTTGCCCGGCGACTGCAGCTGTTTCAAGCGTCAATAGCTGTTTTTCAATCTCTTTTTGCGTGTCTTCCACGAGTTGTGCAGATGTCGTGAGTAATATAGCAGGCGAGTTCGTACCGTGTTCGGCCTGACCCAGAAGGTCAGTGGCGGCCATTTCGCCATCGCAGGTTTCATCGGCGATGACGAGCGTTTCGGTCGGGCCAGCGAAGAGGTCAATGCCAACGCGCCCGTATAGCTGGCGTTTTGCTTCGGCAACGAACGCGTTCCCGGGTCCTACCAACATGTCGACCGCTTCGATGGTCTCGGTACCCAGTGCCATGGAGCCCACAGCCTGGATGCCACCCAGGCAATATATTTCGTCGGCACCAGCGAAGTGCATTGCTGCCACTATCGCATCGTTAGGTCCGCCTGAATGTGGCGGCGCGCACGCGATGACCCGTTTTACACCGGCGACCTTCGCGGTCAGTACACTCATGTGTGCGCTGGCGACCATGGGGTATTTGCCGCCAGGGATGTAACAACCGACGCTGTTAACGGGAATGTTCTTGTGGCCGAGAATAACGCCCGGAAACGTTTCTTCCTCGACGTCCTTCATGGACGCGCGTTGAATTTCGGCAAACTTTCGAATTTGTGTCTGCGCGAACTTAATGTCATTGACTGTTTGTTCGGAGAGTCGTGAAACTGCAGCAGAAATTTCCTCGTCGCTGAGGCGAAAGGATTCCGGCGACCAATTATCAAATTTCTCCGAGAGTTCCCGGACAGCAGCATCTCCGCGTGTCTCGATGTCTTTAAGTGTTGTCTCAACGGTCGCCTTAACTTTGGCGTCCATATCCGCTGCAGCATCGGCATCGATGCCCGCCTTGATTATCTTGATCACGGTGTGTACCTCTAAAAATATTACTCGAGTAGCCGCGCTGGCAAAGGATGATCTCCACCACGCACGATATAAGCTTCGGTCAGCTCGGTGCTGCCATTTGAAAATGATCGGGACTTGCCGACGGGAACAGTGAACACGTCACCAGGTCCGATAACGACATCGCCTTCATCAAAATGCAGGGTCAGTTCGCCTTCCTGCATGAGAATAACTTCTTCTTCATCTCTCGCATGGCGCTTGCAGCGCGCGCCCGGGTTCAGTGCAACATATCGGAGATGGAAACCGTGTGGCCAGGCCATCTTGCCGGCCCCCAAGCCTTCACCTGGAGAACTTGCTCCAATGATGGGGCGTTCCCGGAAGCCGGTTGCCGTTGTCACCCCGGCTGAGTCGAGATGCAAATCGTCCCGCAGTACGACACATTCGGCGATCTCGTCGCTTGTCATTCGGCGCAGCTTCGCAACGTCCTCTTGCGTTGTCGCGGACATCGCCCTTTTACCCTCGGGAACTGTCTCGTTCTTCATGGTATCGACGAGACTTCCGTCTTGCAGAAGAATTAGCCCGTATTCCGCGGCTGATTCGAAAACGTACGGGGCCCAGGTGACATGGCCCGGGTTGTCGCCACCCAAAACGGCAAACATGTAGCCCACGCCTTCGCCGACATTCTTGAAGCCGCGAAATACGTGTACTGGAATAGAGATGGTATCGCCCGGCCCGAGAACGACCTCACCATCTTCGCAGTCCGGTCCGAGGTAAAACGCCCAGGAGCCGGAGTGAATGATAAACACTTCCGCTGTTTCGTGACTGTGCTGAGAATTGATACAGTCAGGGGGCTGTCGTGCGCCGCCAATGTTGAAGCCGTGCGGTTCCTCAATGTGTACGTACTGGTCCGGATTCTCTGCGACGCCCGGGCCGATGATCGTGAAATTTTCTTTTTCCTGACTGCCCGGAGTGCGGGTGTCGATGAACGCCGTTGTGCAGGGTCTTAGATCGTCATAGCGAACGAGCCGTTCGGCGAGAATATCGTCGAGCGTCTTTTCGTTAGGCGCAGCCTCATCCATGTGATCCAGTTCCCATTGAGTGCATTACTGCTAGTATGAAAGTTCACGAATGTACTTCGAATGCAATTCGAATTCAACATTGTTTCTCCTGGTAAAATATAATGCTCAATAAATCAGACTATTTTGCGGGAATTATGTCTGCATTCGAAGTACAATCCGCGCGCACATCGACCGATGTAGAGGATTTATCGCGATGACAACGAACAAAAAGGGTGCCTACGGCCCTGACGACGACCTCGTCGACTACATTCTGGGTATTACTTTTGAGATATGGGAAGAGGGGCAAGTCAGACTGATCGAGCAGTATTACGGACCGGAAACGGTGGTTTTCGCTCTCGACGGCATTACTCACGGTTCTGTCGCTATGATCGACGGAACCTCGGCCATGCTGAATGCGTTCCCGGACAGGTTGCTTCTTGCCGATGATGTTATTGGTAAAGGGGATTGCCACTCCGGCTATTCATCGCATCGTGTACTGAGTCCAATGACTAATTCGGGTAGTTCGATGTTCGGTCCGCCGACCGGCAAGCAAGTACGCATAATGAACATGGCTGACTGCGTTGTTGAGGAAGGCATCATCGTTAGGGAATGGCTGGCGCGCGATAATCTCGCGCTGGTTCGGCAATTGGGTTTCGACGCACGTGAGTGCGCGGCGCTGGTCCAGGCGAACCATACGGTCGAACTGAGCGACTGGTTTGGCAGCGAGAGCGACCGGGTCGCCGGCGTGCAAGCAGAAAGTGGTGAGTTAATCGCTGGAATCGATGCGCAGAAAGTCCTGCATGCGCTTTGGGTGAGCGGGGATGACTCGGTCCTTGAGGATTCTTATCATCCCTATGCGGTCATGCACAGATCGCCGGTAGAGCTTGTGTCGGGTCGCGGCGATATTCGCGCGCATTACGCACGCCTTCGCAAGGCGTTCCGGTGCTCTGGCGTCAGCGTTGACCACACGGTGACGCAATCGGCAGGAGAAAACGCAAACCATGTTGCTGTTCGTTGGGCGCTATCCGGGACTCATGTCGGTGACTACCTGGGAGTCAAGGCGACGGGCAAGCCCGTCTATATTATGGGTGTCACACATCGGCGGATAGTCGCAGGTCGAGTAGCCGTCGAATGGACCGTCTTTGACAGCCTCGGCGTCATGGCACAGTTGCTGTAGCAATGCTCAAGCGCCGTATCATTGATGCGCATCATCATCTGTGGGACCTTGATGCCTGTCACTACCCTTGGCTTATGGAGCAAGGTGTCATTCGATTCTTTGGTGACCCGGCACCTATTCAAAGAAATTATCTGGCCAGTGAACTCCGCGATGATGCTGCGAGTTACGAGCTCGCCGGTTCCGTGCATATTCAGGTTGGTGTAGCGGATGGCGATGAAGTCAATGAGTCGCGCTGGTTGGATGAAGCGGCCGAGGTCGACGGCTTGCCGAGCGCCCTGGTCGGCTTTTGCGACCTTGCAGCAGAAAATGCACAACAGGTTCTGGATGATCAGTCCCGCATTCGACGTCTCCGCGGTATACGCCATATTGTTGGACGATCGCAGGAAGAAGATGCGGCAAACGGTAGCGATGGTTTACTGGATAATCCTGTCTGGGTTGAGAACCTCGCGTCACTGCGAGAGCGCAATCTGAGTTTCGATTTGCAATTAATACCGCAGCAGATCGAAAGGGCGGCGAAGGTCCTGCAGCAACTCCCGGGACTGCAGGTCGCGTTATGCCACTGCGGGTCGCCGTGGGACCAATCTCCGGCGGGACTCGCCCGATGGCGCGCTGGCTTGGAGCAACTGGCAGCGCTTCCTGATGTCTATTGCAAGATATCGGGTCTCGCCATGTTCAATCATCGTTGGAGCATTGACGAAATTCGCACTATCGTCACAACCTGCATTCATGTTTTCGGCGCTCGCCGCTGCATGTTTGGATCCAACTTTCCCGTCGACAAGCTGCACAAGACCTACGATGAAATCTGGCAGGCCTACGAGACGTTGGCTGGCGTTTATTCGGTCAAAGAGCAGGAGCGCTTGTTCTCGGGCACCGCTGCCGAGTTTTATAGCCTGAACTAATCGGTCAGTCGTGCGAGTTCATCCGCGCCGGCAAGAATCATGCTTTGATCAGAGCTGAGTAGATAGAAGCTCACGCCTGCCGCATTCCAGCCCGGTATTTCGGAATAGTCCGGGGTGAACATTCCAACTGTCGTTCCAACTTCCCGCGCTGCTTCGCAAATTCGACTGACAGTCGTAATGACCTCAGCGTCCATCGGTGACTTGCTCATCGCAACCGCGAGATCAATGCGACCAATAAAGATTGCATCGACGCCGTCGACTGCTGCGATTTCTGACACGTTAGCCAGCGCGGCGAGATCCTCGATCTGCACAACGACAGTGGTTTGTTGTGCGCTATCGCCGATGTGATCTGGCATGCGCTTGCGGGTGAAGTTTGATGCCCTGGTAGAGCCGGCAAACCCGCGACCGCCTTCGCCGAAGTGAGCTGCTTTTGCTATGCGTGCTGCCTGTTTGGCAGAGGTAACATGCGGTACGACAATGCCGGTTGCTCCGCTGTCCAGCGCATTTCGAATTTCCCGCGGTGAATCATCAGCGATGCGAACGAGGCTCGGTCGATCTGCTGCACGAAATGCCGCAACGCAAAGATCCAGCTCGAGTCGACCGAATGGTGCATGTTCAGTGTCGATACAGAACACATCCAGAGCCGACAAGCCCAGCACCTCCGCAACGATTGGCGATGGTGTTTTGATAAATGTGCCGATCAATGCTTCGCCAGCGATCAGTCGACTTCGAAAGCTTTCGCAGTTTGTACCCATGTTCATATCCACAGCCTTTCGCTCGCAATCGCCGCACCCTCAGCCATGCTGGCAAGCTTGGCGTACACAATATCTTCATCGACCGCGCCAAATCCGGCAAAGGTTGAAAATCCGCAATCACTGCCGGCAATGACTCGTTCCCGACCGACGATATCAGCGAAGCGGCAAATACGTTCAGCGACCAGCTTCGGGTGTTCGACAAAATTTGTGGTGGAGTCTATAACGCCGGGCACCAGAATCAGGTCATCCGGCAAGTCCGTATTGGCAAATGTTTCCCACTCGTGAGCATGCCTTGGGTTTGAGGATTCGAACAACAAAGCGCCGACATCGGCTTTTAGTGCTATAGGTAAAACCATTTCCATGGGCGCATCGTGATGATGTGGTCCTTCGTAATTTCCCCAGCACACATGCAGGCGAACCATCTCTTTCGGGATCCCGTTCAGCGCATGGTTAAGCGCCTCGACATGTAAGGACGCGAGAGCGTGGTATTCCTCGTCGGTCTTATCCTTGAACAGCATGTGCCTGCCGAGGCCAAGGTCCGGTGAGTCGAGTTGCAGTACGATCCCGGCATCGACGATGGCGCGGTATTCGTATGCCATCGCATCTGCGAGTGCCTCGAGATAGGCCTCATGATTCGGGTAGTGTTTGTTCGGTTGAAAAAGCGCGATCACACCGGGGGATGCCGCGTTCATGAAGCTTTGTGTCGGTGAATGCTTTTGCGTCGCGGAGAGCAGATTATCGATATCGACCTCAGCAGGCCGCATATCTTTCACCTCGATAGCGCCTATGCAGCAAGGTCGCCGATAGGTTGGCGTGCCACCGGATGAGGCCTGTCGCTTGAGAAAGCCTGGGAACTCCTCGAGGTCACTCGGGGGATCCCGCTCGCTATCGCCGTCAAAGCCAGTAATACGGTCCTTAATGTAAGTCGCGTAACTGATCTTGCTCATCTCGCCATCGCTGACAATGTCGACGCCAGTTGCAACCTGTTTCAGCACGACGGCATCGACCGCGTCGCGAATTATTGCTTCCGCATTGTCGGGGTCTTCGCCCTTTTCCTGTGCGAAGACGACGTCAGTCACTGCGGCTGAGCGCGGCAGGCTACCGACGTGCGTTGTTAGAATTCTGTCCTTGCTGGTTTGCATGCAAATTTCCTGTTTTGGGGTCTCGCGCAAATAAGCGCAGAAGTTCATTGCTGACAATATTTGCCTGTTCCATCGACGACAGGTGTCCGCAGTCGTCGATAACGGTCAGTTCGGCGTCGGGTATTCGATTTGCCATGTATTCGTGATACCCAACTGGGCAGAGTGTGTCTTCAGACCCACAAATGACCGACACCGGGCAGTTGATAAACGTCAAGGTCTCGACACTGTCCGCGCGATTTAGCAACGCAAGAGACTGTCTTCGAAACGTATCTGGACCGAGGTCCAGGGCCATATCGAGTATCACATTTAGCAGGGCCTCATCGTCACGATTCGATTCGGCCAGATACAGCGGCTTTAAGGAATCGACGGCAAGTTTTCGCAGTCCACCAGCAAGCACCTGTTCAATTTGCTGCAATCGCAACGATTGTCGATCCGGCGAGTCGGCAAAAGGGTTGGTATCCAGCAGTGCCATATGAGTGATTCGACCGGGTGACTGGCGCCAGATTTCAAGCGCGAGAATCCCGCCCATCGACAATCCAGCGACAGCGAAACGGTCGGGCGCATTTGCAAGCACACTCGCTGCCATATCAACAAAATTGTCGTGAACGGAGAGGTCCGGAACGCTGACGGGGATCTCTATTGCTTGGATCTGGTGTGCCCACATGCGGGCATCGCACATCATGCCTGGCAGCAACAACACATTTTCTGCTGCCATATTGATCTTCGATCAGGCCTCGTCGTCGACGAGTCGTGCCGATCCCCCGCGAATTCTGTCGCCCGAAAAGACACGTTTTTCAGGGCTTAACCCGGGATTCTCGATACGTTCGATAAGCATTGAGACAGCAGCTTCACTCATGCGACCGACCGGCTGGCGAACCGTAGTGAGGTCATAGGCGGCATAACGGGCCGGGCCGACACCGTCGAACCCGACAATGGAAATATCTTCAGGAACACGCAGATTGTTCGTTTCGCGCGCCTCATCAACGCAGCCGATCGCCATCACGTCATTCGCAACAACCACCGCATCTGGCAAGCCCTCCATTCGGTCGACAATCTCGGCGAATGCTGCGCGTCCGCTCGCATAACTGTAGTCACCGCTGACGATCATTACATCGTCGATATTGAGTTCCTTCAGTTTCTGCAGTGCACCCCGAGTTCGCTCCATGCTGACAGACGAGTCGGCCGGGCCGGATACAATGGCAAAGCGCTTGTGCCCGGAATTCGCGAGCTCGCTAACCAACCAGCGTTCGCCTTCTTCCTGATCACAGCGAACAGAATTAACAAGTCTCTCCGGAAGCGTTCTGTTGTAAAAAATGACCGGTATACCCGCATTCTCGATGGTGCCCATCTGCTCAGCACTCAAAGTTGCAGCAGTCACCACCCCATCAACCTGATATTGCAGGAGCTGATCAAGCACGGAGTCAGTGTCGCGCTCGTGTTCCAGCGTAAACAGAAGTACTCGTACTCCATGCTCTGAAAACCGCTGCGTTAGCTGTACGAGAACTTCCGGGTAGTAGAGATTAGTCTGCCGCGTAATGATGACTGCGACCATGTTGGAGCGCTGAGTAATGAGACCGCGAGCAATCGCATTTGGGCGGTAGCCGAGCTTGTTTGCCGCGGAAAGCACGCGGTCGCGCATATCTTTCGACGCACTGGCACCGTCCTGAAAAACCCGCGACACAGCCGATTGCGAAACACCAGCCAATTCAGCTACATCGTAGGACGTGGCACGTTTTATTGGGGATTGTCTGCCTGTTTCTTGTTGCTGTTTATGTGGCTTGTTCAAATCCGCCTCCTAAGTACGCACTTCCATTCTCGAACAATGCTAGGCAATAATGCATTCGCATGCAATGTGGAGAACCAAATGAGTATGCAGCTTAATGGACAGGTTGCGATTGTAACAGGGGCAGGACGCGGAATTGGCCGTGGTTGCGCTGAAGCGCTGGCGACGGCAGGGGCTAAAGTCATAGCTGTAGCCCGCTCCGAAGCTGATCTGGCCGAGGTCGCAGCGCACGAATCCGGGCGTATTGAGGTCTGGGTCGACGATGTGACAGGCGATGATGTGCTGCGAAAAATCGAGGCTGTCGAGAATTTGAGCATTTTGGTTAACAATGCCGGCGGCAATCGGCCACAGGCCTTCGTTGACGTCGATGTTGATTCCCTCGACTTCGTTATCGATCTGAACGTTCGTGCCGCATTCCGGGTCGCGCAGGCGGCAGCGCGAGCGATGCTTGCTTCGGGAAGCAAGGGCAGCATCGTGCACATGTCGTCACAAATGGGACATGTCGGATCGCCGAATCGAACGGTCTATTGCATGACCAAGCATGCGATCGAAGGTCTCACCAAAGCGATGGCGGTCGAACTCGCACCAAACGGCATTCGCGTCAATGCCGTAGCGCCGACGTTCATCGAAACACCGCTTACGAAGCCAATGCTCGATGACCCGGAGTTCAGGGACTTCGTCTTCGGCATGATTCCGATGGGCAAGCTCGGGTCTATCGACGACGTGGTTGCTGCGGTGATGTACCTGGTGTCACCCGGTTCGGGAATGGTTACTGGACACAGTCTCAAGGTTGACGGCGGCTGGACCGCACAATAAATACAAAAGGTATTCGCAATGGATAATTTCGGAACACTGAACTGGTCGATTTTGGTCGTCTTCATCCTGGGCAACTTGCTGCTCGGTTTCTACCTTAGCAAGCGGATCAGCACAGCCGACGATTTCTATCTTGGCAATCGCACAACGCCCTGGTGGGCGATCGGTATTTCCGTCGTTGCCACCTATGTCAGTGCATTGTCTTTTCTTGGCGGCCCGTCTTGGGCGTACACAGACGGGTTCTCCGTTATCGCTTTGCACGCGAACTATCCGTTGGTAATTTTTGTTGTCATCAGCCTGTTTTTGCCATTTTTTTACAACAGCGGCGTTGCGTCGATCTACGAATATCAGGAACGCCGTTTCGGTCCTCGCGCACGAGCACTGATCTCTGGTATCTGGCTGGTATCGCAAACGATGACGTCGGCGGCCATCTTGTACGCCACGTCGCTGGTGCTGGAGTTCATTACCGGCATCGACGTTGTACACGCCATTATCATCGTCACGATCATCGCGCTGATCTACACGGCGCTTGGCGGTATTACAGCCGTGATCTGGACGGACGTCGCGCAGGCAGCGATATTGCTGGTTGGAGCGATCATTATTCTCTTCGCGCTGATTGATCGTATGCCCACATCGATTGGCGATACGCTGGTCGCGCTAAAGGCGGAAGGCAAACTGAATCCTCTTGAGTTCAGCTTTGACTGGTCTCATGCGACGACCGCCTGGTCGGGTATCATCGCGATGACGCTTTACCACATCACAGTTTATGGCACGAACCAAATGATGGTGCAGAGAACATTGGCGTCCAAAACGATTGGTGATGCCAAGAAGTCTTACATGATGATGGGCTACTCCGCTTTCTTCATCTATTTCCTGTTCATTTTTCTCGGCGTCATGTTCTACAGCTATTACGAGGGTGTTGTGTTCGAGAACAGCAATACGATAATTCTGCAATTCGCCAATGACTACGGTTTGCCCGGCCTGATGGGGTTGATAGCGGCGGCCGTGATGGCAGCGTCCATGTCGAGTCTGGATTCGGCTTTTAATTCGATGTCGACCGTTGCGACGATCGACTTTTATCAAAAGTACGTTAAAAAAGACGCGACACAGGAACAGATGCTGGTCGTGTCACGCTGGTTCACCGTCGTGATAGCGATCATTGTGATTATCCCGGCAATCATGTTGACCGGAAGTACCGGATCTATTCTGCAGATACTGAGCAGTATCGGGTCATATTTTGTTGGTGCGCAGCTCGGCATGTTTGCAGTCGGTTTCTTTTCCAAGCAAGCGACCGAGAAGGGCGTGCTGGTTGGTACTCTGGTCGGCTTCATTATTGTTTGGTACCTCGCGACATTCACGGATGTCGCCTGGCCATGGTTCTGTGCGGTCGGTGCTGCAACGAATATATTCGTTACCATAATTGCAAGTGTACTTATTGACGGCAAAAGTGATGAGTACTCGCCGTATACGATTAAGGGGCAGATTCGAAAGTTCGAAGAAGAGGGCCTGGAGCAAAAGCAGGAGGGCTGGTATCTGGTGCCGGGCAAGATCGACAAGGCCAGCTACGGATTGATCGTTTTCTTCGTGGCGACGATGTTATTCCTGTTCCTGTTTCAAACACTGGTGTAAGCGATGTTCCGAAAAGTCCTGCTGGCGGTAATCCTGATCGCAGGTTCTGTCGTTGCTTGTGCAATGCCGGCGCCGAAGACTATTGACGAGTTGCGAGCAACACCGCGTGACGTAACGCTGAAGTTTGAAAGAGATATCGCCGGTGGCCCAGGCTTTCGTGCCTCCCTGTACTCCTACCGATCCGCTGGCCTGAAAGTACATGCAATGATCGCCCGTCCGAATGTAAGCGTGCCGGACGGCGGGTTTACCGAGGGAATGCTCGAGTCAGCTTATTACACAGAGGATGTTTTGAACCCGATCGCTGGTTTGCATGACATCGAAGGGATCAATCATGAGGCTTTGTTCATGATGGGGCATTCGATGGGTGGTGAGGTGACATTCCGAACTTGATGGCGATTTCGACTACGACTCGGTTGAGCCTCACCTACATATCGAGCACCTGCAAACTCCCATCATCATCCAGCATTCCGTTGGTGATCGCGGTGCCGCCTACAAATGGTCCGAGAAATTAGCCAAAGAACTCTATATGCGTGGCAAGCGATATGAGTTTTGGAGCGTACCGGGCGACAAGCACCTGTTCTCCTGGGAAGATACGGAGAAGGCAACCGATCGAGACGTGGCTTTTTTCAGGAGCGTTCTTCAAACGAGCGAATGATTCAATTGTGGTACTCCCGCAATCGCAATATTCCCGTTGTCACCCCTTCAGAACCTACGCCGACTGTCGGTCGAAGCAGTCGCGCCATCGACGGGGGGATCCCACCAGTCGATGCCCCGCTTACGAAGTTCATGCTGGCGATGCATGCGATCGAACAGATCCACATCCAGTTGTTTGAATACGTCGATGAGATCGATGGGGATCCAGTTCTGTACGATGCGATTACCCTCCCGGTTGTACCAGTCAAAATCGCGGATGGTCATCAACTTGCCGGTCGCCGGCACGCCCTGGTATTGCCCGTGGTGAGTCGAGAATTCCTGGTTCCAGATGCCGCCGGCTGCATACCGCCCTTCGCCGAGGAAGCCCATGTAGCGTCCGGTATGTTCAACGTCAAGGTTCCGGTCACCGAAAGCGGAAAGCCAGGGGCGCTGATGGAAGTCCTGGAATTCCAGAATGTTGTGAGTCGAGCCGATACCCGTAGGGCCCATCCAGTGGAAATCCGGGTGCCAGTAATGTTGCTGTTCCATCGCGTCCAGATTTTCATTGTCCCGCTCGCGTTCAAAACGCATCAGGCCATTCCACATAGCCTCTACAAGTTGCTTGGACTGTCGTCCTTCGAGCGCGTCCTGTTCGGCGAGCATGACTCCGTCGCCGCCACGGGGTTTTTGCAGCTTGCCGCCCTCACGACCCAGCGCATTCGGCAGCACCTGGAATCCGGCTTGCTTGAAGACCGAGAGAATGTCGAGAATGCAGTAGCTCTCCACGATCTTCGCGTCACGCATGACGAAAAACTGCCCGAAATGGATATGAGTTTTCTTGCCGGTCGCCGGTATCCCAAGCCAGTCGTGCACGAATGTGCCGGTCAGATAGCCCATACCGGATACCCAATCGTCGTCGCCGTCGACGTCACCCATGAGGATTTCGGCTTCGCGTTTGATATCGGGAAACGAATGCCGCAATGGTTCCCAGAAGTCTCTGATCAACGCGTCTGAGCTGCCGATTTCGTTGATCGGTTGCGGTCCGTTCCAGTTAACGTCTTTGTGGAAGGCCTTCTTGACGATGCCGGGTACTTCTTTCGCCTGCGCGTGATTCATACGCTGCCAGTACTCCCAGACAACGGCTTTGTTAAGTTGGTTTCGTACTTTGAAGTCCGCCATGTTGTTGCCCTCAATGTCGATCGCCGATGATGCTGGCACAAATTGCATTCGAAGTACAAGTCGAGCTACGATCGACCGCCACTATGCTGACACGACGAGAGTTTCTGGAATCCGGCTGTGCGGCCGCCGCCGCATCGGGAGCGGCAGCGCTGATTGGCGATGCTCAGGCCGAAGTTGCCGCAGGTGAGTCGGAGTATCGGGCACTCGTCTGTGTCGTACTCGGTGGCGGAGCAGATTCGTTCAATATGCTGGTTCCCACGGATACCCTGTCTTATCGACTTTACGCCGAACGCCGCGGCAACCTCGCTCTGAATCGCGACGATCTGCTTTCGTTGAGTGGTGGCGATCGCGACGGTCGGTCGTACGGATTGCACCAAGGCATGCACGAGGTGCACGCGCTGTACGCGAGAGGCGAAGTTGCACTACTAGCCAATGTCGGTGTGCTGCAGGGTCCGGTCCGTCGCATGGACGCCAACTCAGCGCTGGAATTATCACACTCCGATCTTATCGCGCGTTGGCATCACGGAACAGCTGACAAAAGATCAAACAGCGGATGGGCAGGCAGAGTCGCCGATGTGCTGGCAGACCGCGGCTGGCAAGGTCAATTGCCAACGAATATTTCGATGTCTGGCAGGAACGTGATGCAGCTCGGGGCTCGAACGGTGGCGGCCAATCTCCAGTTGAGTCCTTATCAACAGCGTTCGGGTCTGCCGGTATGTGTGGACTTCTCATACGTCAACGAGCAGCTTGCGGAGCAGGCGATAAGCGCCGGTCGACCCGGAAACGTCCGTCGCAGAACTCGTCAAATAGAGAAGGTGGAGGTCGAAAGCAGACTGATCGTTGAGGACGTAATTGCAGACAGTCCTCTGTTCAAATCCCCTTTTGACGCAGACTCGTTTTCTTCAGATATGGAGCTTGTAGCCCGGGTAATTGCAGCGCGTAGGAAACACGAGGTTCGTCAGCAGATATTCTTTGTGCATTTTGACGGCTGGGATGGTCATCACAGGCTACTCGAAACCCAGGCGATGCTGTTGCCAATGTTGAGTCGCGGTCTTGCTGCATTTCGTGATGCGCTTATCGAGTACGGCGCGCTTGACGAAGTGACGACATTTACTATTTCAGAGTTTGGGCGGACCCTTGAGCCCAATAACAGCGGCTCCGACCACGGGTGGGGTGGCCACCACATCGTCATGGGCGGTGCAGTGCGGGGCGGACGAGTACATGGACGCTATCCGAATCTCGCCGACAGCAATACACTCGATATCGGCGGGGGCAGCTTTATGCCGACGACCTCGATGGATGAATATCTTGCTGAGATGGTGCTCTGGCTCGGCGTGCCTGTGTCGGAATTGCCGTACGTATTGCCAGACGTTTCGAAGTTCTGGTCACTCAATAGTGGTACGCCACCGGTTGGGCTGCTTACCTGACGCTTAGCCAAGCGATTCCAACAGCGGTTCGAGTTCCCGTTCATATCGCCGCCATCGGCCAACAGAGCTCTGATAGATCAGCTGTCGCACCTGGCTGGCGCTGGGTGTTTTGACTTGCCGACGAGTTTCGTGACCAGGGTCCGCACCGTGGTCTCGAAATCGCTTACGAGTGATTCGTATTGCAGATTCAAAATTGGATTGGGCACGACCAGGTCCCAGTGCTGCATCAGTAATTCGTACTCGCGGTAATAGTTACCCAGTGTTTCGAGATCATGTGCGTACGCATGAGCTGCAGACAACGGGTGCTGATAAATCGACAGGCAGGTATCCATCGGGTCGCGACGACAATGTACGACTCTGGCTTCCGGGAACAGCAGGGCGATTTTCCCAAGGTGAAGGAAGTTGGCCGGAGTTGTTTCGACCTTGAATTTTTCTTCGCCGGCCCGAGCTGCAATTGCGTTTGTGACTTTCGCGGCGAGTCGCGGAAATTTTCGCGGTGGCGTGGACGGGCTAATGTTCAGGTCGGCAACTGCGATCACTTCTCCGGCGCCATATATTTCGCTGTGGCTTGCGAGAATCTGCTCAGCCAGTGACGTTCCCGAGCGTGGCATGCCGATGATGAAAATCAGATTTGCACCACCATCGGCATTTCCCTTGGCGATTGCTTCCGTGGTGAAGGTGTCTTTTAGCGACCGGAATCGTGACGTCGCCGCCTCCGCGTCAAACGGCTCAAGGCTTCGTTTTATGTCGTGCGCTTTCATCAGCCAGCGAAACTCGTCAGCGTAGCGTTTCAATTTTTCATTGGCCTTCGCAATACCGTGTGCAAGAGTAGCGTTGTCGCGACTACCCAACCCGCCGTTGTTGAACAGTGCGGACATGGCGTCAATCTCATCCTGGGTCGAAACATGCTGTTTCAGGTGCGCTAGTTGAAAATGAGCGTCCGCGAACTCTGGGTGGGCTGCAATCGCCGCCTTGAACGAATTCGCCGCGTCATCAAAGTCGCCGAATTGCTCCTGCAAATTTCCCCGGTTGAGAATGGCCTTCGCATTGTCAGGATCGTGTTCAATTGCCGCTGCGTAATACTGCAGAGCCTCCTGAATTCGTCCTGATTCCGCCGCGTGCGCGCCTGCGGTGTTGAGTGCCGCGGAAAGCGCATTCCTAGTCTTATTATTGCTGGGGTCAATGGCTAGCGCCTTGGCGAAGTTTTCGGCCGCTTCCAATGGAGCGTCCACTCCCATAAGGGCCGCCCCGAGATTGTAATGTGAGTGTGGATCACCCGGGCGGACGGTCATGGCGCGCCGAATTTGTTGTGCAGCCTCGTCGAAGCGCCCGAGCTCAATATACAAAAGGCCAAGAAGATTGCGGCCGTCCGAATCGCGTGGCGCAAGGCGCAGCAATTTCTTGTACAGCCGTTCGGCCAACTCCGGCTGACTCGATTGATGAGCCGCATAGGCCTCCTGCAATATCCGATCTGTACTGCTGCTTGTCATCGGCAGTACTTCGCAGTCATGTCAGAGCAAAATATTTGCATTTTCCGTCAATACTCTTTGCAAAAGCTTTTCGATATTGCAGCAGATTCGTCGTACTTGGTACCGCTTCCAGGAAGCAGATGATATTATAACCCCATAACTTATAACACATTTTCTAACTTCCTTTTCGCCTTGGCGACGACTTTTATCGTGGAAAGATCACACCAAACTGATATTTGCATTCGAAGTACATCCGTCGTAATATTTAGCCTCGATTTCTACGTATGTACCAGAATCATTTGGTCAACACGCTTTCACAGGGGGAAGCAAGATGTCCGACAATAATTCTATTCGACGCACCGCCGTATCCATCGCCGTTGCTGCAGCATTGGCTGGCAGCTTCCAGTCCGCTATGGCGCAAGACCAGGACGATGGCAGGGTGATTGACGAAATTACCGTTACTGCCAGCAAACGGGCAGCAGGCATCCAGGATGTATCGATCGCTGTAACCGCATTGACCGGCGAGCAAATGAGACTCGGCGGAATTGAGGATATTACGCGCCTTGAGCATCTCGTCCCTGGGATGCGAATGGGTCAGTCTGGAAACGAGGCACGTCTCGCATTTCGCGGCACGCGCACGAACAACGTCGGGACCGAAGCTGAGCAGGTGGTCGGCATATTCGAAGATGGCGTCTATGTTCCAACGACGACGCAGGCACTCGGTGCCTATATCGATGTCAAACGCATTGAGGTGCTGCGCGGACCGCAAGGTACTCTATACGGTCGCAATACATTCGGCGGCACGATTAATATCATCACGAATCAGCCGGAATTTGACGGGATGACTGGCAAGGTCGAAGCGCTGTACGGCGAATACAATCGGACACGCCTTGAAGGCGTCGTGAACATTCCGTTCAGCGATACATTTGCGCTGCGGGTGGCGGCGATGAACGACCAGCACGATGGCTACATTGAGAACTATTACGAAGCTGGAACAGGGGATGACCTTAGTGATCGGGATATGACGTTTGTGCGGCTATCGGCTCGATGGGCGCCAACGGATAAACTCGATATGACCTTACGGCATACGTTCTCGGACCTCGACTCCAATGGCAACGCGCAGTGGGGGTACCAGATTATCGGTTCCTACGTTGGTGATGAGTATTTCGACGGCCTGAACAACGACGCGCCGCCGAACGCGTCGGACGATTATGACCGCGGGCCCTGGGAAGTGAGACGTGACCTGAAGTCCACTTCTATTCACGAGACCTCGTCGACAACGCTGAATGTGAATTGGGACCTCGGAGCGGTTGCGCTGAATGTCATCGGCAACTTCACGAACTACGAAGGCGAACAGATTTCCGATTTTGACTATTCCGATGGTGGTGACCCGCTCAACAGTGGTTTCGCTGGTTGGACGAACGATCAGGACACTGTGTCCTTTGAAGCTACGCTCTCGTCAAATGGTGACGGTCTGTTCGACTGGATGGTTGGCTATTATGTCTTCGACATGGAAGCCACGTGGACATGGTTAGAGGTCGTTGACGGTGTAAAGGGAGTTCCGCACTGGGACGCACAGTCACCCTATAAGTCGGACTCGAGTGCCTTGTTTGCAAATGCAACGTTCCCAATAGGGGACCGTGTCCGGTTGGTGGCAGGTATACGTCAGCAGGAAGATGGCAAGCAGACTCGCGACGACCTTGACTGGAGCGTGTTTCCGCCCGTGAATGCTGACGGCACCGGGCGCCAGCAGGACTGGAGCAAGACGTTGTACAAAGCCGGACTTGAATTTGATTTGAATGATGACATGTTGACCTACGGCACGATCTCGACGGGATACCGGGCGGGCGGATTCAACCCCGTATCTGACGGAATTCCTAACTCGTATGATCCGGAAGAGGTTACAGCCTATGAGATCGGGCTGAAAATGACGCTTGCCGATGGTACCGCGGTGCTAAACCTGGCTGCCTTTCACAACGAGTACACGGAGATGCAGGCGCAAGCGTTTATCGATCTTGGCGGCTCCGCAATTTCCGAGTACGCATCGAATGGTGGCGAGGTAACTGCAGATGGGCTCGAGGCTGAATTGTTCTGGCGCCCAACTGACCAATTGAATATCTCGGCCAACGTGGCGTTCCTGGATGCTGAGTTCGGCGAGTATAACGGCGGCACACTGAACGGATTTTCGGACTTTGATGGTCGTCAGGATCCGAGCGATCCGGTGGCGGGCTTCTCGCTGAGAGGTTGGGAACCCACATTGTCACCGGACCTTACGTTTGGCGCGCAAGTCGGTTATGACATCGAATTCTCTGGCGGAAGTGTCCTTACGCCATTTGTTCAGACGAGCTACTCAAGCGACTACTACGCCACCGATTATAATCTGGAAGGTGGAAAGCAGGACGCGTATACGAAAACTGACGTTCGCCTGATCTGGAGAAGTGCAAGCCAGAATCTGGAGGTGCAGGGATTCGTACTCAATGTCGAAGATGAAGCTGTCATGATGCGTATAGCCACGTACAACCCAAATGCCACTACCACGGGCCTGCAGACGCATTGGGGCAATCCACGCACCTGGGGCGTCAGCGGCACATACTTCTTCGAATAGCCACTGCCACTATTGTTCGTCGGGGAGAGAGGCGCTGCCTCTCTCCCCTTTTTGA
>JAACFM010000060.1 GCA_009937445.1 Gammaproteobacteria bacterium | reverse complement strand
CAATATTGGTACACAGCCCTGCGACTACTCTGCGGCCAGTTTGGAGTTGGGCGGTGCCAACCTCGCGAATGGTCTGTACGTTGAAGTAACCAGCACATCGCCAATCTCAAACGGTGATCTGATACTCGATCGGATTCAGGCTCGCGATCATGATCGTGACCGGGATCAATTGTGCGATTCCGGCTGCGACTTCGATTTGGACGGTTACGTTACGATGTTTGTGTCTCCGACCGAATTTGCAGTCGATGACTCAGCCGTTTCCACGACGGCTGCCACGACGTACGTGAACGGCACCGTAGAAACCCTGGCAATCGACGTTAGATTGGCCGTTAGTGGCACACTCGATGACGCAGGTGTCCTGATAGCCGACAGAATCGTATTTCACCTGCCGTCGCTAATTGAAGTTGAGGCGGACGTAGAGGCTATCGATACGACAAATGCCACGATTTCAGTTCTCGGCATAGTTGTGACAACGAACGAATCAACGTTGTTCCGTGACCACGGCAGTGTCGCAGTACGGGAATTCGGATTAGATGATCTCGCCATTGGCGACCGTATTGAGCTGCGTGCCTGTCTGGACGGAGATACCGTTGTCGCCACCCGCCTGGAACGCGACGATGCAGACGACGTCGTTACGCTGAAGGCGCCGGTTGAACTCGTTGCACGGCCCAGCGTAACGCTGCTCGGTGTAACCGTGACCTCGGATCCGGAGACTGTGTTCCAGAATGTGCTGCATGAAGTCATTGGTGTTGATGAGTTTTTCACGCTCATAGATATCGACAGCCTGGTTAAGGCGGAAGGTATGTACGACGGCACATTGATACTGGCTGACAAGCTGTTTCTTCGCGAGTGTGAAGACAATTGCATGTAGACCGCCAGATCATTATTAAAAAAGGAGAGTAGCAATGAAACAGAAGATGCCAAAATTAACGAGATCGCCGAGGTGGTGGCCCCTCGCAGTAGCCGCACTGGCCATCGTTCTGATCTCATTCAGCGGCTCAAGTTTCGCAGCTAAAGGTGGCATCAAGGGTAAGCCCACAGGCGGCGAAGCGGGCAACAACCTGTCAACACCGTCCGTGCAATCTGAATCACCAGTTTCTGTTCCGGCCCGCTGGTTCGTGCCGGAGGAACCGGAACTCGGCGTGCACTACTCATACGGTTGTGATGCACCGGAGAGTGACGGCACTTTCAAATATCCGAACACGTCCTGTGTAGATAACCTCGGTAATCCTTCAAGCTACTACACTGCGGAACAGTGCATCGATGAAGTGCAACCATCGCCGTGTCAAGGACTTGCAGTGTCACGGATCTATTGGCAAAAGGTCGAAGTCAATGACTGGTGGGCCGATGACGACGGACGTAATTCCGCGCCGGTGGAGGTTGCGTACGTGGACTGGGGTGACGCCCTCGAGGCTGTGTCCTGGAACGAACGCTCGGTTATTCGGGTAGAGACCCAGCCCTACAGCAGCACCATCGAAGACTACCTGCCTTGGGAAACTTCATGTGAAGCTGCGGCGTTGGCGAAAGAGCCTGCGCTGGATCCGAACGTCGTTTGCAGAGTCGGGTTCCAGATGTGGCACGTCTCCGGCCAAGGTATCACCGAACATTGGGGTGTAAGGGCCAGTGACGAGGGTGAGTTGGACGAGGTTGTTGGTGAGTTGCCTGCGGGTACTTCCTACAATTACGACTCGCCGTTCCAGATCATCAAGACCATCGATGCGCGGCTGAACCTGACCAAGATGGCGCCGGATGATGCGATATGTTCACAGCCCGGTGAAGGAGGAGAGGGTGATCTTCCTCCGGTGGTTGGTCCGTGGGATCCGGTCAATGCCGAGTGGGCTAATACCTGCACGTATTCGGACGAACCCTATAGTGTCGAGACGAGTGTCGGTGGCAAGTATGTCTACGGCTTCAACTGGAGGATGAAAAACGTCGAGCTCGACTCCATCTGTTCAGGTTGGGAGAAGACCGGATTCTGGCGTCTGACTTTCCATACAGACCCCAGCGACAAAGTAATGTTCAGCGCCGCTGATGCACTCAATGTTGCACCGCCTGCGGTGCCCTCCGCAGTGCGGGTATTACCGCGTGACGGCCAGTTCAATGACATACTGGCTGATCCGCCCGCAGTGCCTGAAATTGTCGTCGAAAGTGAGGATCCAACCGCAGATGACAGGCTCTACAGGCCGGTTATCGACGTCGATAATAACTTAACCTACCTCGACATCTGCATCGTCGGCAAGACCCAAGGCGGTGGCGGTGGCGGCGGTGGCAAGCCTGGCGGCGGCGGTGGCAAGCCTGGCGGCGGCGGCGGCGGTGGCGGTGGCGGCGGTGGCGGTGGCAAGCCCTAGTAGCCAACCACCAACGTAGTTACTGTCGTGGCGGATTGAAACCACACGTCAATTAGAGCTGGGGAAGGTTGGATAACCTTCTCCAGCTTGTTCTGTTAGAAAGTCAGAGGAGGAATAACGATGAGACTTTCGTATTCGCGCCTTACGTTAGCGGTGGCAGCGGCAATGATGATCGCAACGGCATCGGCCGCGCCGAAAGATGAGCCCGGATTCGACTGGGCAACGGTGGTCAATAACAACGATGTGATGCCTCCTCTCGAGGTGAGAAATTTTAATAGTTACAATCAGCCGTCCGTGAATACTGACGGGTTAGTCGTCTTCCGTGCGCGCAGCCGCGGCGGACCGCCACTGGGGCCGCCAACCCACGGCATCTATTTGCGCGACATGTCTGAAGCCGACAGCGAAATCGCCAGTGTCCTAGACAAAACTACACTCGTTCCACACCCCAATAATCTGGGCGCTGTTTTTGTCGAAACGCCTTCTTTCCCGCGCATCGACATGGCGTTCGATACCATTGCCACGCGCGGCAATCACAAGCCATCGTGGCGCTATCAGTTGGGCGATGGCACCGAGACTCGCGCCGGTACGACAGGAATATATGCCAACCCTTATGGCAAGCTGATAACGGGTGCCGCGAAGCTCGGCGATGCTCCAGACCTTCAGTTTTTTAGGGTCCCGGAGTTGCCGTCACTGCCGGTCACACGATCGTGTTTAAGGGTAACTATACGGTCAATGACATCGGCAAGACCGGGGTGTACTTCCGCGTTCTAAGCAATGCATTCGCTGGCGGGAGCTCGCCGGCAATCATGATCGCTAACAATTCGGACACCCTGATTCCGGGTACTGATCAGGTCTTTGGTTCAACTGCTCCGCCCAGTGCCGCAAGCGGTCGGGCCGTGTTCGCTGGCTTTGACAATGAGGACGCACCGACATCGGGTGGCATCTACCTGGCGCCGCTGCAGTTCGCGCCGACGCTCACGCCGCTCGTCCAGATCGGCGAGTCAGTTCCCGGCGCAGCGCCGGGCGACACCTTTAACAATCTCGGCGAAGGCAGTGCATTCGATGGTCGCCATGTCGGTTTTTGGGGTGCCTGGGGAACACAGACCCGTACCGTTCGCCTCTACTGCGCCAAAGAAGGCAACAAGGATCGCATTGCCTATTGCAATAAAGCACTGGTATGCAAAGACACGGGTGAGATACGCGGACACCCCGACAGCATCTGCGACAATGATGATGACGCAAAGTTCGGTGTCAGTTGCTACCAGGACAAACAGGTGCCGCTGAATCAGGGTTTCTTTATCCATGACATCAAGAATAAACGCACGCATCTGCTGGCGAAGACCGGTTCCGAATTCGATGAGTTGTTGTATTGGAATTTCTCCGGCAAGACACCCTGCACAGGTGGTGGCCATTCAGATGAGGGTGCGGAAGATGACGGCGAGCTGGCGCGATGGCGGTCTTCAGCATTTGTGGCTGTGGCCGGCAGAGGCGCGGCATTCAAGGCTGTATTCAAGGCCAGAACCGGTGAATTCGGTAACGGGGTCTATGCCAATCCAGTCGACGGCCTGTACCTGACTGAAGGTCCGGGCATATCAGAGATCATCACGGTTCTTGATACCACCATGGATGGGCAGGCACTTGATCCAGAGGCGCCGGCCGACTCGACAATCCTTGAGCTTGGTCTTGAGCGTGAGGGGCTTCGGGGCGACTGGCTGGCAATCAATGCGAGCATGGGTACCGAAGGCGGCGAAGAAGAGGACGGTGTGGCCGGGATCTACATCACCACGATAAAATAAGCTGCGGAGGCACCTGTCAACTTGCAAACAAATGTTTGTTTATCTAACATTTGTCTATGTTAACGAACCGCGAGCAACAGGTCCTTTCGCTGATCCGCAAAGATCCCATGCTGTCGCAACAGGCGATAGCCGAGCGGCTGGGTATCAGCCGCTCGGCCGCGGGCGGGCACATTATGAATGTGACCAACAAGGGATACATCAAGGGTCGCGGTTACGTGGTCACCGATGCACCGTTCGTGAACGTGCTCGGTGGCGCGAACATCGATATTCACGGCAAATCATTGCAGGAATTACGGCGCAATGACTCGAACCCGGGTGCGGTGCATATTTCGGCCGGTGGCGTGGCCCGCAATATCGCCGAGAACCTGGCGCGTCTCGGTGTCGATTGCCGCTTGATCTCGGCTATTGGCAACGACCACCACGGGCAGATGCTCAAGCGCCTGTCGCGCGATGCCGGCATCGATATGCAGTACGTGCACGAGATTGCTCAAGCGCCGACGTCGACCTACCTGTCTGTGCTTGATGACACAGGTGACATGCAGGTAGCCATTGCTGACATGAGCATCATCGATCATCTGGGTGCCGAACGACTGCGACCACAGCAAGCGATGCTCAGTCAGTCTGCATTGAATATTGTCGACGCCAATCTCCCTGACGATGCCCTTGCGTGGCTGACGGGCACGTTTGCGGACGTCCCGCTCTTCGCCGACACCGTTTCCACAGCGAAGGCGCCACGTCTTAAACCCTATCTGTCGTCAATTCACACGCTGAAGGCCAGCGCGATTGAAGCGGAGGCGCTGACTGGTATGCAAGCACGTACGCAGCCCCAGTTGCGTAAGCTCGCCGCCTGGTTGCACGCCGAAGGGGTGGAGCGCGTATTCATTACCCGTGGCGAGCAGGGCGTGTTCTACAGCACGGCCGGTGCAGAGGGTGCAGAGAAACTGCGGCGCAGCAAGCGCAACGTGCACAATGCCGGGGGCGCGGGCGATGCGTTTCTTGCTGGGCTGGCCTACGCCTGGCTCGAGGACTGGCCGCTGCATAAGACTTTGCGGTTCGCCCTTGCGGCCGCAGACATCACGCTGTCGCATCCGGCGACGAGCAATCCCGGGTTATCGTTGACTGCCGTCAACCGCACAATGAAGGCTCATCATGCCGGGTAATACCTTGCACCAGTATCTCGAGATTGCACCCGAGGTTGCCGCCGCAATTGCTGCCGGCGATCCCGTCGTCGCGCTTGAGTCGACGATCATCAGTCACGGCATGCCCTATCCGAAGAATGTGCAAACGGCTGCGGCGGTCGAGGCGGCGGTACGTCAATGCGGCGCTTTGCCCGCGACGATTGCGGTGCTTGACGGTCGTCTGAAGGTCGGGCTCTCGGCCGACGAGATTCAGACTATTGGCGAGCTCGGCAGGGGCGCCGTCAAGTGCAGTCGTCGTGACCTGCCGTTCGTTGTTGCAGGCAACAAGACTGGCGCAACGACGGTCGCGGCTACGATGATTATCGCCGCTATGGCAGGCATTCGCGTATTTGCGACGGGCGGCATCGGCGGTGTGCATCGCGGTGTTGAGGAGACGATGGATGTTTCCGCCGATCTCGAGGAGCTTGCACGAACAAACGTCGCGGTCGTGTGTGCAGGCATCAAGTCGGTACTCGATATCGGCCGCACGCTCGAATACCTGGAAACAAAAGGTGTGCCCGTTATTGCTTACGGGACTGACTCGCTACCGGCTTTCTATGTGCCCAGCAGTGGGTTTCGGGCGGAGTATCGCGCGGACTCGCCTGCAGAGGTGGCCACTGCGATGAAGATCAAATGGGACATGGGGCTCGACGGCGGCCTCGTGATCACGGTGCCGATACCGGATGAACACGCACTCAACAAAGATGAGATTGATACTGTTATCGACGATGCCGGTGCCGAAATGCACCGCCAGGGAATCACGGGCAAGGACACGACACCGTTTCTGCTTGCGAGCATCGCGGAGCGCACCGGTGGCCGTAGTCTCGAAGCCAATATCCAGCTGGTGATCAACAATGCGCGCTTCGCGAGTGCGCTGGCTGTCGCGTTTTCGGATCTTAAGAGGATATAACGGTCGGACCGGAAGCTTTGATAGCGTCGATGGAGGGATCAATAAGCAGCGGTTCTCCGACAGTTTTCCGAACGTTAGCGATATCCTTCAATCCGCTTCCGGACACAATACAAACCACGACTTCGTCCGCCTCGATTTTGTCATTGCCAAGCATTTGTTTCAGCGCCGCCCAGGTCGCCGCCGCGGCCGGTTCAGCGAAGACTCCGGTGGTCCGAGCCATCTCCGGGATAGCCGCGAGAATCTCCTCATCCGGGACCGTTACTGTTTCGCCACCGGATTGAAGAATGCCTTGCACTGCTGCCAGGCCATCCCGCGGCCGATCGACGGAGATGGAGTCGGCGCTGGTGCTGGCCCTGACCTCATCTACCACGACGCTTGACCAATCCGGGTCCGTTGCACCGCTGTCACGAATTCTTCTGGCGGTATTACAGATCGCAGCGCTGGCGTCGGACTGGGCGCAATCGATTTTGGGGACCCGGTCGACAAGTCCGACTGCTTGCAGATCACACCATCCTTTCCAGAGTCCACTCAGTAAATTGCCGTCTCCGGTCGGTACCACTATCCGGTCCGGGGCACGACCGCCCAGGGATTCCCAGATCTCGAAGGCACAGGTTTTCTTGCCCTCGCGCGTAAAGGGGTTGTAACCGGTACTGCGATTAAACCAGCCGAATTCTTTTGAGGCATCCAGGCAAAGATCGAAGGCATCGTCGTAGTTACCCCGCACGGCGAATACGGTGGCGCCGAACGACAAGGCTTGGGCAAGTTTCGCTGTCGGCGCGGTTTCCGGTACGAATACGACCGCGCGCAGGCCGAGGGCGGCAGCGAGACAGGCAAGCGAGGAGCCTGCGTTTCCGGTACTGGCGATGGATACGACTTTGGCACCGATATCCATTGCCCGTCGAAGCACCACGGCACTGGCGCGGTCCTTGGTCGATGCACTCGGATTCACAGTGTCATCCTTGAGGTACAGATTGCGAAGCCCAAGCGATTCACCGAGACGAGGCGCTGCATACAATGGCGTCCTGCCGACTCGTAACGGGAACGCGGTATCGGCTTCTCTCACTGGCAGCAAGGGTGCGTAGCGAAACAGGTCATTCTGGTCATCACGGAAACCTGCCGTGACATCTTTTGCGATCGCAGCGTAGTCGTAAGTGACATCAAGGTTGCCGCCGCAATCCGGACACAGGAAACCTGCGAAATCCACGGTTTGTGGCGTGGCGCAGGCTATACAACGATATCCGTTCATTCGCATTTGTTGGTTACGCCACGATGTGTGTGCCGCAAATCTTATGTGGGTCTGCGCGCAGATTGTGTGGTTGGGTGATTATCACTTCCTCGCCACCTTGCTCGAGAAACGCGATCGCACTTTCGATTTTCGGCTGCATGCTGCCGGCCGCAAAGTGTCCTGCAGCCAGGTGCTGCCGACACTCCCTTACGGTCAAGTTATCGATTTCGACTTGTTCCTGTGTGCCAAAATTCAATGACACCTTGTCAACGTCGGTGGAGATAATAAAGAGCGAGGCGCCAAGTTCAGAGGCCAACAGGCAAGAAGTCGCGTCCTTGTCGATAACCGCAGGGCGGGGTCGTAACGCACCGTCCGCTCTGTACACGACAGGGATGCCGCCACCGCCGCCGGCGATGACCAGCGTACCGTGGTTGAGCAATGTCCTGATGGCCGGCAGCTCGATGATCTTTTGGGGCGTTGGCGACGGCACTAAACGACGCCAGCCACGGCCTGCATCTTCGCCAACGACCCAGCCGTCTTCTGCCTCACGTTGACGTGCTTCTACTTCGCCCATGAACGGGCCGATCGGCTTACTCGGCTTGGTGAAACTCGGATCCTGCTCATCAACGACGACCTGGGTGACCAATGCCGCCACCTGCTGCTCAAAATTTTGCCGCTGAAATTCGTTTTGCAGGCTTTGGGCGATCTGCATTCCGATCGACCCCTGTGTGTCCGCCACGCAGTTGGCCAATGGCACCTGGTGAATGACATCTCTCGCCAACTCCGAGCGCAACAGGATAAAGCCAACCTGCGGTCCGTTGCCGTGTGTAATCAGTACGCGGTAGCCCTGTTTGACGATTGGCACGATGTAGCCGGCAGTCTCACCGGCAACACGGTATTGATCCAGCACGTCCATGTGCTCATGGTCCTTGATCAGGGAATTGCCACCAATGGCAATGACGACCAGCGGTGCCTCCAGATTGCTGTCTTGTTTGAGAATCGTCATTTGAATTACTGTTCCCTACATCGTGAGCGCCATAAGCGCCTTGGCCGTATGCAAGCGGTTTTCTGCCTCAGGATAGACTCGCGACTGCGGGCCGTCTATAACTGCATCGGTCACTTCAGAGCCTCTATCTGCAGGCAAACAGTGCATGTAGATCGCCTGTTCCCGCGCGCGCGCCATCATCGCCTCGTCGCAAATCCAGTGCTTGTACTGCTGCGCGACCTGCATTGCCTCGTCGGGTTTGCTGAACAGCGATTCCACGCCCCAGCTCTTGGGATACACGATGTCGGCATCGGCGAATGCGTCTTCCATATTGTCCACAACCTCGAACGAGCCGCCTGAACGCGCCGCGTTTTCACGGGCGAGCCTCATGGGCTCATCCATTAACGTGTATTCAGGTGGATGCGCGAGCGTCACGTTCATACCAAAGCGCGTCATGAGCATGATCAGCCCTTGTGGCACGGACATCGGTTTCACGTAGCTCGGGGCATAAGCCCAGGACACGGCGATCTTGAGGTCCTTGAGGTCTTTGCCAAATTCTTCGCGAATGGTCATCAGGTCGGCCAGGTTTTGGCAGGGATGATCAACGTCGCACTGCATGTTGATGACCGGCGCCGTCGCGTGTTCTGCGACGTCGCGCATATACGACTGTCCTTCGCCGGGAACCAGATCATGGCGAATCATGATGCCGTGTCCGTAACCGGAAAGTATCGTGCCCATGTCCTTGGGGCTTTCGCCGTGTGCGATCTGCGAGGTCTCCGAGTCGATAAAGTGTGCGTGCCCACCGAGCTGTGTCATGCCCGCCTCAAATGAGTTGCGGGTGCGAGTGGACTTGTCGAAGAAAATGAGAAACGCGGTTTTATGCGCGAGGTGTAATGTCGGCACACCATTCTTGAACTCGTCTTTCAACTGATCCGCCGTGTCCAGCGCGAGTTCTATTTCTTCGTCTGACCAGTCTTGTGTCATCAACCAGTCGCGGCCTTTCATATGAGCGGGAATCGGTTTTGCTGTGCGAGTCATGGTGAAAAATCTCCCGGGTTTATCCCTTTGCGAATTGATCGACAAGGGCGGAGTAAAAAGCGGCGCAGCACACGAGATGTTCAACCTCGGTCTGCTCGTTGGGTGCGTGCGCGAAGTGTTCATGACCGGGACCGAAGCCGACGGTCGGAATATGGTGTATCCCGGCTGTGGCGACACCGTTGGTACTGAACGTCCAGTGACCGACTTCGGGTTCCTTGTCGAACGCTTCTGTATAAGCGGTTACTGCTGCTTGTACTTCGGGTTCAGACTCGCCCATCTCCCACGTGGGGTAGTACTTTCGCGTGGGGTAGGTCAGCCCGGTATAACTGGGTACCGCGTAGTCGAGCACGGTGACCGTCGCTTTCGCTTTCTGGACTGATGGCAAGGCAAGAATTTCGGCCACGGAGGTTTCTTCCGTCTCATCAATGGTCAAACGGCGATCAAGATGAATGGTACAACCATCGGCTACCGCACAGAGGCTCGGGGAGGTGGAACGGATCTCGCTGATTGTGACCGTGCCTTTGCCGAGTGGATCGCGTGGCTGCAGTTCTTCGTTTAGTTTTTCTATGTCCGCGATGATGCCTGCCATTTTGTAAACCGCGTTGTCGCCGCGTTCGGGCGCTGAGCCGTGACAGGAGACCCCGGACGTGTGTACTTCCATCTCCATTCGACCGCGATGTCCACGGTAGATGCGCAGACTGGTTGGCTCGGTAATCACGACGAGATCGGGGCGAATATTGTCTTCGTTGACAATGTACTGCCAACACAAACCGTCGCAATCTTCTTCCTGCACGGTTGCGGTCGCGTAAAACGTCACGTTCTCGGGGATGCCGCGTTTCTTGAGTATCGCGCCGGCATAGATGCTGGAGGCGACACCACCTTTCATGTCACTCGTGCCGCGCCCATACAGAATGCCGTCCTCTATATCGCCGGAATGCGGGTCGCGATCCCACAGCTCCGGGTCACCGACGTCGACCGTATCGATATGGCCATCGAACGCGATAACACGAGGCCCGTTGCCAATGCGGCCGATAAGATTGCCCATGGGGTCAACGGTGACTTCGTCGTAGCCGATTCGCAACATCTCCTGGCGTGCTCGCTCAACGACGGCGCCTTCCTCAGAACTCAAAGACGGAATGCGAATAATGTCCTGCATGAATTTTACGAGGTCGGCTTTGACTTCCATGGCGTCCGCGTAATAGGTGCTACTCATTTTCTGTCTCCGTCATTGTTAAAGGCATCGATCAGTCGATCCCATTCGTTCACGATATTCTCGGAAAATATTTCTTGCCAAAAGTCTTCGTCCCACAGCTGTCGCAACTCGTCCGAAGTACGCCCCTGTTGTTCCACCCAGGTGAAGTACTTGAAGTTATGCAGCGCCTTTTGGTCGGCGTAGGTCAGCTCACGCACATAGTCGGGAGTCGTGCCCTGCAGGTAACGCCCATAGTGTTGATCGGCCAGATGCGTGGTGTAGGGTCCGTGCGATTCCTGCATCTCCTGCATGCGCGATGAATACAGTTCCATGGAATCGGTCAGTGGCGTGAAGATGACGTCGCGCCCGTCCATGTCGTAGTAACGTGCCGCCTTGATGCTGGCCACGAGGTTGCACAGACCTGAAATGCCGATCTCGCCCAGCGCCTGAATCGTGTCTTCGGCGATGCCCTCACGACGCAGGCACTCACGACCCTCGTCCTCATTAAACAGGCGCATGAGTTGCATGGTCTGTTCGTCATCAACGGCAGCGACGAGGTTTGTATTGCGGACGTTATGAATCCACGGAATGTGCTTGTCGCCGATACCTTCGATGCGATGCTCACCAAACCCGAATTGCAGCAGGGTAGGACATTGCAACGCTTCTGTGGCGACGACGCGTATGCCCGGATGTTGGGTGCGCAGGTAGTCGCCCGCGGCAATTGTGCCTGCAGAGCCGGTGGCACTGACGTAGGCGGACAGGCGGCGACCATCCTGATAATGATTGCGGTAAATCTCTTCGATGATTGAGCCGGTCATCTGGTAGTGCCAGATGGCGTTGCCGAACTCCTCGAACTGGTTGAAGACCATGATGCCGTCGCCGCGTTTTTCGCGCAGTTCCCAGCACTTGTCGTAGATCTCCTTGACGTTTGATTCCGTACCTGGGGTGGCGATGATCTCGTCGGTGCCGATCTCCCGGAGCCACTCGAAGCGCTCGCGGCTCATGCCCTCGGGCAAAATTGCGATGGCAGGGCAGTCCAGCAGGGCGCAGTCATACGCGCCGCCGCGACAGTAATTGCCCGTGGACGGCCACACGGCTTTCTGTGTGTCCGGGTCGAAAGTACCGGTGACCAGCCGCGGAACCAGGCAACCGTAGGCCGCGCCGACTTTGTGCGCGCCGGTCGGGAACCACTTGCCAACAATTCCGACGATGGTTGCGTCGACACCCGTTAGTGCAGGTGGAAACTCGATCCAGTTACCTTCACCAAATCCACCGCCGTGTTCGACCGGCTCGTTCTTCCAGGTGATTCGAAACAGGTTCGCCGGGTCGATGTCCCACAGGCCAACGTCTTTAAGCCTTTCTTTTATCGCGTCCGGTGCAAGCGTTGGATCTTTTTGTTGTGCAAACGTGGGCAGGATAATGCCCTGTGCGTGGGCGCGGGCAATACTCTTTTGCAGTACGTCTGCACGAATGTCAGGTATGAGGTTCACTGTTCCCCTCCGAAATTGATAACGGGGATCGGTTTGACGTCGCCCCATGCAAGTTCCACTTCAGTCGCTTCAGAGCGTATCGCTCGCAGCAGCTCATCCTGATCGACAGGCAAACTGCGTACGCGAACTCCGGTGGCGCGGTAGATGGCATTGGTAATGGCCGAGCTCGTGGGAATGCTCGGCAATTCGCCCACACCTTTCGCCCCGAAGGGGCCGGCAGCGGTATTGTGCTCCACGATGTGGGAAATGATTTTCGGTGCGTGCGTGATATTCGGCGCTTTGTAACGCGCCATGACATTGGTCCAGGGAACGCCGTCTTCCTGAATGTAATGTTCGCTCAGCGTATAGCCGATGCACATGACGATGCCGCCCTCGATCTGTCCTTCCAGTGTCAACGGGTTGAGCGCACGACCGACGTCGTGCGCGGCAACTATCTTGCGGACAGCGACTTCACCGCTACGCATGTCGATTTCACACAGCGCGGCTTGCGCGCAGAAACCGAAGGCAACGTGCATGTCGCCACCGGCGCCGAGCGGTTTGGTCTTCGGTGCCCAGTATTCATGCTGTACTTTGACTCTGGCGCCTGGTTCCGCGGCCGCGAGTTGCCGGGCAACCTCTTTGGCCGCCAGGCGTGCTGCGTTGCCGCTGACATACGATTGTCGGCTGGCGGTCGTTGGCCCACCATCGGGACAGTGATCAGTATCGCCAAGCAGGACGCTCACGTGTTCGGTCGGTATGCCCAGCTCTTCCGCCGCGCAGGCGGCGAGGACGGCGGGCAGACCCTGGCCCATTTCTGCAGAAGATATGCGGACCTCGGCCAGCAAGCCTTTGTCCGGGTCATGCCACGCTTCGACTTCGGCGGTCGCCTTGTCCGGTGCGCCGCCGCCCAGGCCCGTGTTTTTATAGCCCACGCCCACGCCCCAGGCGAAGCGCCGATGACCCTCATCCCAGGTCCAGCGAAAATCACCACTGCGCATGTCGTGATCGACCTTGTCGATGCACTCATTCAGACCAACGCTTTCTCGCATCACCTGTCCGGTGGATGTCGTTGAGCCGACATCGAGTGCGTTCATACGTCGGAATTCAACGGCATCAAGGCCGAGTTTTTCAGCGAGCATGTCCATGTTGCTTTCAACCGCGAAGCAACTCTGCGTTACACCGAAGCCGCGAAACGCGCCGCAAGGAACGTTGTTCGTATACAAGGCGAAGCAGTCGACCTTGACGTTTGGCACATCGTAGGGGCCCGTGGCATGGGTCGTTGCTCGCGTGAGTACTTTTTCACTAAGACTGGCGTAGGCGCCGCCGTCTCCGTAGAGCGTCGCTTGCACACCCGTTAGCTTGCCGTCGCGTGTCGCTCCGGTGCGGATGCGAATAATCGTGGCATGCCGCTTGGGGTGAACCAGCAAACTTTCCTGGCGCGAGTACAACATCTTTACGGGACGTTGCGTGGCTTCAGCGAGGAGGGCGGCATGAATCTGGCCGACGATATCTTCCTTGCCGCCGAAGCCGCCGCCCATCAGCGTGGCAACAACCCTTACGTCTTCGGGATCTTTGCCCAATGTGGCAGCGGTCTGGTCGCGGTCGCCATAAGGAATCTGGCTGCCCACGTAAATCGTCGTCTTGTCATGCTTTGCTGTTTCGCCGCGTACGGCAAGTGCGTCGCAGAGACCGCCGAAGGTCGTGGGAACGTAACCGGCCGGCACGCCGATCGAGCACTCCGGCTCAAGAAACAGGTGTTCGGTAGTGGGTGTGCGGTACGTCTGGTCGATAACCACATCGGCGTCGGCAAAGCCCGCATCAATATCGCCCTTTTTTACCTTGATGTGCTTTAGCAAGTTGCCGTCGGGTCGTTCCTCATGAACGAGTGGTGAGTCAGGTTTTGCGGCCTCTATCGCATCGGTGACGGCGGGCAGTTCCTCATAGTCAACCTGGATCAACTCCAAGGCAGCCGCAGCGATTTCCTCGGAGTCAGCAGCAACAATCGCCACCGCATCGCCGACATAACGGACCTTTACGCCACACAGGACCGGCCAGTCGATGCTAACCACGCCGTGCGCATTGCGGCCGGGAATGTCTGCATGCGTGAGCACGGCGTGCACGCCTTCAAGTTCGCGGGCGGCGGCAGTCTCTATCGAGCGAACGCGTGCGTGTGGAACGCCGGCGCGCTTGGTGCGGGCGTAGAGCATGCCGGGGAATTTGTAGTCATCCGTAAAGCGCGCTTCGCCGGTAATTTTTGCCAGCGCATTCGGGTTGGGCTGCGCCTTGCCTATCGCCAGGCCGGGCTCCTGAGTTTCGGGAAGATAGGGCGGGACGTCCTGGCCGGACGCCTGCAGGATCGCATTGATGACGCTCTGGTAACCCGTGCAGCGGCAATAGGAATCTTTGAGCGCAACTCGGATATCGTCCTCGCTTAGCGGCTCTCCCGCAGCGCCCTTGCGATCCAGCAGTCCTTTGGCGGTCATGATCAGTCCGGGCGTGCAGATGCCGCATTGAACCGCACCATGATCCAGAAATGCCTGCTGCAGCGCATGCAGGCTGCCATCTTGTGAAAGGTTCTCGATCGTTTCAACGGTTGCTCCCTGCGCTTTGAATGCCGGGTAGACGCAACTGACAACCGGTATGCCGTTCACAAGCACGGTACAAATGCCGCACTCGGCCTCATTGCAGCCGATCTTGGTTCCGGTCAACCGCAGGTCCTCGCGCAGCACCTCGGACAGGTATCGTGATTCCGGCACATTCACATCAACTGGCGCGCCGTTGACGGTCATCTTGAGCTGGCTCATTGATTGGCTCCGGCGCGTTCGGCAGCGTTTGCGAGGATGATTGGCAGGTACGTCCGGATCATCGTCGCGCGGTATTCGCTGGTGGCGCGGTATTTGCTCGATCGCAGCGTCACACTGTCGAGCACAAGCTCCACGGCTTTTTCGTATTGTTCTGTCGACGTTGTTCCACCGACGAGCACCGCTGCCACTGGTTCTGCAAACCAGGGAACAGGGCCGACAGGACCCATGCTGATGCTTGCGGCCGTGACGATGTCTCCGTCCACTTCCAATCGTGCTGCCATTGAGATGATGGGCAGGCAAAGACCTTGCGGTCGCATCACGCGGTGAAATGCGGAGCCCTCCCGAGTGCCGGCGGGTTTGAAGCGCAGTCTCGTGAGTACTTCCCGGTGACGATCAATGACGCTTTTGCCGGGCCCTATGAACGTGTCCTTGGCCGGCATCCAGCGAGTGCCGGTGGTGCTGCTAATTTCAACTTCGCCACCCAAAGCCAGCAGCCCGATAGTGCCGTCACCTGCAGGCAGGGCGTGCGCGACGTTGCCGGCAAGCGTGCCGGTATTGCGCACCTGCGGTCCACCGATGACGCCACAACTTTCGGCCAGGCAGGCGCCGTAGCGAATGATGCGTGCATCGCTGACAATCTGTGTGTGAGTAACACCACAGCCGATCACAATGTAGTCTTGGTCGTGCTGAATGGTGTCGAGGCCGGCTAGCCCGGTGGCATCCACGATGGCGTCAATCGGTCGCCGCAGACCCCGCCTTGCTTCCACAAGAATGTCGGTACCACCACCGATTACGCGGGCAGATCCGTCGTAGTGGCGCAGCAATTCTAGCGCCTCTTCAACCGTTTCCGGTTTGTGATAGCTACGCCAGCGGCTTGTTGAGTTGCTAGTCATTGCTGCTCTGGATTAGCTTATTCTTGCCCAGATCGCGGGTGCCCGCTCCGCGCAATGCGCGCGAATGGCAGCTTCGTCCAGGTGCGGCAGGTGGCCGTCTTCGACGATCACCTGGCCCCGCGCGATCGTCGTGCGTACGTGACTGAAACTCAGTCCGAACAGTAAATGCCCGTAAAATGTTGCGGCGTTCAAGGGGGTGAATGGCACGTAATCCGGGATGATGATGTCGGCCAGTTGTCCTCTGGCGAGTACGCCACGAGGTTCGCGGAACAGGCGATTGCAGATGCTTCGATTGTTCTTCAGCAGAATCTCGCAGGCCTCCACAAACGCAACGGTCGGATCACGATGGTAGGTGCGCTGGTGCAGATACATGGCACGCGCCTGGGATATCAGATGCGAAGACATTCCGTCCGTGCCTACCCCGACGGTGACACCGTGTTTGAGCATGTCGAGAATCGGAGCAACGCTGAGCCCATTGTTCATGTTCGATTCCGGGGCGTTCACCAGCATGGAATCGGTGGAACGCAGCAGGTCCAGTTCCCGCGACCCGAAATGGATGCCGTGCACGAAGATCGTTTTGGGCCCGGGGATAGCGAAATCGAGAAAGCGATCCATGATGCGGCGCCCGTAACGTTCCATGGTCAGCGTTACGTCAATTTCATCCTCGGCCGCATGCACGTGGAATCCGGCCTCAAGTGAATTACCAATATCGGCACAACGATCGAGCGTTTTCGTGCCGAGCGTCATCAGTGCATGCAGACCAAACATCGCTGCCATCTGTCCGTCATCGGCGTCGCGGCATTTGCGGATATAGCGTTCGTTCTCTTCGATACCTTCGCCGTCGTGGTTACGGTCCGACACTTCGTAACTAAGACAGCCGCTTAAGCCCACGTCTCTAAACGCTCTCTCAACCTGGTCGAGACTGCCGTCCCAACAGGATGGTGAGGCGTGGTGATCGATGATGGTCGTACACCCGGCACGGGCGGCATGCATGATCGCCAGCAGAGCAGAGTAGTACACGTCCTCGGAGTTCAGGGCGGAGTCCAGCTTCCACCAGAGATTCTTGAGATTTTCTGCGAAGTTTTGCGCCGGTGGACCGGGTGGTGTGAAGCCGCGTGCGAATGTCGAATAGAGATGGTGGTGGGTGTTGATCAGTCCCGGCATGACCAGGCTGCCGCGGGCATCAATAGTGCGGTCCGGGGAGTAGGTGCCCGGGGCAATCTCACCGACCTCGACGATCTGGTTGCCTTCGATGTAAACACTACCGCCCTGGATGAAGCGATCATCTTCATCCAGGGTGACCAGATGCCCATTGGTTATTAGCAGTGAACTCATCGAAATAGCCTCTCTCTCGCCTAGAGTAGACCTCTTGGCGGCGCAGGTCGGTCGTGGCTAATCCTTATAGTTGTTGGGGTGTTATCACGGCCGTGCTGTCGGCAGGTGCGGCAGCGACTGCCTGAGGCCGGCTAACAGGACGAACATCGCGGCACAGGGCTCAAGCGAAGTCCCGTGCTTGCTGCTGCCCATAGGTTCGGCTTGCTTAACTTCGAAGGTGTCCGGGTCCAGTCGAGCCCGCAGCGACGGTCCGCTGTAGTCCAGTGTCTCGTTGAGATCGATATGGTGCGTTTCGCCCTGCCAGCGCGCGTCCATCGACCATTGATCGCCATCCCTGAACACCATGAACGCATTGTCCTTTTGCGCCGCGAATTCCTGACGGTCGAGATAGAGTCGCGGTTTGTCGCGGTATGGCATCCCCGCTGTGGGACAGAAGGTCGTGCAATTGCCACACTCGTTGCAGAAATCGCTGAGCACGGCGATCTGAAATGCCTGTGCTACACGGTAGGTCTTGCCGGGAGTTACCGAGATGGCATTCCCATCGAGACGCAGCTCTGGCAAACACACATCAAAGGGCTCTGTCTCGTAGGTTTGCAGCGCGAAATTTGGACAAACACCGACGCACAGACTGCAATAGACATCGCAATCCAGACAACGCGACGCTTCTGCACGGGCCTGTTGGTCGTCGTAGGTGAGCACTACCTCGTTGAAGTTGTCGCGGTCGTGGAGCGGCGTATGTGCTGCGGGTATCCGCCATTCCCGGCGGCTGCGGCGACGCAGCAGTGTCGCAGGATCGAACGGCGTGACTTCAGCCGATTCGACAGCAGATGCGCGGCGACCCAGTATGCTGTCGGCAATAGCTTTTCCAGCCGCCGCCGCCTTGACGATCGATGAGGGTCCCTCATTGGCCACGTCGCCACCGGCGTAAACGCCGGGCAACGAAGTCTCGAACGTGACGGGGTCGACGTCGATGTAGCCACGGTCGTTGATCGCGATTGGCTCCTGATACTGGTCTTCCTGATTCAGGAAATCGAGCACGGCGTTCTGGCTGATGGCCATGATCAGCGTATCCAGCGGCAACTCAAAATCGTCGTCGGCAAGTTCGTGTGGAATCCTGCGCCCGCTGGCGTCGCGGTCGTTTTTGAAGGCCATGCGCCGGCAAATTAGCGTGCGCAGCTTGCCGTCTGCAGAGACGAGTTGCTGCGGTTTGCACAGCTCGAGCACATCGATACCTTCATCCAGCAGGTGTTTCACTTCCTCTCGATCTGCAGGCATCTGATCAATGGTGCGACGGTAGATCAGGCTGACCTTGCTGCCGGACTGACGGCGTGCGACACGCGCACAATCCATAGCCGTATCCCCCGCGCCGACGACGCCGACGCGCGGTCCGCATTCCGTCTTATGGCCTTCCCGGGCATTGCGAAGGAATCGCAGGGCGTCAATCACCCCTTCAGCGTCCTCACCATCGAGCCCCAGCGTCTTGCTGAGCTGCGCCCCGACCATGATGACGATGTGTTCAAAGCCATCACTACGCAGCTGTGGAAGGCTAAAGTCACGGCCCGCCTGCGCGCCAAAATGGAATTTCACACCGAGGTCTTGCAGCAACTGGAAGTCCTGGTCAAACACTGCCTGCGGCAGGCGGTACTCGGGAACGGCCCCGCTGACCATTCCGCCAGCGTAGTCATGCTGTTCGAATACTTCCACCTGGAGCCCGGCTCGAGCCAGCTCGGATGCTGCCGCCATACCGCCGGGGCCTGCTCCGATGATCGCGACCCCGGGTCCTGCGGGCGTTGCCTGCGTCTCGTCCGCCGGTCTTTCTTCAAGGCCCATAACGAAGCGCTTGATGTCCCGGATAGCCACCGGCTCGTCCAGGTGACTGCGAACGCAGGTTTGCTCACACAAATGATCGCAGACGCGGCCGAGTATGCAGGCAATGGGATTGTCGGCCCTGACTACGCGTAACGCTTCTCTGTCGTCGCCGTTACGCACAGCACTCATGTATTGCGGTACGTTCTGATTCACCGGGCACTCGTCGACGCAGGGAGCTTTGATGCAGTCGAACAATCCGAGCTCACGTGAAGTCTTGGTGTTCGATGTGTCAAACGTGCTCTTGATATATTGCGGGTCATGGCGAGTCTGTTCGACATAGTGACCGAGATTGAGTTGAGCGGCCGCCTGCACATCGGCCAGGGAGGCGGCCGACCCCGCTGACTTGAAAATAAACTCTTCGATACTGGCCGCGCCCACTGCGTCGAACGCGGCATCGATATTTTCAAGATATTGCAGCAGGCGCAGGTAACCACCGGTCTTAAGAAGGTCGGAGCATACCGTGATGGTTTGCATCCCCGCGCCGAGCAGGTCTGCTGCGTTGAAGCAATTGGCTCCCGCCGAAAACGACATGGGCAGCTGACCGTCGAACTCGTCGGCCAGGTCGTGCGCAAGGCTGACCGTGATCGCATGCAACGGGCGCCCGGAGAGGTACATCGTCTTTTCTGCCGCATCGAAGGTTGAGCGCGAGTTTTCAACTTCGAGCGTGTTTGACAGTTTTACGCCAAAGTCGAGGCCGCATTCATTCGCGACATTCTTCAGGCTCTGCAGCATCGGCACGGCGTCGGCGTATTTCAGGTCGTGCTCAAATGCCGTGTCCGGCACCACAACGTCCCTGTAGCCCAGGTCCTCATGCAACAGCGCTCGCACGCGTTCGGGACCGAGCAGAGTGGGATTGCACTTTACGAGCGTGTGCAGATGTCGATCTCGTAACAGGTAGGTACTGATGCTTTCAATTTCTTCGGGCGGACAGCCGTGCATGGTTGAAAGGGTTACGTTGTCGGAGAGGCAATTGGGAATGTTCAGATCCCGGACCTCGGGATAGAATTTTGCGAGCTCGGTGACGAGGCCAGGTTTGAATTCCGAGCTGTCTTGCATCTGGTTCAGGAACCACTGCATGTTCGGTTGCTGTATCCCCTCGAGGTTGTAGCCCACGCTGAGATTGAACACCATGCCCGGCCTGTCCCCCGGGAAGCCGAGCTTGTGGTGCAGGGCGTGAATCAGTACCCAGGCACGAAGATACTCGTCGAAGGACTGATGGACCTTCAACTCCTGTGACCACTCTACATTGTAGCCCTCGTCCTGCATGTCGATACACGGCTTCGGCACATCCAGAACATCGAGGGTTTGTACTGTCTTTAACTCGATGTAGCGCGCTCCGCATAGCCACGCCGCCACAATATTCTGAGCCATCTGCGAGTGCGGTCCTGCGGCAGGGCCGAACGGTGTTTCCAGGAGATGGCCGTAAGCGCTGGAGCGAAATCGGTCGTCTTCACGGGGGATGAAGAAGTGCTGCCGGGGAATACCAAAAGCAGAATCACGGGTATCCAGTTCAGAGAATACCCATGCAAACAACTGTTCCGCAGTAATCGGTTGGAACAATTCAGACATTATTATCGGTCTCCCGGAGGTCGCATCTGCCAGTTAATGACCAATGCGCTGTACAGGCAACACTGCCTGGTCCACGCATCTGTATGAATTGAACCGCTGGTGCCCACCCAATGGATATACGCACTTGCCGTCAAACTATCCCCAAGCCCGAATGGAGATTGGCGCAATATGAATAATGTTTGCAATCCTGCCCGTACATAATACGCGGGAGCAAGAAGCGACATGAGAGGCAAGGTAAATGGTCGAAGATATCCGGGAAGCAAAATCCGACGTGCAGACAGACAGGGACCTGTTCAAGGCAACCTTGCCGTTCGGTGTGGAGTCCACAAAGACCAGTTGGTGGGTGGTCGGCTCGACGTTCCTGATGTTGCTCGCATCGCTATCCGGTGCTGCTCTCGCACCCGCGTGGCCATTACGACTGTTGTTCTCCATCTTGTCGGCCCTGTTGTTGATGCGTGCTTTCATCACGTATCACGACTATATGCACAATGCGATTTTGTC
>JAACFM010000147.1 GCA_009937445.1 Gammaproteobacteria bacterium | reverse complement strand
GGTGCCTAATCGGCACCGCTATAAACGTAATGCCGCTGCAAATACTCGGGCTGAACCATAACACGGCACCTGTCGAAATTCGCGAGCAACTCGTCTTCTCGGGAGATGACGTCGCGCGTGCGCTGAGCAGTTTGACGAAGCTTGACGGCATCGACGAGGCCGTCCTGCTGTCAACCTGCAATCGCACCGAATTTTATGTCATGACGGACGATAGCGGGCGTGACCGTTTGCGAGACTGGCTGCACGATGACCGAGACCTGGAATCCTCTTTTTCCGAATCCTTGTTCTCGCTGGATGATGACGCTGCCATTCGACATATTTTCCGTGTTGCCTGCGGGTTGGACTCGATGATCCTCGGCGAACCGCAGATTCTCGGACAGCTGAAGGATGCGTTTCGCCATGCTCAGGATGCTGGCACGTTGGGCAATCAGCTAAGCCGCCTGATGCAACACACGTTTGCCGTCGCGAAGAAGATCCGCACGGACACGGAAATCGGCGCAAGTCCGGTGTCGGTCGCTTCTGCCGCCGTCAACCTGGCGAATCAGTTCTTTTCCGGCTTCACGAAACACACCGCCCTCCTCGTGGGTGCGGGCGTAACGGTCGAATTGCTAGCCAAGCATTTGTCGAGCCGAAACATCGGCAGACTGTTTGTCGCTAACCGAAGTATCGAACGCGCAACAGAGCTGGCTGGGCAGTTTGGCGGCTTTGCCCTGCCACTGTCGGAGATCGCCGGAACCCTGCCTGAGGCTGACATTCTGATCAGTTCGACAGCGAGCCCCGATCCTGTCATCCGCCTCGAGCACATGAAAGCGGCCATCAAGGCACGCAAGCGGAAACCCATTTTCGCCGTCGATATCGCCGTGCCAAGAGACATTGAGGCCGGCGTCGGCGATCTTGAGGATGTGTATCTTTACACCATCGATGACCTGGATCGGGTGATTCAGCAGGGCCAGGGCAACCGAGAAGCGGCAGCCGTCGAAGCCGACAAACTGCTAAATGACGAAATCCGCCGTTATCAGAATATCGAGCGGTCCAAACGGGCGGTTCCGGTCATCGCCGCTTTGCGCGAGCAAAGCCAGACCATTCGCGACGAGGTCAATGCGCAGGCTCGTAAACGGCTCGCTCGCGGTGAATCTGCGGACGATGCCATTGAGTTCGCGACAGCCGCGTTGATGAAGAAAATGCTGCACGGTCCCAGCGTATCGCTGCGCAAAGCTGGCGAGAATTCGAATGAAGAGCTGATCGATGCGGCCCGCGCACTGTTCAACCTCGATACAGACCAATAAGGCCGGACGTTGAAAGAGTCCATACGCTTCAAACTTGAGTCCGTCAGCGACCGCTTCGAGGAAATTGCAGGATTGCTCTCCGACCCGGATGTTATCGGAGACCAAAACCAGTTTCGCAACCTGTCGAAGGAATACGCGCGCATAGAGCCCGTCGTCAATCTCTTTCGAGAATACGAAACTCTTGTTGCAGACATCGCGGCAGCCGAAGAAATGGCCAGCGACGCCGACAACGAGGTTCGCGAAATGGGGCGCGAGGAACTCGAAGAATTAAGCAGCAGACAAGAGACTCTTCTGGTTGAGCTGCAAAAATCGCTCATTCCGCCTGACCCTCACGACGACGCCAACGTCTACCTGGAAATACGCGCCGGCACAGGCGGTGATGAGGCGGCAATTTTTGCGGGCGATCTGTTTCGCATGTACTCCCGGTACGCGGAGACGGCCGGCTGGTCACTGGAAATTATCTCGGCTCGCGAGGGCGACCACGGTGGCTACAAGGAAATCATCAGCCGCATAACAGGCAACAGTATTTTCGCGAATTTGAAATTCGAGTCGGGTGCTCACCGCGTTCAACGCGTGCCAGCCACAGAATCACAGGGTCGAATCCATACCTCGGCGTGCACGGTTGCTGTGTTGCCAGAGCCCGATGAAGTTGAAGAAATCGAGATCAACCCGGCCGACCTTAGGGTGGACACTTACAGAGCGTCGGGCGCAGGTGGTCAGCACGTTAACAAGACAGACTCGGCGGTGCGTCTGACGCACTTGCCATCGGGTATCGTCGTCGAGTGTCAGGACGAGCGCTCGCAGCACAAGAACCGCGCCCGTGCGATGTCCTTGTTGCAGGCCCGCCTGCTTGACACGCAAGTCGCTGAACAGGAAGCAGAACATGCAGCGACGCGAAAACTGCTGGTCGGTTCAGGCGACCGTTCGGAGCGCATCCGTACCTATAATTACCCGCAAGGTCGTGTGACTGACCACCGCATCAACCTGACCTTGTACAAACTCGACGAGATTATCGAAGGCGGTTTACAGCAAGTTATCGAACCGTTGATCAACGAGTATCAAGCAGACCAGCTTGCCGCCCTGGCAAACTAAGCCGGGGCGCGTTGCGCAGAAATTCGAAAGGTTTGCCCGTTGAGCATTCACTTGGAGAATACAAGCATGAAGCTTCGCTGGGGTTTCGTCGGCACCGGCTCGATAGCCGGTTGGATGGCATCGATGATGAAAGAGGCTGACTCGTCGACGTTGGTTGCCGTTTCGAGCCGCAACATGGAAACCGCAAGAGAGTTTGCGGCGGTGCACGACATTGAAAATGCGTTTGACTCGTGGAGCGACATGTTCGCCTCTGACGGTATCGACGCCATATACGTTGCGACACCGACCAGCGTTCGGGAGGAAATTTGTATCGCCGCGGCGAAACACGGCAAGCACGTTTTGGGCGAAAAACCATTTGCCAGCCTGGCTTCACTCAAACGTATCGTCGCCGCTTGCCGCGAGAACGGTGTTGGTTTCATGGACGGTACGCACTTCACGCACCACCCACGAACAGCGGCTATTCAAGCTGCCATGCAGGATCGTATCGGCTGGGTCTGGTCGCTGGACTCGGCATTCCAGTTCGATCTTGCCGACCACGGCAACATTCGCTGCAATCCCCGCCTGGAGCCCTTAGGCGCGCTCGGCGATGCTGGCTGGTACAACATGCGGGCAATGATTGAATACTTGCCGTCAGACGTCGAACTGCAATCTGTCAGCGCCTATCTTCGCCGCGATGCCGGGACCGGTGCCGTAATCAGCGGCAGCGGCGTGATGCTCTTCGATGACGGATCAACATCGACCTGGAATTGTGGTTTCGATTCTGGCGCGGTCAATATGGATTTGCGTTTGAGCGGCGCCAAAGGCGTTGTCAGTGTGGATGACTTCCTGAGCAACGGACCGGGTGTTGCCACTATTTACACTTACGAAAAAGGCGGCTTCAGTGATGGGACTGCGGAAGACATCACCGTCGAATCCGACCAAGCCAGTCCGGTATTGATGTTCGAGGGTTTCGCAACAATGGTCGACAACAGTGATCTGCTCGAACGCAGTATCCGCCGCAGCGAACGTACCCAGGCCTTACTTGACGCTGCCTGGAACAACGCTCTGGAAAACGAGAAAAAAATCCATGTCATTTCTGAGCCGGGAACCAGTGCTGTGTCCGATTAACAATCGCGACGAGTGACAACATCACTGGGACTTCCACGAGCACACCTACTACGGTCGCGAGCGCCGCTCCGGAATTCAGACCAAACAGAGAAATCGCCACCGCCACTGCCAGCTCGAAGAAATTGGACGTGCCGATAAGACACGCTGGCGCAGCGATATTATGCGGCAATCGCAGAGCTTTCGCCGCCACGTAAGCAATAGCAAAAATACCGTAAGTCTGGATCAACAGCGGGATAGCGATTAGCAGGATCGTCTGCGGCTGCCCGAGGATTCTCTCGGCCTGAAACCCGAACAACAACACGACAGTCGCAAGCAAGCCAATGATCGACCACGGCTTGAGTGTTCGCACGAATTCATCAACGCGTTGGCCGCCTCCGCCGGACTCCAATACACGTCGGGTAATTGCTCCTGCTACGAGGGGCAAGAGCACGTACAGCACCACCGACAGCAGCAGCGTTTCCCACGGTACTTCTATGTCGCTAACGCCGAGCAAGAACGCGGCAAGGGGCGCGAACGCGAAGACCATAATGACGTCGTTAACTGACACCTGAACCAGCGTGTAGTTGGGGTCGCCCTTTGTCAGTTGGCTCCAGACGAACACCATCGCAGTACACGGTGCGACGCCCAGCAAAATCATTCCGGCGATGTATTCGGTCGCTGACTGTGGATCGACCCAACCGGCGAACAAGACATTGAAAAACAACCAGCCCAGCGCCGCCATCGTAAAAGGCTTGATCAGCCAGTTCACAATCAAGGTAAGAATCAGACCCTTCGGTTTTTTACGAACGTCTTTTACGGCCGAAAAGTCGATCTGCACCATCATCGGATAGATCATGATCCAAATAAGCACAGCGACCACCAGGTTGACGTGTGCGTACTCAATACCTGCAACATATTGAAATATACCGGGGAGAAGAACACCCAAAGCAACGCCGGCCAAAATGCACAGGCCAACCCAGAGGGTCAGATATCGTTCAAATATTCCCACCTGCAAGCCACTCCAAAATTGACACTAGTTCGACCCTGAAAACCAGGGGTGATGACCAAACTGATTCCTCGGTACCACCTCACCGCGAATTACGTACCATTCAAACCCCTTCACAACGGAGTGCAGATATTGCCGTAGCATGGGCCGAATTCGAAGCACATGGGGCAACCATCGAAAGACTGCGGGTAAGGTTTGAAGTATGTGCGGATACACCGTGATACGGAGTGCACAGCTCTGCTCATCGATTGGGGTGATGCGCCAGGAAACGTGCGACGTTCCGCCATCGCCCCTGCCGATATCAAGATCGTAACCGACCCCTTCTATCCAGTGACAGAAACGGCGCTCAAGAGACCAGCCACTGAGATATTCGATCACATCCCGTGATTCTGATCCACGCCAAACCTCGACCGGGTTGCTCGCACAGAAAGGATGGCAACGCTCCAGATTACCCGGTGCGGATATTGCGTCCCAAACCCGACTCGCCGACGCCGAGATCGTTTGTTCGGCGGTAACCGGCC
>JAACFM010000059.1 GCA_009937445.1 Gammaproteobacteria bacterium | reverse complement strand
AAAGATTCACTTTCAGCGCACACGCAACTCGTCGTTACTTTTGCACTTTGCGGCTTTTCGAATCTTGCGTCGATCGCCATTTTACTCGGCGGGCTAGGGGCTATTGTGCCGTCGCGGCGACATGATATCGCAAGGCTTGGTCTTCGAGCGGTGATTGGCGGTACACTTGTTAACCTGATGAACGCAGCACTTGCGGGTTTTTTCTTCTCCCTGCAGTCAACTGGATTATAGGCATGACTAGAGCAATTATTTTGGTGTTGGACTCGTTCGGTATCGGCGCCACGTCCGACGCGGACAGCTTCGGCGATGTGGGGGCGGATACGTTTGGGCATATAGCCGAAGCTCGGGCCAGTTCAGCCGAAGGTCCATTGCGCTTACCGAACCTTGCCAGTCTGGGTCTCTTTCACGCGGGCGAAGAAAGCACCGGAAAATTTCATCCCGGTTACGATGCGGAAGTAAAAATCATCGGTGCTTATGGCCATGCAGCGGAACTCAGCAGTGGCAAAGACACCCCGAGCGGTCACTGGGAGATAGCGGGCGTGCCCGTTCTGTTCGATTGGGGGTATTTCACCGGTGAAGATGGGGCCTTTCCAGCCGAGTTGCTGGATGAGCTGATTGAGCGCGGCGGCTTACCGGGTTTGCTTGGCAATTGTCATGCTTCCGGCACAACAATCATCGCCGAGTTGGGTGACGAGCACGTCGCAAGCGGTAAACCCATTGTTTACACCTCGGCGGACAGCGTTTTCCAGATCGCCTGCCATGAAGAGTCCTTCGGACTCGATCGACTGTACGAGCTTTGCGAAATCGCCAGAGAACTGGTGGACAAATACAACATAGGCCGTGTGATCGCACGACCCTTCATCGGTGACGGTGCTGCCACCTACGCTCGAACTGGCAACCGACGCGACCTGACCACGCCGCCGCACGCCCCCACTGTGCTGGACAAGCTTGTTGACAGTGGTGGGGATGTTATTAGCGTCGGTAAGATTGCCGATATCTACGCGCACATGGGTATCACGAAGAAAGTGAAAGCCAGCGGCAACGCGGCGCTGTTCGAAGCGACACTGGAAGCGATCCGTGACGCCAAGGACCGCTCGATCGTATTCACCAACTTTGTCGATTTCGACATGCTGTTCGGCCATCGTCGAGACGTTGCTGGATATGCCAGTGCGCTCGAATACCTGGATGAGCGGCTACCTGAGGTTCTGGCGTTGATGGGTGAGGGCGATTTGCTGGTCTTATGTGCTGATCACGGTTGTGATCCGACCTGGCCCGGAAGCGATCATACGCGTGAGCATATCCCGGTATTGGTGTACGGATCCGGTGTGACTCCCGGATCGCTGGGGCATCGTGAGTCTTTTGCAGACATCGGACAAAGCCTGGCAGTGCATTTTGGCTTGTCGCCGATGGACTACGGGAGCAGTTTTATCTAAGGGCTGTTCGCCTTTTCGCTAAGGAACATTCCCAGCCACGCCGCAATAAAAATGCTGGCGATCCCTGCTATCGAAAACCACAGAGGGTGCGGTATCGTCGCAAGATTAACGGCTGTTGCGAGCAGCATTAAACTGCCGACAACTATCGAAAATACCCTCGGCGCCGCGGTGCCAACGTGACAAGCGGCCATTGTGCCGCCCAGAGTTCCAACGAACCAGGCGCCGCCGACAAACAAAAATGCGCCGAGCGGAAGCGTCAATATATACGCTCGAATCGCCTCGGTATCCGTGAAGTCGAGATCTGGCGGCGACGGATAGACCGTGTGCCCGGCAATTTGGATTATCCAGACCAAACCCATGGCGACCAAAGCCCCTGCTACGCCAGCTGCAATGTTTCTTACCATGTGGTCGCCCGCTCTGAATAATTGCTTATTATCGGTTGCGCTTGCTTAATGCCGCCTGAATCTTGGCGGCCAGCGCTTTGGCTTCTGTAGTGACTCGCTGCGTGTCTATTGTCAGCATCTCATGTTCTCTCATCAGGATTTTCCCGTCGACGACGACGGACGCAACATCCTGTTCGTCGGTGACGTAAACAAGATGTGAAATCACGTCATAAGTCGGCACATGGTGAACGTCGTCAAAGGCAACCTGGATCAGGTCTGCCCGCTTGCCAACCTCAAGAGAACCCACTGTATCGCCCAGTCCGACTGCGATTGCGCCGCCCCGCGTTGCCATTGTCAGAACGGTCGATGCAGAAAGAACCTGCGGATCCATGCGATCGACCTTCTGCAATAAGGCCGCCAGTCGCATCTCCTCCCACATGTCCAGATCGTTGTTGCTGGCTGCACCGTCCGTGCCCAGACCGACGCGAACACCTGCCTGCAGCATCTCTGTGACCGGAGAAATTCCGGACGCGATTTTCATGTTGGACGTTGGGTTATGAATAACACCAACCTGCCTTGCCGCGAGGATCGGAATTTCTGTTGCCGTCGGCCAGACCATGTGCGCGGCGATCGTTGGTCCATCGAAAAAACCGATGGACTCATAAAACTCAACGCTCGTTGCACCGAAGGTGTCCTTCGAATACTGCAACTCGAACGGAGACTCGGACATGTGGATACTGATAGCAACATCGTGTTCGATTGCTGCGGCCCGGGTTGCCTGCAGCTGCTCCGCATTCAGCGTGTAATTTGCGTGTGGTCCGAAAATGGGTGTGATGCGACTGTTTTTGCCTTGCCACCGCTCGATGAAGCCAATGCCCTTTGCAATTGAGTCGGAGGCGTTTTCTGCATCGGGACTTCTCTGATCGATGACCGTTGCGGATATCAGGGCGCGCATACCGCAGCTGTCGACAACTTCGGCAATCGTATCCGGGAAGTAGTACATATCGACGAACGACGTTGTGCCGCCGCGAATCATTTCCCAACAGGCGAGTTCTGTTCCGATGCGCACGAACTCCGAATCAACAAATTGAACTTCGGCCGGGAAGATGTAGTTGTTCAACCAGTCCATTAATGCGAGGTCGTCCGCGACGCCTCGAAGAAGGGTCATCGCGGCATGCGAGTGCCCGTTGATCAGGCCTGGCATCACGACGCGGTTCTCGCCGGCGAGCGTTTCCGTTGCGCTGTATTCGGCTGCGATCTCCTTCGCCGGGCCCACAGCGAGTATCAATCCGTCATCGATCGCGACTGCGCCGTCTTCGTAAATTGACCCTGAATCATCCATGCTGACAACGTAGTCACCCATGATGATCAGGTCGATTTGATCGTCCCGTGTTTCAGCCGCGGGTTGCGACGAGGGAGCCGTTTCCTGGGAGCAAGCAGAGACTACAAGCAGCGCGGAAATGAGAACTAATTTTTTATGGATTTTTTTCATGTATGCATTTTGACACAAAAAAAACCCCAACCGTCGCCGATTGGGGTTTTTCATTCAGAACCTGCGACCAGTCGCTAGAACCTGAAAGTCGCCTCAATACCGTATGTAAATTGCTCGTTAATAATGCCTTCAAGATTATTGAAGTCAATTGCAGCAATCAACTTGAGCTCGTCCGTGATATTCCGCCCATACAAGCCGACTTCCCAACGCTCCGTGACATAGCCGATATTCAGGCCACCTTCGAGGAATGAATCGGCGTGGAATTCGGCTGAGTCATACAGGAACATGCTGAATTCGCTGCGATAAACCCAGTCGGTCTGGAAGTACAGGTCGCCATTGGCTAGCGGCATGTTGTAGCGCGCAACAAAGTTGTACATCCATTCAGGCGCTCGAGGCAAATCATTGCCGTCGATTGAAACACTACCGGGAAAAGATCCGGCTGGATCGAGGACAGTGCATCCCGCACCACATGGCAGAACCGACAATGCAGGATCATCAATTTCCGTTTGGTTATAGCTGACACCCAGCGATAACATCAGGTTTTCTGTCGCCGCCAGTTCCGCATCAACTTCGACACCACTGCCTGTCGTGGAAGCAGCATTGATAAGGACATTGGCATTGGCCACGCCACTACCCGCCGTCAACTGCTGATCACTGATCTCGAGCGTATAAACTGCGGCATTCAAACGCAGTCGATTATCCATCAATTGACTTTTCACGCCAATTTCGAAGGAGTCGATTGTCTCGGAGTCCGCGGTGGTAATAGCGTCGCTGAACAATACCCGGCCCTGGATACTGGGCGCCCGGAAACCGTGCGCATACCGACCGTAAACGCTGACGTCATCGTTAATGGTGTAATTCAGACTCAAATCACCGCTAACTTGCGAATCCGATACAGTCACAAAGGTCAAAGGGAAATTCGCGCCGCCAAATGGAGTTACAGACCGTTCAGCCGAATAATCTTTGCTGTCATCGGAATAGCGCAGGCCAGCGGTGACTACCATCCTGTCGCTCATGTCATATTCGAGCTGGCCAAATACGGCCCAGGCACTGGTGTCCTGAACCTGCTGGGCAAAACCGTCAAATGCGTCCGAGCGATCAGAATAGTTAAAGCTGTCGACCACAAGATGCTCGTCGAAATAAAATACGCCGGCCTGCCAACGGAGCCTCTCGGTAGCGTCATTGTTTATTCTCAGTTCCTGTGTGAATTGACTGTGATCAGGAATACCGTCTGCAGTCTGCGCCGGGAAAGGAATAAATCCGGGGCCCATAACACCACAGAACGAACAGCCAATGCCGCCCTCAACGTCTGCCCGACTGAACGTCTCTACCATTTCGTAGCCGGTAACCGAGGTCAGCGTAGTATTTTCAAACTCCCATACCAATTTTGCTGTAACGCCAAACGCTTCCGCAGTCTGCTCATTCCTGCCGTCGAAGTTCACGACTTTCGGATCAAAGAAACTCTCAAAGTCATTCGTGCCGGGCGTGATGATATTGGCGCGGAACAGGGTCGCTGTACCGTCCAGATCGCGACCATGGACATTGAACAGGGCAGAAAAATCTTCTGAGTCATAGGCCAGTTGCAAGCGGTAGGCCCATTCAGTGTGACCTTCGAGGAAATTCGGGTCATCGAGGTCCGCGAGTCCGGGGTCAATTGCAGATGCATCGTTTGCAACCCAGTCGCCACGGGTCTGGTGCAGGAACGACGCCCGGGCAGACCAGTTATCGTTGAGGGCACCACCAATCGCAGCTTCGAAATCGGTTACATCCAGATTGCCGACACCGAGTTTGACGTAAGCGTCAAAATCCTGTGATGGTTTCACGGAATCGATTTTTACAATACCGGCTGGCGTATTGCGGCCAAACAATGTGCCCTGAGGGCCACGAAGGATTTCTATTCGTTCCACATCAAATATAGGAAACCCCTTCAACATCGGGTTCTCGTAAACGACTTCGTCGTAAATCAGGGATACCGGCTGCGAGGCGTTCTGATCAAAGTCGGTGTTACCGACACCACGGATGTAGAATCGTGGAAATATGCGCCCAAAGTCTGACTCTACGATCAGGCTCGGGACTTTGCTGGACAAAAACCGGATGTCTTTGCCGCCAGCCCGGACGCTGTCCATTTGCTCCTGGGACATAACGCTCATCGAGATAGGAACGTCCTGTATGTTTTCCGCACGCTTGGTCGCCGTTACAACGATTTCCTCAAGTACGATCTCCGCCTGAACTCCGGACACGCATAGCGTGCCCAGAAACACGCTTGCAGCTGCAAGCCTTCCAAACCCTTTCTTCTTCATGACATCCCCCTGAATGTATTTTCTATGATGGACGAGTATAGCGGAACTTGGTGTTAGAGGTAGTCAAATACAACTCAAATTGGGGTATTCTTGCCAGTAGTACGAGTCACCTATCCAGAGGCAACGACATTTCGACTATTCCTGTTTTTGATGCGCCCGAATCCGGCCAATTGAGCGAGCAGATGTTGAGCAGCTTTGATGCTGCTGGCGTGCTCATTCTTGAAAATTTCGTGTCCGTGGACGACTGTCATCGTCTGAGAGAAAGGACGCTTGAGCTCATTGATGAATTCGATTCGCGATCTGTTAAGAGCGTATTCTCTGCGATGGAACAGACGCAGATAGGCGACAAGTATTTCGAGCAGTCAGGTGACAAAATTCGTTTTTTCTTTGAGCAGGATGCATTCGACGACAAAGGCGATCTTAAGCAGCGGAAAGAAAATAGTATAAATAAAATGGGTCATGCGATGCACGATCTGGATCCGGTGTTTGATGCCTTTTCGCGAACAGCAGATATCGCCAACGTCGTTCGTTGCCTGGGCTACGATGATCCGGTGCTCTTGCAGTCGATGTATATTTTCAAACCGCCGCGAATCGGTGGTGAAGTCTATTGCCATCAGGATTCGACGTTTCTCTACACGGATCCCGAATCGTGTATTGGTTTCTGGTTTGCGCTGGAAGACGCCACCACAGAAAATGGCTGCATGCACTTTATTCCGGGCGGCCATAAAGGACCGCTAAAGGAGCTCCATTATCGTGGCGATGACGGCGAAATGAAGTTCAAGACGCTCGACGATACCCCCTGGCCAGAGGGCGCGACAGTGCCAGCGGAGGCCAAAGCTGGAACGTTGGTTATTTTCGATGGACGTGCGCCACACCTGAGCGGGGCGAATCTTTCGGACAAATCACGACATGCATACACGCTGCATGTCATTGATCGAAAGAGTCACTATCCCGCTGAGAATTGGTTGCAGCGAAGCGCCGATTTACCATTGCGGGGCTTCGAGTAAGGAAACTCATGTTATTCACCGATGTAATTCGCACCAAGCGCGACGGCGGCATGTTATCTGACGCTCAGATTCAGTTTTTTGTTGATGGTCTGGCAGATAATAGTATCCCGGCTGAACAGGTGTCGGCGTTAGCAATGGCCGTGTTCCTGAATTCGATGACGTTCGAAGAGGCAGGCCAGCTAACCCGAAGAATGGCAGTGTCGGGAGCCGTGCTCGATTGGGAGAAAGAAGATCTCGGCGGACCGGTCGTCGACAAGCATTCAACGGGCGGCGTCGGCGATAAGGTGAGCTTTATGCTCGCACCGATAGCGGCGGCATGCGGGTGCTTCGTGCCGATGATCTCGGGACGTGGGCTCGGTCATACCGGCGGAACGACAGACAAAGCGGAATCAATACCGGGATACAACCCGACACCGGACTTCGATCTGTTCCGGCGAACGGTCAAGAACGTTGGCTGCGCAATTATTGGCCAAACAGGGGAGCTGGCGCCCGCCGATCGACGTTTCTATTCCATAAGAGACGTTACCGCGACGGTTGAGTCAGTACCGCTGATTACAGCGTCAATTCTCTCGAAGAAAATCGCCGCGGGCTTGCAGGGCCTCGTCAGCGATGTGAAAGTGGGTAGCGGCGCTTTTATGGAAACGCCGCAGCAAGCTCGGGCACTGGCCGACAGTCTTATAGGCACAGCCGACAAGGCAGGCCTCAAATCCCACGCACTGATTACCGACATGAACGAGGTATTGGGGACAACGGCGGGCAACGCGGTTGAAATCAGAGAGTCCATACTTTATTTGAGAAACGAGGTTCGCGAGCCGCGACTGGATGAGGTCGTCATGTCCTTGTGTGCGGAGATGCTGCTGATCGGGGGGCTGGCGGGAGATAGAAAGAGTGCTCGTCAGCAATGCGAGGACGCGTTGAGTAGCGGCAAAGCGGCGGAGAAATTCTCTGCGATGACCATCGCGCTTGGTGGGCCAAAGGACTTCGTCGACAACTACGATAATTATCTTGTCAAAGCCCCGGTTATTCGGGAACTGCACGCCAGTGGCGTCGTGGTCAGCGTTGATACTCGCGCCGTCGGAAATGCGATTATCGAGCTTGGCGGGGGACGCCGAAAAGTCGGCGACGTGCTGGATCTGTCTGTCGGTTTTACGGACATGGCACCGATCGGAACTCAATTGGACAAAGAGCGGCCCCTGGCCGTCATTCACGCAGCCAGCGATGCGGATGCCGACAGTGCTGCTGGAGACCTGCTGCGTGCCTTTGAGCTAGGCAATTCAGCACCAGCGGTACGACCCGTCATCCACGAGATATTGTCGGGCTGAGAGACTGCTTTGCGGTATGCTTGTGACGACCGCCAATAACAATAATTAATTGGGGAAACAGTATGCAGAACCTGATCGGCCTCGTCGGCGTTGTAGTGATACTCGGTATAGCGCTCGCATTTTCGAGCAATCGCAAGGCTATCAATCTGCGCATCGTGGGGGCAGCGTTTGGGTTGCAGGTTGTAGTTGCGGCTCTGGTTCTCTATTGGGATCGCGGCCAAAACGCTATCAAGGCGATGAAAGACGGCGTGATGGCCGTCATCGGTTTTTCGCAAGCCGGAATCGACATGGTGTTTGGCCCCTTAGCGGATACCGAGGTCATCGGCTTCAGTTTTGCCATTAACGTGTTGCCGATCATTATCTTTTTCTCAGCGCTGATGTCCGTGTTGTATTACCTGCGGGTAATGGAATGGATCGTCAGGATTGTTGGCGGAGCTCTGCATAAGATCATTGGTACCGGCGCCGTCGAGTCAATGAACGCAGCCGCGAATATTTTCGTCGGGCAGACTGAGGCGCCGCTCGCCGTAAGGCCTTACCTGAAGGGTTTGACTGAACCGCAGATGTTTGCGGTTATGGTTTCAGGTCTCGCATCAATCGCCGGTACAGTGCTCGCTGGCTATGCGCTCATGGGCGCTGAGCTCGAGTATCTTTTGGCCGCCGCCTTCATGGCCGCGCCCGGCGGGCTACTCATGGCAAAGATCATAATGCCCGACGATGAGGTCGTCTCGTCAGGTCAACACGAAACGCTTGCTATGGAAAAGAGTCAGCACAAAAATGTCATTCTTGCTGCAGCGTCTGGCACGACAGATGGACTGAGACTGGCAGCTAATATTGGCGCCATGCTGATCGCGTTCGTTGCCTTGATCGCGATGGTTAATGGTTTCGTGGGGTGGATCGCTGGCTGGTTCGGTTTCGAATTGACCTTGCAGATGATTCTGGGCTGGATTTTTTCTCCGCTCATGTACCTGTTGAGCGTGCCCTGGGAGGAGGCACAAGCGGCTGGAGCGCTGTTCGGCGAGAAGCTGATTCTCAATGAGTTCGTGGCATTCTCGCATCTAAACGAGTACCTGGCCGGGATGAGTTCGCGGACGATCGCGATAGTGACCTTTTCCTTATGTGGGTTCGCCAACTTGTCATCGATTGCCATACTGTTGGGCGGCCTTGGGGTCCTCGTACCGGAGAAGCGTGACTTGATCGGACAGCTTGGAATGAAGGCGGTGCTAGCGGGTTCCTTGTCGAATCTCATGAGCGCGGCACTTGCTGGAATACTGCTGACCTTCTAGGCATGCCGCCACGTTCGATCATAATCGATTGCGATCCCGGGCAGGACGACGCCGTTGCACTTTTTCTGGCGATTTCATCGCCTGACGAACTCCATATTCTCGGTATTACGACGGTTGCCGGAAATGTCCCCTTAGACGCGACGGAACGCAACGCACGTATGATGTGCGATATCGCGAAACGAGACGATATTTCCGTCTTCGCCGGTTGCGACAAGCCAATGCAACGGGACCTGGTAACCGCCGAGTATATTCACGGCAATACCGGTATCGATGGGATTGACGTCTTCGATCCAAAAACACCACTGCAACAAGACCACGCGGTCGACTTCATCATCGACACACTCCTCGCCAGAGATAAGGGGACAGTGACTTTAATTCCCACCGGTCCTCTGACCAATATTGCGACCGCAATTGAGCGCAACCCGGACATTCTCGAGCACGTTGAAGAAATCGTGATCATGGGTGGCGCAATGCGCGAAGGTGGCAATCGTACCCCGTCAGCAGAATTCAACATCCTGGTAGACCCACACGCGGCCGACATTGTTTTCAATTGCGGCAGGCCGATAACACTGCTGGGACTCGACGTAACTCACCAGGTTTTGTCGACGAAGGAGCGGGTTGATCGAATTGGAGCGCTTAACAATTCGGTCGCGGATGCGACGGTTGGAATGCTCAGTTTTTTTCATCGCTACGATACGAACAAGTACTCTTCGCAGGGAACGCCGCTGCATGATCCGTGCACGATTGCCTATTTGTTGCGGCCTGAGTTATTCAAGACCAGGAAATGCAACGTCTCAGTTGAGACTGAGTCGGAGCTGACGCTGGGTCATACCGCAGTGGATTTCTGGCATGTGACGGGCAAGCCACGCAACGTCAACTGGGCCTATGACGTTGATGCCGACGGCTTCTACGACCTTCTGACGGAGCGCCTGGAGCGCTTCTAGTCCAGGTGAAATCCTGCCGGCAGCAGTTCGGCGATGGAATATCGTTGCCAGTCGTTGCTGTCATCCATTGTGATGATGACAGTGTCCTCGTCTGAGAATTCATGGATGCGCTGCCGGCAACCACCACACGGAGTACAAGACGCGACGTCGCCGGAGCCACCGGCAACGGCAATTCGAACAATACGTTTACCGCCTTCCAGGATCATTGCTGCAATAGCAGCGGCCTCTGCGCAGTTGCCGAGTGGATACGCCGCATTTTCAACATTGCAGCCAACATGCAGGTGCCCTTGATCGTCGATTATCGCTGCGCCAACGCTGTACCCTGAATAGCGGCAATAGGCATTCTCGCGCGCAACTTTTGCGGCGCTGATGAGGTCTTCGTCTACTATGGTCATGGCCTAGTCCGCCTTGCGCATCGGGTTGTTGGGGTGGTTGGTCCAGTTGCGCTTATCGTCGCTAATGGCATCGCCGGTTCGAGGATCGGAGCCTGCCACCAGGCGCTCCATTGAAATGCAGCTGTCGACCGGGCAAACGCTTACACAGAGATTACAACCGACACACTCTGCGTCAATAACCTCAAAATGTCGTTCTCCGTTCACCGTATGAGTGATCGCTTGGTGCGATGTATCTTCGCACACAACGTGGCAGCGACCACACTTGATGCAGAGGTCCTGATCGATGACCGCTTTTTCAACATAGTTGAGATTCAGGTATTGCCAATCGGTAACACTGGGTACGGCCTTACCGACCAGTTGATTCAGAGTCAGCTGTTTGTCATCCAGGAAGGTGCTGAGTCCATCAGCCAGGTCGTCAATAATCCGGAAACCATAGACCATCGCTGCTGTACAAACTTGTACGTTGCTTGCACCGAGTGCCAGGAAATCGACAGCATCGCGCCAGTTGGTGATGCCGCCAATTCCGGAAATCGGCAGAGACGCCGTTTCTGCGGTCCGGGCAATCTCAGCTACCATGTTCAGCGCGATCGGTTTGACCGCTTCACCGCAGTAACCGCCGTGAGTGCCCATCCCATCGGTCGTCGGGTACATCGTCAACGTGTCGTAGTCGACACGCATAATTGAGTTGATCGTATTGATAAGCGATACGGCATCTGCGCCGCCGTTCTGTGCGGCCTTGGCTGGCGGAACAACGCTGGCGACATTGGGTGTCAGCTTCACGATCACCGGTATTGAGGCGGCCTTCTTTGCCCACTCGGTGGCCATTTGAATGTATTCGGGCACCTGACCAACGGCGGCGCCCATGCCGCGTTCGGACATGCCATGCGGACAGCCGAAATTCAGCTCAAACCCGTCGACACCCGTATCCTCGATCATCGGCAGGTATTTCGCCCAGGATTCTTCATGCATTGGCAACATGACTGAAGCGATCAGGGCGCGATCTGGCCAGTCCTTCTTTATCTGTCGCATTTCGTCGAGGTTGGTTTGCAGAGGTCGGTCGGTGATGAGCTCGATGTTATTGAAGCCGATCACGCGACGGTCATTGCTGTGCAGGGCACTGTATCGGGGCCCACTGACGTTAACGATGGGCGGGTCCTCACCCAGAGTCTTCCATACGGCACCGCCCCAGCCGGCCTCGAAAGCGCGATTCACGTTATACGCTTTGTCCGTCGGCGGCGCGGAGGCAAGCCAGAACGGATTCGGGGATGAAATACCCAGAAATTTTGTTTTCAGATCAGCCATGTCTATGCATCCCTCAAGTACTGGTCGATGCTGAGCGCGGCAATCTTGCCGTGCTGAACCGCGCTGACGGTCAGGTCATCACCGCCGACGACACAATCTCCACCGGCCCAGACGCCGTCCAGCGAGGTTTTCTGGTGGATGTCAACAACGAATCGTCCCGACTCCGTCGCGATCTCCTCAATTCCGCTACTGTCCATTCTCTGACCGATGGCCTTGAACACCACATCAGCTGCCAGGCGCATTCCATCCTCACTGGAGTCTGTGTCGAACTCAACCCCCGTTACATGATCTGCGCCCAGAATTCGTGCGGGACTTGCCCAGTGGTGAATGGTGACGCCGCTGGTTTGTGCCAGCGCCTGTTCAAACACACTGGCACTCATTTGTTCCGGGCCGCGTCGATAAACGATATGCACCTGTTCCGCGCCCAGCCGTTTACTCTGGACCGCAACGTCAATGGCGGTCATGCCGCCGCCAATCACGACGACGTCGCTTCCGACAGGCAAGCGGCTTTTGTCCTCGGCTTGTCGAAGCTCCGAGATGTATTCAATGGCGTTAAAGACACCGTCCAGATCTTCGCCGGCAATGCCGAGATTGTTGGACTGTGCCAGGCCAATACCAAGAAAGACCGCGTCATAGTTTTGGCGGAGTTCATCGAGTTCGATATCGGATCCGAGTGTTGAATTGCAGCGCACCTCGATCCCGCCTATCGATAAAATATAGTCGACTTCTGTTTGCGCAAAGTCGTTGATGGCTTTGTAGGCGGCGATTCCGTATTCGTTGAGACCGCCGAGCTTGCTGTCGCGGTTGAAGACGACAACATCGTGTCCCAGCACCGCCAGACGATGCGCGCATGACAGACCCGCTGGCCCACCGCCAACGATGGCGATCGTCTTGCCGCTGCTCGGCGCTCGCTCGAACAGTTGATCGCCGGATTCAAAAACGGGATCGGTCGAGTAGCGTTGCAACAAGCCGATCTCAACCGGTTTTTCCTCATGGGTATTGCGAACACACGCTTCTTCACAAAGAATTTCGGTTGGGCAGACGCGGGCACACATTCCGCCCATGATGTTCTCGGATAAAATAGTATTCGCCGAACCGCGAAGATTATCGCTGCGAATTTTCTGAATGAATCCGGGTATATCGATGCCGGTCGGGCAGGCCGTGGTGCACGGCGCGTCGAAGCAAAAGTAACAGCGGTCAGCCTCGATCAGTGCCTCGGAGCGCGACAACGGCGGATGTAAATCGGCGAAGTTCTCTTCGAGTTCTTCCTGACTGAGTCGTCCCGTCCTGATGTGTGCATTGCTGGCCATAGCTAGCGTTTGACCGCGACTGGCTCAGCGAGGCTGGCCTGTTTTTGCAGCGCGTCGTAATACGCTGCAAAGGGTGGGCGATCGACGTATCGACCGGCGCCACGTTCTACGGTGAGCTCGCCATTGGCGTACACCACTTTGCCTTGCGAAAGTGTATGGGACGGGCAGCCCTTAATCTCCATACCTTCAAAGATGTTGTAGTCGACATTCTGATGGTCGGTCTTGGTTGAGATTGTCTTCGTAGCCTCAGGATCCCAGACGACGATATCAGCGTCGGCTCCGACGGAGATACTGCCCTTGCGCGGATAGATATTGAATATTTGCGCCGCGTTGGTGGACGTAACTTTTACGAATTCATTCATTGTCAGTCTTCCGGTGCCCACGCCGTGATGCCAGAGGACCTCCATTCGATTCTCGACACCGCCCGTACCGTTGGGTATCAGGCGAAAATCGTCCTTTCCTGCGGCTTTCTGGTCTGCGCAGAAACAACAGTGGTCGGTCGCTGTGGTTTGCAGGTTCCCGGACTGCAGACCCCGCCACAGGGCGTCCTGATGCTCACTGGAACGGAATGGCGGACTCATGACATGCGCGGCCGCCACCTCGAAATCCTCGTGGCGGTAAATAGAATCGTCGATCATTAGATGTCCAGCGAGAACTTCCCCAAATACTCTTTGTCCTTCATTACGTGCACGTGTAATCGCCTCAAGCGACTGGCGGCAGGAATTGTGCACGATGTAGAGCGGCACTTTCAGGACCTCCGCAATACGGATGGCGCGGTTCGCTGCTTCGCCTTCGCACTCCGGCGGTCGAGATAGCGGATGGGCTTCCGGCCCGGTAATGCCTTTCTCATACAGCTCTTTTTGCAATCGGAAGACGAGCTCGCCGTTTTCAGCGTGTACCGTTGGAATCGCGCCCAGCTCCAGTGATCGAGCGAAACTGTTAACCAGTATTTCGTCGTCCGCCATGATGGCACCTTTGTACGCCATGAAGTGCTTGAAGCTGTTGACGCCGTAGTCTCTTACAAGCGTTCCCATGTCGTCATGAACACTGTCATCCCACCAGGTTATCGCGACATGAAACGAATAATCCGAGACGGATTTTTCGGCCCACTCTCGCCACTGATGGTAGGCCTCTATGATGTTTTGCTGCGGACCGGGAATGACGAAATCGATGATCATCGTCGTACCGCCCGCAAGTCCAGCCGCAGTCCCCGACTCGAAGTCTTCGCTCGCAATGGTTCCCATAAATGGCAATTGCATATGCGTGTGCGGATCGATTCCGCCTGGCATGACGTACTGGCCGCCAGCGTCTACGACTGTCGCGCCGCTCGGCGCATCGAGATCCCTGCCAACTGCGATGATGAGACCGTTGTCGCAAAGTACATCGGCCCGAAGTGACTGTTCCGCGTTAACTACTGTTCCACCCTTGATGAGAACGCTCATACTTTGCTCCCGATCTCGCCGCGTGCGGCGAGGTAATAAATAAGTCCACCCAATATTGATCCTGTGAACCAGCCGTAGTCATAAAACCAGTTGAGCTTGCCGGTCGAGATCGCGATCAGTGTCAGTCCCACGGGAATCAAAAATGCCGTGAAGCCCGCCTTGTTCCAGGCAGGATAACCCGCGTCATCCTGATACAACGCAAGCAAGTTGTAGGCCTGACCTTTAATAAGAAAATAGTCGACTATCATGATGCCGGCAATCGGACCCAGCAGACTGGAATAGCCGAGCAGCCAGTTGGAGTACAGGCTTTCCACGCTAACATCAGATTCCAGCCAGCCGAGCTTTTTCAACAACTCCCAACCCATCAGCAATATACCGATAATACCTGTTATCAGTACGCCACGATTCTCATTGATGTATCGCGGCGCGATGTTTTGAAAGCTGTTTGTCGGAGAAACAATATTCGCCGCTGTGTTGGTTGAAATGGTTGCGAGAATGATCATCAGCATTGATAGCACCACCCAGACCGGGCTGTCGATATGGCCAATCAGATTGATCGGATCCGAGACCGTCTCACCCACCAACTCCAGTGATGCGGCGGTCAGAACCACGCCGAGCCCCGAGAACAGGAACATGGTCAGTGGTAGCCCGATAATCTGACCGATGACCTGGCTGCGTTGTGAGCGGGCGTAACGACTGAAGTCCGGGATATTCAGCGACAGCGTTGCCCAGAATCCCACCATGGCCGTTAGCGCGGACATGAAGTATTTGATGAAGGATGAGCCCTCTGGCCGGTTAGCGGGTACGGCAAGTATTTCACTCATTGTTACTTTGGGCAGTGCCCAGACGATGAGTCCTATGGCTACGATCAACAGCAGCGGCGCGGCGAGCGTTTCGAGGTGCTTGATCGATTCTGAGCCACGAATAACCACCAGGATATTGGCCACCCAGAAGATAAAGAAACCCAGCACTTCGCCAGTCCCGCCAAGTGCTGCCCAGCTGTCGAACAAGGCAGACAGCAACAAATGAATCGCAATGCCACCGAACAAGGTCTGAACACCAAACCAGCCGCAAGCGACGATCGCACGAATCAGGGAAGGCACGTTCGAGCCAACGATGCCGAAGGAGGCTCGCAATACGACCGGGCAGGGAATGCCGTAGCGAGTCCCCGGAAACGCATTCAGGGTTAGCGGGATCAGAACGATGATATTCGCGACGAAAATCGTCCACAGTGCTTCGGCAACGGACAAACCAAAATACGCCGTCAATACACCGCCAAGCGTATAAGTGGGAACGCAAATAGCCATACCGACCCACAGCGACGCCACGTTCCATCGCGACCAGGTACGCTGCGAGGCCCGCGTGGGCGCAATGTCCTCGTTATACCGAGGGCTGTTTGCGATATCGTCGCCGACGTCGAGTTCGACGTGTTCGCCAACCGTTCGTAAGCTACTGACGGAGGGAAGATCAGACATCCGGTTCCCCTATTTGTCTGTTAGTGGACCGTAGGTCTCCGGTCGGCGATCGCGGAAGAACTGCCAGGTGTCACGGACTTCGCGCACCATATCAAGATCGATTTCATGCACCAGCAGTTCGTCGTCGCCATAACTCGCCTGAGCCTCGATGGCACCGCGCGGATTGACGATGTAGCTGGAGCCGTAAAACTCGCCCATTTTGTCGCCCCAGGGCTCTTCTTTGCCGATGCGATTAATTGCGCCAATGAAGACGCCGTTCGCAGCGGCCGATGCCGGTTGCTCCAGTTCCCAGAGATACTTGCTAAGGCCTGCAACAGTGGCCGACGGGTTGACGATGTACTCAGCACCGTTCAGTGCCAGCGCGCGCCAGCCTTCAGGGAAATGCCGGTCGTAGCAAATGTAGACACCGAGTTTCAGGTAGGCGGTTTCGAATACTGGCCAGCCGGAATCGCCAGGCTTGAAGAAGAATTTTTCATAAAAGCCGGGATCGACCTGCGGAATATGCGTTTTACGATACTTGCCGAGATACTTGCCGTCGGCGTCGATGACGGCGGCCGTGTTGTAGTAGACGCCGGTCATGTGCTCTTCGTAAATCGGTACAACAATGACCATGTTGTATTTCTTTGCATACTCCTGCATCAGCTTGGTTGTATAGCCATCAGGAATTTTCTCAGCAGCGGCATACCACTTGCGGTCCTGGCTGGGACAGAAATACGGCTGGGTAAACACTTCCTGGAAGCAGAGAATCTGAACCCCCTGTTTGCCCGCATCTTCGATATACGGGATGTGTGCCTCGATCATACGATCGCGAATCACATCGGGTTCCATTGTGCCGTCGCCCTTGAGCGCCATTTGAATCAAACCGCACTTAACTTTTGCCATGCCAATCCCCCATAGATCTTTTTCTTTTCAATATGTTACGAGTATTTATTTTCCACAGCATACGCTTTTTACCTGACCGAAGTCCATGATCCGTACATCGGGTTTGGCAGTATGTACCAGCCATTTCCCCAGTAGTCTTTATAGGTGTCCAGATCGTCAGCACGGCTCGCTCGCGTTGCCGGGACGGTGCACGGTGTGCGGGGACTTGCACGTGAACAGGCAACGAAGTCGCCGTAGTCGTCACCGAGCAGCATGATGACGCGATGTGACTTGGCGATGTGCTCGCGCCGGGTCAGCTTTTCCCTGTCCCAGCCAGGTCGTTCCTTGGCTAATAAAACATGCTCCATATCGGTCTCGATACCGACCTCAGTAATATGCTCGACGGTGGCCTGTTTTTGCGGGCAAGTATCGGGATTGCCGTCCAATACTTCACAAGGTCGATTGGTCACAAAAAAGACTTCGACGCCGAGCTTTTGTGCCGCAGCGACGAACTCAGAAACACCGCGAACCGGAATCGCCTTGTGGGTGAGACCCCACTCGTGTTGCCGGAGCCCCGTGAAAGGCACCATCGTCAGCTCCATATCGACGCCGCTGGTAACGGTTTCGTCGACATCAAGAATGATGGCAGGCGGTTTATCAGACGGGCCTTCGTGGCCGGGCAACGCACTCCATGAGGTGTCGGCAATAAATCGGGGCAGATCGCGCGTGGCTTGCGCATACACCTGCAGTGAAATCGCCTGGTATTCGGCCGCGTAGGCGGCCCACAAAATTGCGTGGTCGGGTTCGGACTCAGACTCGACGGTTGTTGAAGCGCAGCCTGCCAGTATGAACAGGGATGCAAGCAATGTTGTTGTGTGAGTCGAAATCATGGATTCTCCTGATGCCACAAATCAATCAATCAGGTTAGCATGTTGGCCAATATCCGGGGACCCGACAATGAAAAGAATATCCATACTGCTGCTTTGTACTCTGCTGGTCGCGTGTGCCGCGACATCAACATCGATCTCAGGTCCAACCGGCCTGACCTTCGTGCACCTCAATGACACCTATCGCGTTGGCGCGGTTGAGGATGGTAACGCTGGCGGATTCGGCCGTGTCGTCACCGTAATTCATGAGTTGCAAGCAGCGGGGAAGGACGTCCACATACTTCACGGGGGAGATTTTCTATACCCGTCTCTCGAAAGCCAGCTTTGGAATGGCCTGCAGATAGTTGATGCTTTCAACTTCCTGGACGCCATCGCCCGGCGCACACCGGAGCATCTGATTAACGCGATTGATGCGTCGGAGTTTGATTGGCTCGGAGACAACTATCGCTTCAACACGGGTAACGCGGCGGCAGACGCCGCGTTGCAACAATCGTTCACGATAGAACACGAAGGCAAGACGATCGGGATTTTTTCGTTGACCGCCCATCCTGACCATGGCGGCAATAAGCGCGATTACGTGCCGACCGACAGCGATTACCTCGGTATCGCTGAAACAGTCATTGAGTATTTCGAAGCCAGCGGCGTGGATGCCATTGTCGGCCTGACGCATCTTTATATGTCACAGGATCTGGAAATTGCTCGCTTGAGAAGCAGGCACCCGACGTTCGTCTTCGTTGTTGGTGGCCATGATCACGAACCGGAATACAGTCCACTGAGCGACACCTCAGCCGCCGTTATGAAAGGGGCGTCCAATGCGAGGGTGATCTGGACCATCGACATGAGTTTCGACGATGCCGGGTTACCGCTTATCGAAACAAGGACGCTGGATCTCGATGAGACCGTCGCGGTTGATGCGGATTACCAGGTGCTCGAGGACAAATGGCGCGGTCAACTGCTGGAGCGATTTCCGTTTCTCGAAGCCCGTATCGGTACCGCGGCGCTGGCAATGGACGCACGCGAAGTTGCGGTGCGGAGTGTAGAAAGCAGCTGGGGTAATTTTATCGTTGATCAAATGCGGACGGGGTTTGGGGAACCGGTAGCGGATCTCGCGTTTATCAACGGCGGCACCTTGCGAATCGACGATATGATCGAAGACGATATTCGTTTCGAAGACATTGGCAGGACCTTCGGGTTTAGCTCGTTCCTCAGATACACGACAGTCTCAGGTGCGGAGTTTCGGCAAATCATGGAAGCGGGCTATCGTGGTGCCGGCGGGACCCAGGGCTATTTTCCGCAAGTTTCCGGTTTTCGACTGTGTGTGGACCGCAGTCGCTTCGAGGGAGATCGTATCGTGAGTCTGCAAGTGCCCGGCGCAGATGACTGGCATGAGATCGAAGCGGACAAAGAGTACAGCCTGGTCGTTCCGGATTTTCTTTATGGTGGCGGAGACGGCTATGAGATTCCGAAGGATCGCCCGGCATCACCGCCGGCATCCGAGCTCAAGTACCTGGTGCTCGACGCTGTTTTGAGCGCCCAGGCTCAGGGGTTGGGGGTCGGCGTCGCTATCGATTCAGAGAATCGGCGCTTTCATGAACTCCGCGAAGGCAAGCAACCCTGCTTCCAATAAAGCAGCATGTAATAAAAAAGGGCGGCCAGAAGGCCGCCCTTTTCGTTTCCTGCTTATCGATCTTAGAAGGAGTACTGAACTCCAAATCGAATTTCGTATCGCGATGCGTCACCGAGGCGCGATTCGAGTGTTCCTTCCTCGACTGTACCAGGGAAGTTGTGCTGATACAGCACTCCCCAATCGTCATTGAGCAGGTTCGTGAGGTTGTCGACAACCAAGAATACAGACGCCAAATGCTCGTCGCCGAATCCTGGGAAGTCAAGTTTGGCCTTAATGTCAACCTTGGTCCAGCTGGATCCGGTGTATGAGTTACGTTCTGCGCCTGGCTCCAGGACGATGTCCAAGAAGTCCAGATACGGAGTGAAGCCGTAAGGATTGATCGTGCCATCGTATGCGATGCTGTACGGACGTCCTGAATTGTAGGAACCGTACATCGACAATGTCAGCATAGTGCTGGTGCCGAATTCCTTACGCCAGTTCGCCGTCGCTACGAAACGATCCTTAATCGCGTAGTTCGATGTCGACAAGACATCTTCCTGCGGATCGAAAAATGCGCGATTGGTGTAGTTCGAGAACGAGACCGAGCTTGTCATCGGACTCGAGTCTTCAGCATCCACATGGGAATATCCGAGTCTGTAGTCGAAGCTGTCGCCAATCATTTTTGTCAGACCGAGTGAGATCACTGTTGAGCGTGTGCCTTCGGCGCTATTCGTCAAGACAAACGCAGGTTCGCGGACGCTGTCGTAAATCGGGTAGCCATCTGGATTGGTGCCGATTTGGTCAAGGTCCGCACGCTTGACGATCGGTGAATCCACGCCCCTGGTCACCAAGAGGTCGGCAGTCAGGACATAGTCGCTTTGCGTTGTATGGCTAACGCCCAACGCAAATTTCCACTCAGCCGGGAGCGAGAAATTCGGGTCCACGTAGCTCATCTCGAAGTTGTCTCCGGTACCGCCCGTGATGTCATCGTAGAGTTGAGTAGGAATACCCCAACCCGCCCCAGCGCCAGCCGGTGCTTCCGCCTCGATATCCTCATAGGTTGACGCGCCCAAATCAAAGT
>JAACFM010000058.1 GCA_009937445.1 Gammaproteobacteria bacterium | reverse complement strand
GAGGACATTAGCGCAGCCGATATTATTGATGCTCTCGAGGGACCCGTTTCCATCACTGAATGCAGCGCGAGCGATAGCCAGTGCGAGCATGAAGGTGTTTGTAGCGTTGGTGACGCCTGGCAGAAGGTCAATATTGCTATTCGACGAGCGCTCGATGACGTTTCGCTAAGCGACCTCTTGCGAACCAACAGCCCTATTCCACAATTTCGATTCGCCGGACTTCCCGTCATGGTTGAAAAGAAGAGAACCTGATCCGGTAGTACACAAACTATGAGCTCTGAAAACATCGAAAGCATCGTTAACCGACGATACGAACACGGCTTTGTAACCGACATTGAGTCGGAAGGTCTGCCACCCGGCCTGAATGAGGGCGTCGTGCGAGCAATTTCCGCACTCAAGAAAGAACCCGAGTTCATGCTCGAATGGCGTCTGCAGGCGTACCGACAATGGCTGGAAATGCGGGAGCCTGAGTGGGCTCACTTGCACTACCCGCCGGTCAAGTTTAACGAGATTTCCTATTACTCAGCGCCAAAGTCCGATGAGGACCGCCCGAAAAGCCTGGATGAGGTGGACCCAAAACTTCTCGAAACCTATGACAAGTTGGGAATTCCGCTGCACGAACGCGCCAGGCTGGCGGGTGTTGCTGTCGATGCCGTTTTCGACAGTGTTTCCGTCGCGACGACCTTCAAGGAAAAGTTGTCGGACGTCGGGGTTATTTTTTGTTCGTTTTCGGAGGCCGTTCTTGAACACCCTGAACTCGTCAAAAAATACCTGGGCAGTGTCGTTCCAAGACGCGACAATTTTTACGCGGCATTAAATTCGGCGGTGTTCAGCGACGGCTCTTTTGTCTACATCCCGAAGGGCGTTCGTTGCCCGATGGAGCTGTCGACCTATTTTCGCATCAACGCGGCCAACACCGGGCAGTTTGAACGCACCTTGATCATTGCTGATGTAGACAGCCACGTTAGCTACCTGGAAGGCTGCACAGCCCCAATGCGGGATGAAAACCAGCTGCACGCAGCGGTCGTGGAACTGGTTGCACTGGATGGAGCCGAGATTAAGTACTCCACCGTGCAGAATTGGTACCCGGGCGATGAGAATGGCGTCGGTGGCATATACAACTTCGTTACCAAACGCGGAGACTGTCGCGGCGACAATTCAAAGATCTCATGGACGCAGGTAGAAACCGGATCGGCGATAACCTGGAAATACCCGAGCTGCTTGCTGCGCGGCGACAATTCAGTTGGCGAGTTCTATTCCGTTGCGGTTGCGAACAATATGCAGCAGGCCGACACCGGTACAAAGATGATCCATATCGGCGCGAACACCAGCAGCACCATTGTTTCAAAAGGCATATCTGCTGGAAAGGCACAGAACGCCTATCGCGGACTCGTCAAGGTGATGCCACAGGCGCACGGCGCCCGTAACCACACTCAATGTGACTCGCTCCTCATCGGCAAAGAATGCGGCGCCCATACGTTCCCGTACATGGAAATAAAAAATCCGTCGGCGAGAATTGAGCACGAGGCTACCACGTCGAAAATCTCTGCGGATCAGTTGTTTTATTGTCGCCAACGCGGCATCTCGGAAGAAGATGCCGTCAATATGATCGTTAACGGCTTCTGCAAAGAAGTCTTCAAAGAATTACCGATGGAATTCGCTGTCGAGGCACAGGCGTTGCTTAATGTCAGTCTCGAAGGCGCGGTCGGTTAGGAAATAGAAATGCTGGAAATTAACAATCTAAAAAGTCGCATAGGCGACACCGAAATACTCCGTGGCCTCTCCCTGTCGGTAAACGCGGGTGAAGTGCACGCCATTATGGGACCGAACGGTTCCGGAAAAAGCACGCTTGCGCAGGTTATTGCGGGTCATGATGACTACGTCGTGACCGGAGGTGAGGTCACCTTCATGGGCAAAAATCTTCTCGACCTCGAGCCTGAAGAACGGGCACGTGAGGGAATCTTTCTCGGCTTTCAGTACCCGGTTGAGATCCCAGGTGTGAATAACGCCTACCTGCTCAAAGCGGCTGTTAACGCAAAGCGCAAACACCAGGGGCTGGGTGAAGTCGACGCATTCGAGTTTCTCAAGGTTGCGCGTGAAAAAATGGCGTTGCTCGGGATGGACCCCAAATTCCTCAATCGCGGTGTTAATGAAGGGTTTTCCGGCGGCGAAAAGAAGCGCAATGAAATATTGCAGATGGCGATGCTCGAGCCCAGCCTGGCCATATTGGATGAAACGGATTCCGGTCTGGATATTGATGCGCTCAAAGCCGTTGCTGAAGGCGTCAATACTTTGCGGGCACCGGATCGTGCGATCGTGTTGGTAACGCACTACCAACGCTTGCTCGACTACATTGAGCCCGACTTCGTACACGTTCTGTCAGAAGGACAGATTATTCGTTCTGGCGACAAGTCCCTGGCGCTTGAATTGGAAGAGAAAGGCTATGACTGGGTTCGTGAGGCAGCGAACGCATGAAGCAATCTGCTTTATCTATTGATGACCTTCGAGAAGCCGTTATGCGACTCCCGGACGACTCGCTCACCGCGACGCGTGAAGCCGCGCTCGCCAGTCTTGATGAGCAGGGGTTCCCGTCCATTCGGGACGAGGACTGGAAATACACTGATCTCAGTTCCGCCATCGACGTCAGCAATCGTTGGCTGGCACAAGGTGCCAAAACCGAATCAACGGATGCCTTGAGAAAATCAATAAAGGCGATCACCGCTTCAATTGACGCTCATTGGCTCATCGTTGCAAACGGCATCGTCGATCTCACCTGCTTTGGAGAACCTGCCGACATCGAGGTTGAAAAGTTCAGTGATTCAGCCACGCCTTTTGTCATGGATCGACCATTGGCCGACCTCAACGCCGCGCTATTGCACGACGGTCTGCGAGTGCAGGTTCACGGCGCTACGGAGAAACCGCTTGGCGTTCTGCTTATTGACGAAACCAGCGGCGGTGCCGGTGTCACCCAGGCGAATGTGGACATCGAGGTTGCGCCAGGCTGCGACGCGGAAATTATCGAGTACCAGGTCTCTTCCGGATCCGAAGATCACTATGCAAATTCGGTCATCGCATTACAAATCGACCAGGCTGCGCACGTAAGCTACGTAAGAATTCAGAACCGTCGAGCAGGCCATATTCAGACGGCACGACTCTCCGTCGCACTAAGTGCGGATGCCAGACTGAACATGGCAAGTTACGACCTCGGTGGCGGGCTTGTTCGCAACGACGTCGATATCGATATTAACGAAGCCGGGGCCGACGCGACGTTTAACGGTTTGTTCCTCGCCGGTGACGGTCAGCACATTGATAACCATACGCGGGTCGAGCATCGCGTCGGTCCTGCGAGCTCCTCACAGGAATACCGCGGCATACTCAACGGTCGTTGTCGCTGCGTTTGGAATGGCAAGGCCATCGTCCATAAAGGGGCGGATGGCACCGACGCGAATCAGGCTAATCACAATTTGCTGCTGTCGGATCATGCCGAAATTGACGCGAAACCCGAGCTGGAAATCTACGCTGACGACGTCAAGTGCAGTCACGGCACAACCGTCGGTCAGCTTGATGAAACGGCGCTCTTCTACTTGCGCAGTCGGGGTATCAACAAGCGACAGGCAACCCAAATCCTGACCCATGCCTTCGCAGCTGATCTGGTTGCAAGAGCGCCAGTGGCAACGGCGAAGGATGCGATTACAGCACTCGTGGAGAAACGCCTCGGTGAACTTATCAAAGAAGAAGATTTGTGAGTCAGCCGCGTTTGAACTCGCCGACTGATATCGCGACTTGCCGCGATGACTTCCCTGCCCTTCACCAGGAGGTCAATGGGCATGCGCTGGTTTATCTGGATAGCGCAGCCTCAGCACAACAACCGACGACGGTTATTGACGCGGTTGCACGCTACCAACGCGAAGATCATGCGAATGTGCATCGCGGAGTTCATACGCTAAGTCATCGCGCGACCGAACTCTACGAGGGAGCCCGCGACAAGTTGCGCGACTTCGTCAATGCCAGCAGTCGAACGGAGATTGTTCTGACGAGTGGCACTACCGAGTCAATCAATCTGGTCGCGCAAAGCTATTGTCGCCCCCTGCTGCAGCCTGGTGACCAGGTTCTGATTACCTGGCTTGAGCACCACTCGAACATCGTGCCCTGGCAACTCGTATGCGAACAGACCGGGGCCGAGTTAATCGTCGCCCCCGTCAACGACCGCGGTGAAGTTGAACGGGACCAACTTCGCGACCTGATGACCGAGCGCGTAAAGCTGCTTGGTATTGGACATGTTTCCAATGCCCTCGGGACGATCAACCCGCTGAGCGAGATCATTGCAGAAGCGAAGAATCTTGGCATTACCGTCCTCGTTGATGGTGCGCAGGGTGTGCCACACATGACAGTTGATGTTCAGGCGCTGGGCTGTGACTTCTACGCTTTCTCCGGGCACAAAATGTACGGACCAACCGGTACAGGCGTTCTTTGGGGTCGCGAGGCATTACTCGAAGAGATGCCACCGTACAAAGGCGGTGGCGACATGATTCTTGAGGTATCTTTCGACCACACGGTGTTCAATGAATTGCCCTACAAATTTGAGGCCGGAACGCCGAACATTGCCGGCACGATAGGCTTTGGCGCAGCTGTCGACTATTTGCAGTCCGTCGGCCTCGAGAATATCCACGAACATGAAAAATCGCTGCATGATTATATGGTCCATAAGCTCGTCGATGTCGACGGCATACGTCTGATCGGCACCGCAGCGGATCAAGCCAGCGTTCAGTCGTTCCTGCTAAACGATATTCATCCACATGATCTGGGTACCATACTTGACCATCAGGGAGTAGCCGTTCGGACTGGGCACCATTGCGCGATGCCCGTTATGCAACGCTTCGGATTACCGGGGACAACTCGTGCATCGCTCGGCTTATACAACAGTAGCGACGACATCGATCGACTGATTTCAGCCCTCGAGAAAGCACGGCAAGTATTTGCATGAACGCAAGTCACGACAATAGCGAGCTGCAGGAACTGTACCGGGATTTGATACTCGATCACGCCCGCAAGCCACGCAATTTCAAACGTCTGGACAATGCCACTCACACGGCACAAGGTATCAATCCCCTGTGCGGCGATAAATTGCGCTTGTATTTATGTGTGGACCCGAACGACCGCATAATCGAGGTCGGGTTTGAGGGTTCCGGCTGCGCCATATCGATGGCATCTGCGTCCCTGTTGACCGAGACCGTCGAAGACCTGTCTGTCGAAGATGCCGATGCCTGCTTTGGTGCAGTAACCGGGCGACTAACGCGACAATCAACAGACATCGCAGCGCCCAGGAATGTAGATCTGACAAAATTAAAAGCGCTTGATGGCGTGCGCGAGCACCCCAGCCGCATCAAGTGTGCAACGCTGGCCTGGCATGCCCTGCATGCTGCGCTTGACCCTTCACAATCAATAGCTACAACAGAGTAAGGACATCATGTTCGGTCATACCAACGAACCATTTTCGCTCACCAGAGACGTCAAAGCCGTCATCATTCCCGCCGGTGAAGAATTGACTCTGCGCGAGGGTACCAGCGGTTTCATAACGCAGGCCCTTGGCGGCAGCTTCACCGTCTACGTGGAAGGAAATTTATTTCGCGTTTCTGGCATTGATGCCGACGCATTGGGCAAAGAGCCCGTTCCGCCGCCCAAGATCCCTGAAAACGCGACCGATGCGGACATAGAGGCGGTTATCTGGGAGCAGCTCAAGACCTGCTACGACCCGGAGATCCCCGTCGACATCGTCAATCTCGGGTTAATTTACCGTTGTGAAGTCATCGCCCTCGAAAATGGAGAGCGGACTGTCAACGTTGATATGACCTTGACCGCGCCAGGTTGCGGCATGGGAGATGTACTGGTCGCAGACGCTCGCGAGAAGATCGCCATTATCCCGACAATCGCCGACGTCGTGGTTGAACTGGTTTTCGACCCTCCCTGGAATGTAGGCCTGATGTCCGATGAAGCGCGGCTACAAACTGGATTAATGTAATTTCTATAATATTCCGGTAAATATATGAAAATACTAACTATAGTTAGGCATTCAAAGTCGGACTGGAAGGACGCGTCGCTGACGGACAAACAGCGCCCGCTTAACGGACGGGGCGAGCGGGATGCACCCGACATGGGGAGGCGAATCGTCGAGCACGGTATCCGACCGTCCCTGATTATCGCCAGCCCTGCCGTTCGGGCATGGAGTACGGCCAAGATTATCGCGAACGAAATCGGCTACCCCACAGAGTTCCTGCAGCGGGAAGACTCTCTCTACCACGCATCGCTGGATGATCTTCTCGACGCGGTAGTGGCACAGGATATTGGCTTCAACAGCCTGATGGTCGTTGCGCACAATCCGGGACTGACGGATTTCGCCAATTTCCTCGTACCCGGACTGACAAACAACCTGCCAACAAGCGGTGTTGTCTGTGTCGAGATCGAGGGAGATGACTGGAGTCTGTACCGACAGCCCGACACCAAACTGCTTGCCTATGACTATCCGAAGCTGGGGCGCAAATAGCGACTAACCGCGCGCTCAGCACTCAGGAACATTTACCGCGAGCCCACCCTGAGACGTTTCTTTGTAGTGAGTCGACATATCGTTGCCTGTCTGGCGCATGGTTTCGATAACCTGATCCAGGGTCACTTTGTGCGTTCCATCGCCGTGCATCGCCAATTGGGCAGCGTTGATCGCCTTTACGGCCCCCATCGCGTTGCGCTCAATGCACGGTATCTGCACCAAGCCACCAATCGGATCACAGGTGAGGCCCAGATTGTGTTCCATGCCGATTTCGGCCGCCTCTTCTATATCGTCATTGGAGCCACCGAGCGCTGCCGCGAGGCCGCCGGCGGCCATAGAACACGCAACGCCCACCTCACCCTGACAACCCATCTCGGCCCCGGAAATCGACGCATTGGTCTTGTACAGCACACCAATCGCGCCGGCCGTTAGCAAATATCGTTTTGCCCCTTCATAGTCGGCGCCCGTGATGAAGTTTTCGTAATACATCAATACGGCCGGAATGATTCCAGCCGCGCCGTTTGTCGGTGATGTCACAACACGCCCACCCGCTGCGTTCTCCTCGTTCACCGCAATGGCATAGGCATTCACCCAGCCCATTGCGTGCACGGGAGAGTGCTCGCCCTGCTCCGACAGCTTCCTCATCATTTTCGGCGCCCGCCGTAAAACGGAGAGCTTGCCGGGCAAGACACCGTCTGTACGCAAACCGCGCGCAACACAATCGCGCATTGCCTGGCAAAGGGACTTGATCCGCGACTCAATCTCATCGGCGCTACGCCAGGACATCTCGTTACGATAAATCAGCTCTGCGATCGTCAGGCCATTATCGGCCGCACAGTGCAACAACGACTCGCTGCTGTTGTACGGCAGCGGTGGCTCTCCCACCTGGGTTACAGCTTCGGGTTCGTCGTTCTTGGCAATGAAGCCACCGCCGAGCGAGTAATACAGATCCTCAGCGAGTAATTCGCCGGAATCCGAGCGAGCAATAAATCGCATCCCATTCGTGTGCCGCGGTAACACCTGCTCGAAATCAAATTTCAGATGTTCGGCCGGATCAAAAGCAAGCTCACCAATACCCGGTACCTCGAGCCGCTTGTTTGCATGGATGTTCCTCAAGCGATCGTCGACGGAATCCGGATCGATCGTCGCGGGCCTGAATCCCGACAACCCAAGCATGACAGCCGAGTCCGTGCCGTGGCCCTTGCCGGTCCAGGCAAGGGAACCATGTAACGACACTTCGATAGTACCCACTTTCGTCGCGACGTCACCAAGGCTTTCCATGAAAGCACGGGCTGCGTTCATCGGTCCGACCGTGTGCGAACTGGACGGACCGATCCCGATCTTAAAGATATCGAAAATACTGATTGTGGCCATCAAGAAGTCAACTAGTCGGTACCCAGAGATAGCAGGCCGGCGTTTCCGCCAACCGCTGAGACGTTATTGCTAATCGTGTACTCAGCGCCAAAGCGCGGCAAATATTGCGGCCCGCCCGCCTTCGGTCCGGTTCCGGACAACCCGCGACCACCAAAAGGCTGAACCCCGACAACGGCGCCGATCATATTGCGATTTACATAAAGATTTCCGGCCCTTGAGGCCTTTGCAAGACCTCTGGCTCGAGAATCGATCCGGCTGTGTAATCCCATGGTCAGTCCATACCCAGTAGAATTGATGGCCTGAACCGTTTCGTCCAGCTGCTTGCCCTTGAATTTCATCACATGCAATACGGGGCCAAACACCTCTTTCTGCAAGGCGTCGATGCTGTCAATCTCGATCAAGGTCGGCGCAAAGAACGTACCCGCCCCTGTGCTTTGGGGTAATGCACAACGATGGACTATTCTGGCTTTCTCACCCATCCGTTCGACGTGTGCGCTGAGAAGCCCTCTGGCCTCATCGTCGATAGCAGGCCCCACATCCGTTGACAGATGTCGGGGATCTCCGATATCCAGTTCATCCATGTAACCCACCAGAAGCTCCAGAATTCGCGGTTCCACTTCTTCCTGAACACACAGAAGGCGTAAGGCCGAGCAACGCTGACCCGCGCTGTTGAAGGCGGAGTAGATGCTGTCGTGGACCACCTGTTCGGGTAGCGCCGAGCTATCGACGAACATTGCGTTCTGACCGCCGGTCTCGGCGATGAGGACGGCTATAGGACCGTCACGGTGTGCAAGCGTTTTATTGATCAAGCGCGCCGTCTCTGTCGAACCGGTAAATGCAACGCCAGCGATCCGTGAATCCGCTACTGCGCGGCCACCAATCCTCGCGCCGTCGCCGGGAAGAAAATGCAGAACATCGCCGGGCACCCCTGCCTCCAGCATCAATTGAACCACGCGAAATGCGACCAGCGGAGTCTGTTCTGCGGGTTTCGCCAATACGGCGTTCCCGGCAGCCAAAGCCGCGCTAACCTGGCCGGTAAATATCGCGAGCGGGAAGTTCCAGGGACTGATACAAACGAAAACACCGCGTCCGCGCATGCCATAAGTATTGCGCTCTCCGGTGGGTCCGGGCATTTCGGCCGGTTCGCCAAAAAAGCTTAATGACTGTGCGGCGTAATAGCGGATGAAATCGACCGCTTCGCGTAGCTCCGAAATGGCGTCAGGTATGATTTTTCCGGCTTCGCGTACGCACAGGTCCAGTAGCTCAGCTGAGTTTTCCTCAAACAGATCTGCGACTTTGTTGAGGATCGCCGCCCTGCTCTCTGCAGACATCTGATCCCAGGCGACCTGGCCGGCTACCGCAGAGGCAATCGCTGCGTCGACGTGTTCTTCACTGGCCTGCATGCAGGTGCCGACAACCTCGGCCGTATTCGCCGGGTTCACTGAAGGCACTTCTTCGCCCAACATTCCCTTGCCGCCAACCAGTGGCCGCGCCTGCAGCGCCTTGCGGCCGAAAGCGTCCATATCAGCTAACAACTTTCGACTGACGTTGCGGTCCGCCAGGTTCACGCCCTTCGAGTTCGTTCGTTCCGGCTCGAACAGGTCGGCCGGCCGGGGAATGCGCGGATGAGGACGACAGTCGTGCTCTCGAGCGACTTCAATCGGGTCTGCAACAATATCCTCAACAGCAATCGACTCATCTATGATGCGATTAACAAAGGAAGTGTTCGAGCCATTTTCCAACAGGCGCCTGACCAGGTACGGCAACAAATCCTCATGGCTTCCGACGGGTGCGTATATGCGGCACGGACGATCGTGTTTTGCCGGATCGACCACTTCCGCATACAACTCCTCGCCCATGCCGTGCAGGCGCTGAAATTCGTAATCCCGCCGGGGACCGGCGTAATGCAGGACGCTGGCCAGGGTATGTGCGTTGTGCGTGGCGAATTGCGCGTACAGCTTGTCACCCGCCGCCAGCGCCTGGCGCGCTGCCGCAAGATACGACACATCGGAATGTGATTTGCGTGTAAAGACCGGGTAGCTTTCGACGCCTCGTTCCTGCGCGAGTTTGACCTCCGCATCCCAGTACGCACCTTTGACCAGCCGAACCGGAATACGTCGCCCCACATCGCCAGCGAGTTCGGTCAGAAAACGAACCGTATCGCCACCACGACGCTGGTAGGTCTGGACCGCCAACCCGAAGCCATCCCAACCATCGAGAGCTGGATCTCGATAGACCGCCTCGAAGATATTGAGCCACATTTCAAGGCGGTCAGCTTCTTCCGAATCGATTGTCAGACCGATGCCGATCTTTTTCGCGTGAACGGCGAGTTCCAGAACTTCCGGAACCAACTCCTTCATGACACGCTCTTCATGCGTAAATTCGTATCTGGGATGCAGAGCCGAGAGCTTTACGGAAATACCTGGCGCTGAAAATACGTCCTTTGGCGTGTCCTGAATTGATGCCCCAATGCTTTCTATACCCGCGTGGTAGTTGTCGAGGTAACGTTGCGCGTCGGCCGCTGTCAGTGCCGACTCTCCCAGCATGTCAAAGGAATGGCGGTACGGTAGAACTTCGTTCTTCGTCGCCCGTTTGATGGCCTCGGTAATCGTTCGGCCCATCACAAACTGGTGGCCCATGATCTTCATGGCCTGTCGCATCGCGGTCCTGACGACCGGCTCGCCCGCACGACCAACCATTCGACCCAGCAACTGACCCGGATTGCTCTTGGCCGACTCGTCGAGGGTCAAAATCTGGCCTGTCAGCATCAGGCCCCACGTCGACGCATTAACAAACAGCGATTCGCTGGAACCCAGGTGATTTTTCCAGTTGGCCGACGTGATTTTGTCAGCGATCAGCCGGTCAGCCGTATCGGCATCCGGTATGCGCAGCAAAGCTTCTGCAATACACATCAGGAGCACACCTTCGGCTGATGACAAATCGTATTGCTGCAGGAACGCCTCTATTCCCGCATCTGCCTTCGAATTCTTGCGAACTGCAGAAACCAGCTGGGCCGCTGTGGCCTGAATCTTTTTCCGACCCGCGTCTCCTGGATCCGCGATCTCGGTCAATTCTCGAACCAGATCCGCCTCATCAGCAAGAAATAAATCGTTAATGTATGAAATTCTGCCTTCACGGGCAGCCGGCTGATCAACAAAGCTCATTGAGTGACTCCGAGGACCCACCTTCCGGGTGGTTGCAATTAATGGAACACGGCCGGGGATTATAGGGCAATAAGATCATCACGGGCATCGGTATTCAGGCCAAATCACGATATAATTTCAGGCCAACAAAAAGACTGGAATTCATCGTGTCAGAAGCATTCTTCAGTTCCCTCGCTACAGAGACAGAATCCCTCAAATCAGAGGGTCTATTCAAGTCCGAACGACAAATCGCCGGACCGCAGCAGGCCGCGATCAAGGTCAGGACCAATGGTCAAACGTCCGAAGTCCTGAACCTGTGTGCCAATAATTACCTGGGCCTCGCGAATCACCCGGACGTCATCGCAGCAGCACACAAGGCGCTCGATGATTTCGGTTACGGCATGGCGTCGGTGCGCTTCATCTGCGGCACGCAGACTGTTCATAAACAGCTTGAAGACCGCATCAGCAAATTTCTGGGTACCGAGGACACCATCCTGTACCCATCCTGTTTTGATGCCAACGGCGGCCTTTTCGAAACCTTACTGGGACCGGATGACGCGGTAATCAGCGACGCGCTGAACCACGCAAGCATCATCGATGGAATCCGGCTCTGCAAAGCCCGGCGTTATCGCTACGCGAATGACGATATGCAGGATCTCGAGTCTCAACTGGAGGATGCCGCAAACGCCAACAATCGCATGATTGTCACTGACGGCGTCTTTTCGATGGATGGCACGATTGCCAGCCTCGACAAAATCTGTGACCTCGCCGACAAACACGATGCGGTAACGATGATAGATGACTGCCATGCTGCCGGATTTCTCGGCGAGCATGGACGAGGCACTCACGAATATCGGGGAGTCATGGGCCGCATCGACATTATTACGGGCACGCTCGGCAAAGCTCTTGGAGGTGCATCCGGCGGGTATACCTCTGGCCGCAAAGAGGTCGTTGGCTGGCTCCGACAGCGATCCCGTCCCTACCTGTTTTCCAATTCGGTCGCTCCAATGATCGCGGCAGCATCAATCGCGGTTCTGGATCTGCTCGAAAAAGACAATTCCCTGCAACAACAGTTGCACAGCAATGCCGCCTATTTCCGCGCAAAAATGACCGAACGAGGATTCGACCTCAAACCGGGGGAGCATCCGATCATTCCGGTCATGTTGGGCGACGCAAGGTTAGCATCGCAAATGGCCGACAAACTGCTGGAACGTGGCGTCTATGTGATCGGATTCGCCTTCCCCGTTGTCCCGAAAGGCCAGGCGCGAATCCGTACACAGATGTCAGCCGGGCTGACGCGGGAGCACTTGGACAAGGCGATCGACGCATTTACTGCTGTCGGACGCGAACTGAAAGTCATTTCTTAGGATGAGCAGATGAAAGCACTGGTAAAGGCCAAAGCCGAACGCGGTATCTGGATGCAGGATATCGACAAACCCGAAGTCGGTCACAATGACGTCCTCATCAAGGTAAACCAAACAGCAATCTGCGGAACCGATATTCACATATTCAAGTGGGACGATTGGGCAAAGGCGACCATTCCCGTGCCGCTGGCAATTGGCCATGAATTTTGCGGCGAGATTGTTGATATGGGTATTGAGGTACGCGGCTTTGCCGTTGGCGACCGCGTATCGGCAGAAGGCCATATTACGTGTGGCGTCTGCCGCAACTGCCGTGCCGGACGCCGCCATTTGTGCATGAATACCGTCGGTGTCGGCGTCAATCGACCGGGCGCTTTTGCTGAATACCTGGCGGTACCTGCATTTAACGTTTTCAAGTTAACCGACAGCATCAGTGACGATATGGCGTCCATTCTTGACCCCCTTGGCAATGCAACGCACACCGCGTTGTCATTCGACCTGGTCGGCGAGGACGTTCTTATAACCGGTGCGGGGCCCATTGGAGTCATGGCAGTAGCGATCGCGAAGTACGCCGGCGCACGACACGTCGTCATCACTGACGTCAACGAGTACCGTCTCGACCTTGCTCGAAAAATGGGCGCGACCGCTGCAGTCAATGTGACCACCGATCTGCTCGACAAAACCATGCTCGACCTCGGTATGGAGGAAGGCTTCGATGTCGGAATGGAAATGTCCGGCAACCCGCAAGCGTTCAGAGATATGCTTCGAACCATGCATCACGGTGGCAAAGTCGCAATACTGGGCATTCCACCCGAAGACACCGCCATCGACTGGAATCAGGTCATCTTCAAAGGCCTGGAACTGAAAGGCATCTATGGACGCGAGATGTTTGAGACCTGGTACAAAATGTCGAGCATGCTACAAAGCGGACTCAATATTGAACCAATCATCACGCATCATTTCCCGATTGCTGACTACTTGCCGGCCTTTGAACTCATGGAATCCGGGCAAACCGGTAAGGTCATCCTGAACTGGAGCTAATCACTCAATTTCGCAGAAACAGTGCGAATAAACGCCCTTCGGGTCATTGAACTGAGATAAACCTGCCATCAGTCTTTGCAGGCTGTTGGCGAATGACTCCAGTGCTGTGGGCGCACCTACGAGTGTCGCGAGGTCAAATCCCGCTCTCTTTGTGACGGCGAAAAACTCCATTACCAACTGCTGCGTCGGTGAAAGACTGACTTCAATGAGCTTCTGGCCATATTCACCTTCCTCCAGACCCGCAAGCTCTGCCGCAATACGGACAGCATCTTCGAACGTCCCGAGTTCATCGATCAGACCGTGCTCGAGCGCGTCCTGACCGGTCCAGACCTGCCCTTGCGCCACCCCGTCGACGACGATCTTTTCCATCCCTCGTCGATCGGCCACGCCAGAAATAAAGTCGTCGTAAGTATCATTGATCATTAGCTGAAACAGCTGTTTGACCGCGGGAGACATCTCCCGGTCCGGCCGAAACTGTCCCGCCCATGGCGTGGTGCCAACGCCATCGGTCGCCACACCAACAGCTTCAAGCGATCGCTGGAAAGTTGGGAACATCGCAATAACACCGATGGAACCCGTAACCGTCGCGGGACTTGCCACAACTCTGTCGGTGACAACTGAAATCCAGTATCCACCTGAAGCCGCAACGCTACCCATCGATGCCACCACCTTTTTTCCGGCTGCCTGCAAAGCCTGTATTTCGTGGGCGATAACCTCCGAGGCAAATGCGCTGCCTCCCGGGCTGTCGACGCGAAGAACGACCGCTTTTACGGATTCATCCGACAACGCCTGGCGTAGCAGCGCAGCGGTTGATTCTCCGCCGATGCTGCCGGACGGCTGTGATCCGTTCAACATTGTGCCTACAGCCATTATGACAGCCACGTTCTCGTCCTCGACGTCGTCGCCGTGCAATAAACGCATGTTGCCAAGATATTCCTTTGAACCTACAGACGAATAATGTGTGCTATCGCTGGAATCTTCTCCAACATATTCTCTGAGTACCGCTCGTAATTCCGCGCGACTGAGCAGCTTGTCGATTAACCCCGCCTCGCGTGCCGCGATGGCCATATCACCGCTCGACTTTTCAACGTGCCCAAGCAGATTCTGAGCAAAATCGTCAATTGTCCCGTCTTCCAGTCCGCGAGCCGATTCGACATCCTCCTGGTACATACTCCAGAATTGCTGAATCAGGTGCGTAAGCGATTCGCGAACTTGCGGCGACATGTCCATACGGGTATAGGGCTCGACGAATGACTTGTGTGTTCCTACGCGGAAGACATTCCAGTCCACTCTCAGCTTATCGATTGCTTCTTTATAGTAACTTCGAAATCCACCGTAGCCTTGCAGGAACAACATGCCTTCCGGATGCATGTAGAGTTCATCAGCATGAGCGGCCAGGTGGTAACCGGACTGGCTAAAGTAGTCGGCGCTCGCAACGACCGGCTTTCCGGATTCTTTGAAGTCATCGATAGCCACCCCAATACGGCGCAGCTTACTGAGTCCGCCACTGCTCAACCCGCTTAACTCGAGGTGAACTGCCGAAATGCGATCGTCGGTTTTTGCAAAAGCCAAAGCATCGATAATGTCCTGGACCAGCGTTTGCGGCGGAGCCTCGTTGATCAACTCAGCCAGAGCCCGGTCATAAGCGTTGCCGTCCAGCTGGTCAACCAGCGGCCCAATGGGCTGCACCACGAGTGCAGCCTTTTGAGGAACTAATGGCGGTGTACCGGATAATGTGCCAAAAAACACCAGAAACAGCATGACGAGTAACAGCAAATGCAAAATTTTTCTGACGCCGTCAACTCCGCGCCAGATGCTGGAAATCAGTCGGACAAAAAAGTTTCTGCTGCTCATAGGTTTTGCTCCTGAATCTGGCCTTCAGTGTAACTAATCCGATACAACTTACCTGCGTGATCATCACTGACCAGCATCGAACCGTCTCTGAGAATCAACAGGTCCACAGGACGACCGGAGACGGACTCATTATCCAGCCAACCAGCCGCAAATGCTTCGACACCAACCGGTATGCCATTTTCAAACCTGACCATCGCTATACGATAGCCTACTTTCTTTGACCGATTCCATGAACCATGTTCCGCAATAAACAACGTCTCCTGGTATTCGGCGGGAAACATAGCCCCTGTGTAAAACTTCAACCCAAGCGGCGCGACATGCGCGCCCAGCTTCCGTGCAGGCGGACGATAATCCGAACAGTCCCGGCCCGATCCAAACTTGGGGTCCAGAATCTCACCGGCATGACAATACGGATATCCAAAATGCTGGCCGATCTCGCTGGCATAATTGAGCTCATCAGGTGGTATGTCGTCTCCCAACATGTCGCGGCCATTATCCGTAAACCACAAATGACCGGTCTGCGGATGCCAGGTGATCCCCACTGAATTCCGGATACCTTCGGCAAATATCTCGCGTTCACTGCCATCCGCATTCATTCGAATGATCTGACCAAAACCCTCTTCTTCGCAGATATTGCACGGCGCGCCGATTGTGATGTACAGCTTGCCGTCCGGACCGAACCCGATATATCGCCAGCCATGGTGCTTTTCCGACGGCAGATCAATATCCAAAACTTCCGCTTCCGGCACTTGTTGCAGGTTCGACTCAATATCTCTGTAACGGGTGACGCGATCGATTTCCGCAACGTACAAATCACCGTCGTGGAATGCGATTCCATTCGGAGACTTCAAGCCCTCAAGCAACTCAATCGTCTCCACGCCTTCGCTGCCGGCAACAATGGCAAAAACCGTTCGCCCTCTGCGGGTAGATACAAAAACAGTCCCTTTGTCTCCCAATGCGAGAGACCGGGCATTGGGTACCGTTGCGTACTCTTCGATCCTGAAACCGTCGGGTAGCTGGATGTCGTCGACCGCCCAGCACATAACGGGCCAGATGCAAGCAGCAACGACAACGCATAGGCGATTCGGAATCATATTCATAGAGACTTGAGCTTAGTCAGATAAGAAAAGCAAAGACAGCTGTGGCAGGAAGGTAATGAGGATAACCGACAACATCAGAATAATAAGGAACGGAAATGTCGCCGAGTACACATGCATGATCGGTTTTTCGAAGCGATAACTCGCGATGAACAAATTCAGACCCACCGGCGGCGTTAAGTAGCCCAACTGCATCGCGGCAAGAAAGACGATGCCCAAGTGAACTTCGTTAACATTGTATCCGGCGGCAATCGGAAGAATCAAAGGCACGACCAGCATGATCGCCGAAAAGATGTCCAATATTGCGCCGAGAATCAGCAGGAAAATAAGTAGCAGAATGAGGAACGATGTCTGGCTGCTGACAACACTCGCAACAATCTCAAACAAGCGTTGCGGAATGTCAGCATCAATCATGTAACTCGTGGACGCTATTGAAACACCAAGAATAATCAGAATACCGCCAACCAAAACCATTGACGACCGCATGATACGCGGAAGCTCGCGAATCGGTATTTCGCGCAGCACGAGAACTTCAATAATCACAACGTACAAAGCGGTGATCGCCGCCGCTTCGGACACTGCGAAAAAGCCTGAATAGATTCCACCGAGAACGACGACAGGCAGAGGTAACTCCCACATTGCCTCGCGGAGAGCCGCGCCAACCTCCCTGATGGAGAATGAGCCCAGCGGTTTTCGAATATGTCGGTTGACCCAAAGATTGTAACCGCCGAGCATAATCAGCATCAGCAGTCCTGGCAGAATTCCAGCAAGAAACAAATTATCAATGGAGACCTCGGCAACCACGCCGTAGAGAATAAGTGGCAGCGACGGCGCAAACAGCAATCCAAGGCTTCCTGCAGAAGTGACGAGACCGAGGTTGAATTTGTCCCCATATCCGTCTTGCTTAAGAGCCGGATACAAAATCGCACCGAGAGCGATGATGGTGACCCCGGATGCGCCAGTAAAGGCTGTAAAGAACGCACACGCCGCGAGACAAACCAGCGCAAGGCCGCCGGGCATCCAGCCCAGCATCGCACTTGTCAGACGGACCAGTCGCTGCGGAGCATCACTTTCGCTGAGCAGATAACCAGCAAACGTAAAAAGTGGAATAGCCGCCAGAAAATGCATGCCCGCAATACTCTGGATCTCCAGCGCGATGACCATCAGGTCCGATTCCTGGCTGTAAAAGCCAATCAAAGCACTGCCAGCAATCACCGAAAACAGCGGCGCGCCGAAGACAGCCAAAAGAGCGAGAATGATGCTGAAGATGATCATTGGTCGGTCGCCACTTCATCGCCAAAGATCACACCACCAGCCTGTTTCAACGCTCCTATCAGAAATCTGTAGGCGATCAACGCAAAGGCCGCAGGCATGATCGAGTGCGCGATCCAAGCCGGCGTATTGACCAAAACCGTATCCTCATATTCGATTTCAATCTGTAAGTAACGCCAGGCCTGAAATGCAATGACACTGCAAATAAAGGCCGCAAAGAGATCAACCAGTATGCGAATGAGATTAACGGCGAGATCAGGCAGCACATGCGACAATGCGTCTATACGTATGTGCCGGTTTTCGCGACAGGCTGCGATCGAGCCAACCAGAGCCAGCCACAGGACCATTAGTCTGACAAGTTCGTCAGCCCAGCCAAATCCCGTACCAAAGACTTCGCGCATGACGATCTGCCCAACAGCGACCAACATCATTGCGGTCAACGTCGACACAAGCATTATCGTTTCGAGAGCTGTACCCGCCTTCTCGAGTCGACCTAGAAAATGCTTAAGTTTCACCCTACTGTCTACTCACTGGAACCGGCATGCTCGCTGCGATACTCGTCAATATGGCGCAGCATTTCTTCGTAAAGCTCGACAGTAAAGGCACCGTCTTTTCCGAGTTTGAGGTTTGAAGCCAACAGGGCGTTCCGTACCTTGGTCAATTCTTCAGCATTGATTTCAACCCGTTCGATGCCACTTTTTACCAACGAGT
>JAACFM010000057.1 GCA_009937445.1 Gammaproteobacteria bacterium | reverse complement strand
CATCTCGAAAAGTGGGGCACGACTTAAGGCCGATGGAATAATGCTCATGTACGAATGGCCGGATTGGGTCAGTAGCAGACCTTTTCACCAATACTCGCTCAATGGAGTGTTTGAGCGGAAGCTCCATGTCTACCTTGTCGATACCCAGCCCTTCTACCCGATTCCTCTATAAAATGTGGATTGTTCAGAACTGAAGTTGCAAAATGAGGTTCATGAATATGAACACAATTACTTCGAACGATCCCTGCCAGTTATTTGGCATCACCCTCGACGGTCGAGGTGGGGCACTACCGCTGATGCCCGAAGATGATGGCACTTCAACAGCGTGGCTTCACGGCGATTATTCAAGTGCGCATGCCAAAGAATGGCTCTCGGACCTGGGTCTCAACGAGTCGACGATTACCGCGCTAACTCGCTCGGATACGCGGCCGCGGACGTTAAGAATGGGTAGTGGATTGTTGGTCGTACTGCGCGGCGTTAATATGAACCCTGGTGCCGATCAAGACGACATGGTTTCCGTTCGCTTTTGGCTTGAGTCGCGGCGCGTGATTTCGCTTAGACAACGTCGTCTGTTTTCAATCGAGGATGTTCGTAACGACCTCGATGCAGGTCGTGGCCCATGCGATGTGGGTGACTTGTTTACTCAAATAGTTGAACGTATCGCGGACCGAGTCGCTGACTTTGTCGATTCACTCGAAGAGAAAGTGGATAACTTCGAGTTGGCTATCGAATCAGGCCCGACTATTAATACGCGATCCGAAATCTCGACGATTCGCCGTCAAATTGCACACGTCCGGCGCTATTTAGCACCGCAGCGAGAGGCACTTGAAGCGCTGCGCCGCGGAATACCGGGTTGGCTCGACGAATACGCTCACTCAATTAGCGAAGAATCGGACCGTATCGCGCGCTATATAGAGGACTTGGACCTCGCCCGTGAGCGCACAGTTCTCCTGCAGGAAGAGGTCCTGAACCGAATTGCAATGGAACAGAATACACGCATGTTTGGGTTGTCTATCGCTGCGATCGTCTTTCTACCGATCACTTTCGTCACTGGTCTTTTCGGGATGAACGTCGGCGGATTACCTGGCACCGAGAGTGCCAACGCTTTTTGGATTGTTTCTGCGGTCATGCTTGTTATGGGGCTCGCCGTTGTCGGTTGGCTCTCATGGAAGCGCTGGTTCTAGAGTACGTCGATCCAAAGCACAGCTTTCCGTTCAATCAGGTGAAGAGTAAGCAAAGATATGAGCGATGTTGCATCCAGCCAACGGAACGCGGCTATCGATATTCTCCGCGGCCTGGTCATGATAATCATGACACTGGATCATGCGCGTGATTTTTGGGGCGGCTACACACCTTCTCCTACCGATTTGGAAGTCACTACAGCTCCATTGTTCTTTACTCGCTGGATTACCCACCTTTGTGCGCCCGTATTCGTTTTTCTGGCGGGCACCTCTGCCTATCTATATGGCTCCAAGCGGGGTCCTACAAAACTCGCAAGGTTTCTATTGACGCGCGGGCTTTGGCTCGTCTTGATTGAACTTACGATTTGTAAATATGTCTGGATCCCGGAGCCCGGCTATAGCGTTGTGATGCTCCAGGTCATATGGGTTATCGGTTGTTCAATGATCGTTCTCGCCGGACTGTGCTTCCTCGGACCGACTGCTGTCACCGTCATCGGGATCGTAATTGTTTGTGGACACAATTTGCTCGACCCTCTCGTTCCCTCTGGTTTTGGTAACGGTGCAGGGCTGTGGACAATTCTTCACGAAGGCGGACGCTTGCCCCTATCTGACGGGCTGACATGGTTGGTTTCATATCCGCTCTTGCCGTGGATTGGCGTAATAGCGTTAGGCTATGGTTTCGGCGCTACTATCGGGCTAAATATCGCAATACGTCGAAAGCTGTATATGCGCCTTGGGTTAGCGATGATCGCTGCATTTGTCCTGCTCCGCGCAGCCAATTTCTACGGCGATCCTGTTGAATGGTCATTGCAGGCGAACGGGATGTTAACCCTGCTTTCGTTCTTGAATGCCGAAAAATATCCGCCGTCTCTGCTGTACCTGCTAATGACGCTTGGCCCCGCCTTATGCCTGCTGTCGATCTTTACGGGATGGGGCCCGGGGCGACTGCGTAATGCGTTGTTGGTATTCGGTCGCGTGCCGTTGTTTTACTATGTGCTACACCTGTACTTGCTTCGATTCACCGCTATCCCCGTCTCTTTCTGGTTGTATGGAGCTGAAGCCGTCAAGCCGCCCCCCGGTCCTGCCGGAAGTGCCATGCTCGGATTGAGCGCGACGTATATCTCGTGGGCAATCGCTATCTTGATCCTGTACCCGGCGTGTGTGTGGTTCGCTCGAATCAAGGAGCGACGACGTGACTGGTGGTTGAGTTACCTGTAGCGCGAGAGCAGCAAGGCGCTTTTTGGCCCCGGCTCGTGCCTGGTTGCGGTGGCTTACGCCGTTAAGGCTTGCTGCTCAGAAGTAACTTTTCGTCAATTGGAACGAATCGGCTTGCGGGTCCGATCAGCTGATTTGAGGTAAGTGAGCGGACGCCGTAAACCTCGGACTGTGTTTTGAAACGGTCCCGGATTCGATCCAGCAGGATTCCAAAATCGCCGTCGCCTGATGCGAGAACGATGGTGTCGCAGTTTGCCGCTTCCTCAAAAACGTCCAGTGCGATACCAACATCCCAGTCTGCTTTTGCGGTGCCGTCCAGGCGTTTCAGAACGGCTTTGAGTTTCACTTCGAAGCCGATAGCGCGGAGGATATTCTGAAACTGTTGTTGTTTTTGGTCGCCACGGTCTGTCGCGTAGGCGATGGCACAGACAACCTCACGATCACGCGTTACTTCAGCCCAGAACTTGTTGTAATCGAAGTTGCCCTGGTAGGCCTGTCGGCAGGTGTAGTAAATATTCTGGACGTCGACAAAGATGCCGACTTTTTCCTGCGCTTTAACGGACTCAGGCAACTCGCATCTTCTCTTGAGAAAGTTGTGCCAGCAGATATTCATCATAAGTGCCACGGAAGTCGACGATTCCGTTTGGCGTCATATCGATGATGCGCGTAGCAAGCGTCGAAACAAAATCACGGTCATGGCTGACGAAAATCAATGTTCCCGGATAGTTTTCCAACGCAAGGTTGAGCGCCTCGATCGATTCCATATCAAGGTGATTCGTCGGCTCGTCCATGACGATGACATTCGGCTTCTGAAGAATGATCTTGCCGAACATCAGTCGACGTTGTTCACCACCTGAAACGACCTTGATGGACTTTTCACTGTCATCTCTTGAGAACAGCATGCGGCCCAATGTGCCGCGCAGCATCTGCTCGTCAGCACCTTTCGGCTGCCACTGCGTAATCCAGTCGAACAATGACATGTCCGTTTCAAACTCTGGCGCGTTGTCTTGTGCGAAAACACCAGTCTGGGCGTTCTCCGACCATTTAACCGCACCGGTGTCAGATTCGATTTCTTGCAGTAACGTGCGAACGAGCGTTGTTTTGCCAATGCCATTCTGCCCGAGAATCGCGAGGCGAGTACCGGCTTCGATGGTTAGGTCGAAGTTCTCGAATAACGGACCTTCGCCAAAATCCTTGCTAATACCTGTTGCTTCAACCGCGATACGACGGAGAGGCTTGTCCTGCTCAAAACGGATAAAAGGGCTAACCCGGCTCGACGGCTTGATGTCCTCAAGCTCGATCTTCTCAAGTTGTCGGGCTCGTGATGTTGCCTGACGTGCCTTCGAGGCATTCGCTGAGAAGCGACTGACAAAGGCCTGCAGTTCGGCCATCTTCACTTTCTTCTTCGCATTGTCCGCGTGCATACGTTCGCGTGCTTGCGTGGCCGCGGTCATGTACTCATCGTAATTGCCGGGGAAGAGTTGCAGCTTGCCGTAGTCCAGGTCCGCCATGTGCGTGCACACGCTGTTCAGGAAGTGGCGATCATGAGAAATAATGACCATCGTGGATTTACTGGAATCCAGAAAACCTTCCAGCCAGCGAATGGTGTTGATATCGAGGTTGTTGGTCGGCTCATCAAGGAGCAGGACGTCCGGATCCGAGAAAAGTGCTTGCGCAAGCAGGACACGAAGCTTCCAGCCGGGCGCGATTGCGCTCATGGGTCCCTGATGTTGTTCGACGGGGATTCCGATATTCTCCAGCAGCTCGCCCGCGCGGGATTCGGCGGAGTAGCCGTCCAGTTCGGCAAATTCGACTTCAAGATCGGCGACCAGCATGCCTTCCTCATCGCTCATCTCGGGCAGTGAATACAGGCGATCACGCTCTTGCGTCACCTCCCATAGTCGCTTGTAGCCCATCATCACAGCATCCAGAACCCGATATTCCTCATAGGCAAACTGATCCTGCGATAGCTGGCCGACTCGAGCGTTAGGGTCAACGGAAACGTTGCCTACGCTGGGCTCCAGCTGACCGGCAAGGATCTTCATCAAGGTTGATTTGCCACTGCCGTTGGCTCCGATCAGGCCATAGCGATTGCCATTACCGAAGGTGACGGAGACATTTTCGAACAAGGGTTTAGCGCCGAACTGAATCGACAGGTTTGCAGCAGAGATCAAGGGAGGGCACCGAATTTAGGGGCGAGGCGGCTAAAAACGCTACCCAGCCAGTGTTTGGGCGCGGAGCATAGCAAAATCGGCCCAGATATTACAGGACTGGTTCTATCGGCAGCATTCGGTTGAACCAGGATTTGAAGCGTTTACCGCGGCTGACCACGAAATCCGGATTGAAATCCATGGTCGTCTGCCAGCTGTTCCCCGGCATCATATCGCGCTCGATGCTATCGCTTACCTGCTGTGCCAGCCCTCGGCTTTCCACGAACATCCCGACCTCGGTGTTCAGGTTTGCCGACCGTGGATCGAGGTTGAATGTACCGATAAACACTTTTTCATCGTCGATAACCATGCTTTTGGCGTGTAAGGCGAATACAGGATCATTCTCGGCGATGCGTGGATAGCGGTCGATGAGCTCTGTACGAATACTGGGTTCATCCATGAACTCATACAGTTCGACGCCAGCACGCAGCAGATCCTTGCGTTGTCCCTGATAACCGCTGAAGGCCTGGATATTGTCTGTTGAAGCCAGTGAGTTAGTCGAGATTCGTATGCGGACGCCGCGGTTAACAAGTTCTTCAAAAAGTTCGATTCCGCCCTCGGGCATGATCAGGTAGGGCGACTGAATCAGAATTGATTCGCGCGCACTCTTAACGGCCTTGATCAATTGATTCGTTGATTCGCCGCCGCCACCCAAACCAAACTCCCCTGAGTTTTTCCCGGGCACATCACTGAGAAACACGACGTCTTCCCAGCTCATCGTTTGCAGCAATTCAGGAAAATAATCGGATGCGCGATCAATCGCGTGCCTGACCTGCGGTTCGAAGTTCGTTGGGTCTGCAGCATACGAGTGCAGCAATGCCGACCGACGCCGCATGTCGGCAGGCGAGACAAGAGCGGATTCGTCATCAAAGATTTTCTCTACCGGAACTGACAACTCGCTGTCCCAAAACTCCTGAAAATTCTTTCGCATATCCATAACAGCGCGACCGAGTAAGAGGACATCACGATCTCGAAAGTTGTACTCATGGTCGTAGTCGAAGTATTCATCGGCCATATTGCGGCCACCGGTGATGCCAGCTATGTCGTCGAAAATAGCGGTCTTGTCGTGCATGCGCTGGTTCACAGCGCGAAACTCGGTGACTGCATTCTTCAGGCGCTGCCAAAATCCGACACCAACCGAAACATTCGGATTGTAGATTCGAATCTGCACGTTCGGATGAGCGGATAGAAGCAGTAGGGTCTTGTCCTCGGCGTCTATTAAAAAGTCGTCGACGAGAACCCGGACAATCACACCGCGTTCGGCCGCACTCAGTAATTGCTCGGCCGCGAGAATGCCAATGTTGTCGGTGCTCCAGATGAAATACTGAACATCAATTGACTTGGCAGCGTGCTGCGCGAGCCAGGCGCGACCTATCAGGGCCTCTTCTCCTTTTTCGAGAACGTAGACACCGGTCTGTACCGCCATTCGGGCACCGCAATCAGCGCAGTTCTGGTCGATCCAGTTAGAGATCGATTGCGCGTGCAGGCAGGTGCCGGGAGACATGAGAAGTGAAACGAAAAAGTAGAGTCGAAGTCTGGACATGGCCGTTTAAATATACGTGTTCGTGCAACCAGAGGGGAGTTAATTATTGCAAAGATACCGTCGAATCAACTTTTCAGACGTAGTAGGCTGTTTGATATCACAGGAGAGCGCTCATGCAGATCTGGACTCAGGCTAGTCAAATGGCCGCCCAAACGCCAGAAGAGAGAAACCGCTACGTAGATTTTCTACGGTCAGTATCGATTCTTATCGTTATCACAGGACACTGGATGATTGCGACAGCCTACGTTGTTGATGGCGTAATGGACCCCGGGCACCTTCTGGCTGGCAGGCCACAACTGCACTGGTTGACCTGGCTGTTTCAGGTCATGCCTATCTTCTTTATCGTTGGCGGTTATTCGAACGCGGTTTCACTCGAGAGCGCGAAGCGAAAAGGAATCGGCTACGCCGGCTGGCTATCCGCACGGTTGAATCGACTCGTTGCGCCACTGCTTGTCCTGTTGGTCGCGTGGGCTGTTATCGCTGTCGTGATGTCGCTGCTGGGTACCAGGGACGAGGTCATCCAGTACGTTTCGCAGGCGGCACTCATACCGACCTGGTTTTTAGCGATCTACATCGTTGTCGTCATACTGGCGCCCTTTGCATACAAGCTCTGGCAGCGATTTGGATTTATATCGTTTTTGATGTTCGCAGCGGGTGCCGCGCTCACAGACGTCGCATTCTTCGTGGCCGAAATACACTGGCTTGGCTGGACCAACTACTTCTGGGTCTGGCTCGCTGTGCATAACCTCGGTTTTGCCTGGCGCGACGACCGACTGGGTCGCGTTGCAAAACGACTGCTCTTTTCTGCGGTCGGCTTCGCCGCACTTTGGTTGCTGACCTCCATGGGGCCTTATCCGCTCGCCATGGTCGGTTCTCCCGACCCCGAGTTGAGCAATACTCTGCCGCCAAAAATAACGCTGCTGGCCTTGGGGATATTTCAGTTCGGATTACTCCTCGCGCTTGAGTCGCCGATGCGGCGTGTATTGAACGGTTTGCGACTCTGGACCGCAACCGTGTTGATCAACAGCATGATCATGACGGTCTACCTCTGGCACATCACAGTGATGGTGGTATTCGCTGCACTGCTCTATATGGCCGGTGGGCCCGGTCTTGGAATTGAACCGGGTACCAGCGAGTGGTGGTGGTCCCGTCCAGTGTGGATTGCCATCCTTTTTGTCTTGCTGTTACCTGTTGCGCTGTTACTGTCACCACTGGAACGTCGAGGCCGACCTGCCGATGCGCCTGTACCGGCGCCCGCACGACAGATTACAGGGGCGCTGATGATTTGCCTTGGCGTCGCGTTGCTCGCAATGTATGGCTTTGGCGGGGGACCTAACGAGTGGCTGGACTTCGTGTCATTTGGGCTGGTCATCGCAGGTTCAGGAATTAGTGGATTGTTGCCGAGGTTGAGAAAATGAACGGAATTCGCATTGTTACTTCTGTGGTTACGGTCGTCTGATCGATCTCGCACGCTGCGCAAAATGCCAGCGTTCTTTCTGCGAGGTAATCGAAGAACGGGTTGTAGCGCAGGCGCATGAAACGCGCGATGGGTGTCCTCAGTATTGCTGTTTCACCACGTGGTGCCAGTGTGCCCAGACTGGATTTGGAGGACTCGATGCCGCCGTACCAGCGATCATCGGATTTGAATGGCAGTGATACGTGCGACAGTGAATAAACAGAGTTCGGCCATTCCATGTTCAGTGGTGTAGTCGTAAAACCCGTCTTGCCAGCCGCACGAGTGCGCGCAAGTATTTCGTTCGAATCGCCCGAGGTATTCGTCACCAGGGTGTAGTGAAAGGGGAGGTCACTGACCTCCAGATCGCTGATGAGACTTTGCTCTGTATTTTTCATGAAGTGCTCGATGTCATCAGCTCTGTTGATGTCAAACAAGACCAACTCACTTCCAGTAGCCGCCAGGTTTTTGTAGAACTGGTTCACAAGAGAGTCGACTTTAATCGTTGAGTCGACTAACGACTGAAAGCTGATGACTGGCGGTAGCCGTGACTTATCCGTCAACGAAGTAAACTTCTTGCGCAGACGCTCGGTTAACAGATAGGTGATATGCCCCGCGTTTTTCGCAAACGAGTTGAACTTGTATGGGTCAAATTCAGCTTCCACAGTTAACCACGCAAATTTCCCAAACACGGGTAGCTTGCTAAGAGCAAGATCCCAGCTGGAAAAACGAGCGGCCGCGGACACGCCGATTGCCGGCGTATACAAAAACAAGCGTGCCGGTGTGTGCAGTGACTCATCCTCAAGTGAGTCAATGGCGTAATCGACTGCCAATGCACCGCCAACAGAATATCCTGCGATATAGAGTGGCAGGTCCACACCTATCGTTTCGCGAACGTGGTCTGCTCCCATCTTCGTTATCGCGAGCCAGTCGTCGAGGTCCGCATCTCGAAGTCCGGAAGGAATTGTTCCGTTGCCCGGTAGTCGTACCGAAAGCACATACATCCCGGCGTCGTTAAACAGCTTTGCTATTGAACGCGTACTGTAGGGCGAGTCAGAGGCACCGTGGATGAACAGCACGCCGCCGCGAAGTGTGTCGTTGTGCAATTCGAATGATCGGTTCCACTGTTGGCCCTCGTCGCCCGGAAAGATGTCACTTGCTTTGTTATAACGATTTAATCGTCCGTTGGCGTTGTAGTAGACCGCATCATCCAGTTCGTCAAAAAGGCGTTTCTCAAGTTCCTTGTACTGGTAAAAAGAAATGCCTTCGGGAAAGTCTTTCGCTCGAAACTCATTTTGCACTTCGTGTGTGTGCCAGACCTGCAGTTCGGGCAGACTTCTGGCCAGATGCGCCCGGTAAACCCACAGTGCGGCAACAATGGCGACTACCAGGACGGCGAGTCGCGCAACGGTCTTTGCTAGTTTAATCGGCATTCCTTGTCCAGACTGTCCGGCATAGTCCACTTCGGATTGTCATCCGTTGAAAAATCGCTCGCGTTGATCGAACCGCCACGCTGCTGCAGCCAGGCGATCACCAGGTCTCGGGAGAGTGGGCCGTCGAGTTGCAAGTCATATCCGCCTGCCGGCATTACTGAACTAAAAACGCGATCACCACCAAGGGCGAGGTAGTTAACAACAGCGATCGAAACCAACTGCTGGTCTTCTATCTCCTGACCGTTCATTAACTGCATGTCGATAGCCATGTTCCTGTTGGTGCAAGTAACCCGTACGTTCATACCGGAGAAATTGACGCGGAATCGACCTTGATGTGCCTGCTCAGAGATGACCTGCCGCAATTCAGCACCCGAAAGTTCGATTACTGCGATCTGATTGTCAAAAGGATCCATTTCATAAACGCTGCCAAATTTAAGCTCGCCAGCCGGCAGGTCGGCGCGAACGCTGGTGTTGGTTCTGTGCATGCTTATATCGGCATCGGCCGACGCCAAAAGCGCGTCGGTGTACAGGTTTCCCAAAGGGGATTCCGGACTCGTTGTTCGCTCGATAGGCGTTTCGAGATAGATGCCGACTTCTTCATGCTTGACGCCGTCCGCGAGAGCAGCGGCCGTGGCAGCAATTGCCATCAGGCGGGCGTCCGGGGTGACGGGCCGTCCTTCGTAGCTCGACACATCAGTAACCGGTGTCGGTGGATACACTTGCCTCTGGATTCTCAAACCAGTCTTGCTATCAACCAGCAGGTCAACCCGACTAAATGATCGCACGCTATTATAAGCCTCGGAAATCGAAATATCGTTGACAATATGTGCGATACCAGCGTGCGTATGACCCGCGAAAATATGATCAACCAATCCCGTTGGCAGGCTGTTTGCAACGGTAAATATTTCGGACTCCTGATAGCAGGATGAAGTGTCCAGCGGGTCTTCGAACTCCTTACACCCGCCACCCGCATGTGCGCTGACAATAATCACTGTCGCTCCCGATTCTCGCAAGGCGCGTGCCTCGGTCTCAATCGTTTCGGCGAGCGGTGCAACTGACAGCCCCGTCGTATTTGCCGCGATAGCGTTAGACAACGCATTCTTGGTCATCACGCCAATAATGCCGACCTTGATACCCTCGACCTTGATCAGGACACTTGGCTGGATGTTGGGCCAGTCAACCGCTTTACCTGTTGACTGATCGATCAGATTGGCAGCAAGAAAAGGAAACTTGGCCTCAATTGCGCGTTGTTTCAACGCGCCGCGAGGATCTTCTTCTGCAGATTTGGGTATCGGCGACGGGCCCACCGGGCCAAAATCAAACTCGTGGTTGCCGACCGCAGCGGCGGTATAGCCCAGCGCATTGTACGCTTCGACGAGTGACGCCCCTTCTGACAAATTGGACTCAAGAGTCCCTTGCCACATATCGCCGGCATCGATCAGTAAAACGGCACCCCCATCGTCCGAGCGAGCTTCGCGAACGGCGTTTACATATCCGGACAGGGCGTTGAGTCCGCCGGCGCCATCTTTCGACAGCAACGCACCGTGTACGTCATTTGTACCAATGACAGTAATGACAACCGGGGAGGAGGTGGTGGCGCAGGCGGCGAGCGAACATACCGCCAGTAGTATGGTCAGATATCGGATCATAGATACTGACCATACTACAAATTATTGACGCTATTCGTAACGCAAAGCTCGAATCGGGTTGGAACGGGCGATCCGAATGGCATGCCCTGCTATCGTGCCCCAGGCCAGCAACACTGCTGTGAGGCCCGAGACAATCAGGATCGGGATCGGTGACTCAATTCGATCCGCGAAGAAATTCAGATAGCCTTGCGTCGCAAAGTACGCACCGGGCAGGGCGACCAGCAGCGCCCAAAGTACCGGTGTCGAAAATTGCCATACGAGCAGGCGTGCGATTTGTGTGGTACTCGCCCCCAGCACCTTGCGCACGCCGATTTCCTTCGTTCGTTGCGTTGCCATAAAGGCGGCAAGACCGAATAGACCAATCAGGGCCAACGAAAGTGCTACGAACGCGAAAATGCCAAGCGCCATATTCATGTACTTGAGAACGTTGTAGACATCGTCAAACACGGCATCAAGGAAACGGCCCTGAATTGGATAATCCGGGATCACGCGATCCCAAACGTCCTCAACGGCCTCGACTGAATCCATGATGTTGCCGCCAGTGATTCGGACGGAACCGATTCGTAACGACGACGGTGAATACTGGTAGAACCACGCCTTCTCTTCATTGAACAACCCAACGATATTCTGCGTCGGCACGACCCCGACGATAACGTATTCACGTAACGTGGATGCCTCATCCAGCGGGTACAGACGTTGGTTGATTGCATCAATCGGTTTATCGATACCCATCTTGGCCAGCGTAAGTTCGTTAACGAGGATGTTCAGTGACTCGAGTTCATCAGTCCGTTTGTCGTTGGTAATATCGTGGCTTAGATTTCGGCCGGCGAGAACGGGGATATCATAGGCATCAAGGAATTCGGGTGACATCCGCATATTCATGAGGGTAATTCCGGCAGCCTCGTCGCCGGGTATCGGGCTCAGCTCGTTTTGGGAATTGTTCTGTTCGTAGGGGACCTGCGATGAAAAGGCCACCGAGTCAACATTGGGTAGTGCTTCGAGTTCGTGGCGTAAGGTCTCAAGCTTGTCACTGATACCGTCAACATTAAGGCGGTCCACCACGTAAATTTCTGAGCGCGGGAATATATAGCTGCTCGATTTGACCTTCTCGTTTTGCAGATAGACGATCGTCACCATCGCCAGCATGAAGGCGGAGATCGCGAACTGCGCTCCGATCATGAATGATCGAACCCGCGAGCCTTTCTTACCCTTTCGAGCAATGTCGCGAAGTGCTTCGATTGGGTTCGTTCGGGTGATTAGCCACGCCGGGTATAATCCTGCAAAAAGACCGACAAGCACGGTAGTCATCAACAACCAGGGCATTGTCGCCATGTAATCGAGAGTCATGTTTTTGCCGGCGGCATTGTTGAAGAGTGGAATCACCATCTCCAGCGCGGCGATCGCGAAAATCATGGCAATCGCAGCGATCACCAGGCTCTCGACAAGAAATTGAGTCAGTAGCTGTATCTGCGTTGCACCCATGGTTTTACGCATGCCAACTTCGCGAGTGCGCCCCAGCGATTGAGCAGTAGCAAGGTTTGTGTAGTTAACGCAGGCGACTATCAGCACCATGAGGCTCAGAAGAGAAATGACGACGATTACGGGCATTCCTATCATGTCCCAGATCGCTACGTTGGCGTAGGACAAAGGATGAACATCGAGGCTGGCTATGGCCTGACCCTCGTCCTCGGGAACGAGCGTGTCATAGATTCTGTCTGCCTGGCTTTGCAACCAGGCCTGGTCGAGATTCTCCGGCAACAGGACATAGGTCATGTCGCCAAGCGACAGATTATTCCAGTCACCAACATCGGCGTCGTAGTCAATCAACCTGTTTAAGGCGCGGATTGGCGCGACGATGCCAAAACTCTGATCTGCAATCACGAGCGAATTAAAATGCGTATTGAGTGGTGGGTCTTCTATTACAGCCGTAACCGAAAAGTCGTATTCGTTATCAAAAGTCAGAACTTCACCAATGGCATCGGTATTTCCGAAGTATTTGATCGCTATCGTCTCTGTGATCAACAGGCCGGAAGGGTCATCCAACGCACTCGAGTCGCCGTGTATGTAGTTGAAGTCGAAAATGGTCAATAACTCAGGATCGGCAAAGCGCAGTCCTTCGTAGTAGCTCTCAGCACCTGACGTCAGGAGATATTCACGATTCCTTGTTCTTGCCACTGCATCAATGTCACTTAGCTCAGCCTTGATAATCGGGGCGACTGCCATGAACGTCGAATTGAATTTGTCCACGCCGACGTTTAGTTCCGGGTTCGCCGTAGAACCAATAGTGTAGATACGGTTGACGTTCGCGTAAGACTGGTCATGAGTATTCTCGTACTCGACCAATAGCCCGCCGAAAATATAGATTGTCAGTCCAAGCGCGAGGCCCGAAATGTTGATTGCTGCGAAAGCCTTGTTCTTGCGAAGGTTTCGAAGTGCAATGATGATGTTGTTCCAGAGCATGTTATTTCCCCGATAGGAATTCGGTCAGGAAGCCTTAAGCAGCGCGCGTGTTTTCTGTAACGATGTGACCGTCAAACAGATTCACCGTCCGGTGTGCGTAGTCCGCGTGTGCGGGAGAGTGCGTCACCATCACGATCGTTGTGCCTTCTTTATTGAGTGATCGCAGCAACTCCATGACTTCCTGGCCATGAACCGAATCAAGGTTTCCGGTCGGCTCATCCGCAAGAATCAGTGGTTGGTCACCAACGACCGCACGTGCAACAGCAACGCGCTGCTGCTGACCGCCGGACAGTTGCCCTGGCATGTGATTAGCACGGTGACCGATACCCATGCGGTCCATCACGGTGGCGACGCGCTGCTTGCGTTCCGCCGATGGCATGTCGTGGTAGAGCAGGGCCAGTTCGATGTTCTCAGCGACGCTAAGCTCGTCGATCAGGTTGAAGCTCTGAAAGATGAAGCCAATGTTGTGTTTTCTAATAGCGCTGCGCTGCGATTCGTTGTAATCGGCTATGTTCTCGTCAAAGAAGAAGTAGTCACCGTCGGACGGATTGTCCAGCATGCCGACGATATTCAGCAGGGTCGATTTCCCACAGCCGGAGGGGCCCATAATGGCGACGAAATCGCCTTGTTCGATCTCGACATTGACGCCGTTAAGAGCGACCGTTTCGACCTCGTCAGTGCTGTAAACCTTGTACATGTTGTGAAGTTTGAGCATTGCTGTTCCCCTGGTGTTGTTCGCTTTGTGACTGGTGCGGCTGACTACTTTTCGTCGAGCGCCAATCGGTCCATGTTGGTGTAGCTGGTATACGGTGACGTAATAACGCGTTCGCCAGGCTCCAGCCCGTCGAGCACTTCTATGAATTCGGTGTTGCGGCGGCCCATGCGCACGTTGCGCCGTACTGCCTCACTGCCGTCCGCGGAAACCACAAATACCCAGTTCCCGCCAGTCTCCTGGTAGAACGCGCCGTTCGGGATAAGGATGGCATCCGAGTTGTCACCCAGTGTGAGTCGTACCTGTTTTGTCTGGCCTCTGCGCAGCCCTGGAGGTTCGTCGGACAGGGTCATGTCGACCTCAAATTGACCTTCCGTAATCTGCGGATAGATCTTTGAAATACTGAGTTCAATGTCCCGACCATTGTGTTCGGCGACAGCAAATTGCTGTAGGTCGACCCGATCTATGTAGAACTCGTCGATACGCACATTCAGCTTATATCCGTTTGGGTCATCGATTTGACCCAAGCGACCGCCGCGCACGATGGACTGCCCAACCTCAATGTCGAAGCCGGACAACTTGCCGGCCAATGGCGCACGTACGCTCAGGTCATCAATGTTCTTGCTGGCAAATTTGAGGCCTGTTTGCAGTTGATCTCCGGCCACTTTGAGCTGCAGCAACTGCTGCTCCTGCATGCGAACATCGGTCGACTGGCTTTCCAGCGTTATCTCGCGACGGTTCCGGTAATACGTCAGCTCATCGTCGAGCTCTTCGATCGTTGATCTCGACGCGAGGTCTTTGGAAACCAGATCAGTTTGCCGGGCGACTGCGCGCTCGAGACGTTTGATCTGGTAGTCGATCTCGATCAGGTTGCGTTTGTGGGAGAGACGATTCTGCTCCAGCTGCAACTCGATGGTCCGCATGTTGTTGAGCTGTTCCGTAACGGCCGCTTCGCGACCGAGGACCTCAAGCTGCAGGTTGGTGTTCGACAGAACGGCAATCGGATCACCCGCCTGCAGGATGGCGCCATCCTCGACCAGGATCTCCTCGACGCGACCGCCTTCGATCGCATCCAGGTAGACGGTGCTGCGAGGGACCAGGCGTCCACGCAAGGGAATAAAATCTTCAAACGTGCCGACCGTGACGGGCGATACCGTGATGCGCTGCGAATTGATGGTCAGGCTGCGGCCATTCATCAGTGTGTCGACGAACCACCATCCGAATGCGGCAAGCATGAGAGCTGCGGCGGCGTAACCCACCTTTCTCCCGATCGGTGCCTTTCTCTGGACCTTGCGGTCCATCGCTTTCCCGGAAATGCCCATGCCGACCGGCTGATTCTGCGATTTCAGTTTTCTGATTTTGTCCATGCTTAGTTAATAGCAAGTTGCATGCCAAAACGTAAATCATTGTTTTTATTAGAATAACGGATTTCAGTCGTCCAAAAACTGTACGCCTCCGGACAGTAAGTGTACGATTTCGAACACTGTGTGGACGAGAATCTCATGAAACCCGGAAAAATCCTGATCGTTGATGACGACGAGGACATCCTGACTGCGAGCCGACTGTTGCTGCGCCGCGAGTTCGGCGAAATTTCGACCTGCATAGATCCCGCTGAAATTCCCGGCCTGCTGGCCGCGCACGATTTCGACGTGATACTGCTCGACATGAATTTCGGTCCCGGAGAGTCCACTGGCAAACAGGGGCTGGTATGGCTCGACAAAATTCTGGAGATTGATCCCAGGATGGTCGTCGTCATGATCACGGCGCACGGTAGTTTGAACACCGCGGTTGCCGCGATGAAGCGTGGCGCAACAGACTTCATTGCAAAGCCCTGGCAAAACGAGAAGGTCGTTGCCACGGTATCGACCGCTGTACAGTTGCGCCGTAGCCGCAAAGAAACAGAGACCTTGCGGCAAACCAACAAAGTTCTTCTGCAGGAAACTACGGCAGGTAGCGTACAAATAATCGGCGAGTCGGCAGAGGCCAGAAAAGTCATGGCTGTGGTTGAGCGCGCGGGACCGACCGACGCTAACGTTCTGATCCTGGGAGAGAACGGAACCGGCAAGGAACTCATCGCCCGGGAGCTGCATCGCCAGTCGAAGCGCCGGGATGGTGGTTTTCTGACGATCGACATGGGCTCGATCAGCGAGTCGCTGTTTGAGTCGGAACTGTTCGGGCACAAGAAGGGGGCATTCACCGATGCGAGCGAAGACAGACTCGGCCGGTTTCAGGCAGCGAATGGCGGCAGCGTTTTTTTGGATGAGATCGGTAATTTGCCCCTGAATCTGCAGGCCAAGTTGCTGCGTGTCCTGGAGCAACGAAAAGTCACGCCTGTAGGATCCGACGAATCGCAGGACATTGACGTGCGTGTTATCGCAGCGACAAATGTTCCGGCTGCAACACTAAGAAACGAGGACCATTTTCGACAAGACCTCCTGTTCCGCCTGAATACCGTCGAGATCACGGTGCCACCCCTGCGCGATCGCAAAGACGACATCCTGCCGATCGCCAGGCACTACGCCGCAATTTATTCGCACAAATACGGTGGCACGGCGCGCGTCTTTTCCGCAGAAGCTGAGCAGGCCTTGCATGAGTATGCGTGGCCAGGAAATGTCCGCGCTCTTCGACACGCTGTCGAGAGAGCGATCATCCTCTCGGAACGCGACATTATCGAACCCATCGACTTGCAACTGGATTACACAGAGACAGCAACGGGACGAGGGAATGTCGCCGTTGCTCCGACAATATTGAATCTCGACTATCTCGAGAAAGAGACGATCCAAAAGGCTTTGCGTAAACACGGGTTCAACATCTCGAGAGCCGCGAGTGAGCTCGGCCTGACACGAGCATCGCTTTATCGACGTATGGAGAAACATGATCTTTAGACGTTTCACGATCCTCCTTATCGTCCGGTTGTCCCTGGTCGGCGTCGCGATGACCGCCGTGGCGTGGCTGCTTATTCAGCCCGGTCTTCACAGCGCAACCCTGATAGCTGCCACGATCCTGACAATCCTGATTGCCGAACTGTGGCGATTCGTCAATCGAACCAATCGTGAAGTTGCTCGATTTCTGGACGCGGCGCGATATGCAGACTTCTCCCAGAGATTTAATTTCACTAAAGATGGCGCCGGTTTCAAACTGCTGGGGGAGACGTTTACCGACATCATTGAGGGCATGCGTTCACGTCGCGCTGGCCAGGAAATGGAAGTCCGTCGACTACGAGCATTAATAGAGCACATACCGGTTCCTTTGCTGACGTTGCACTCGGACGACTCGGTAACCTTGCAGAACAACGCCGCTCGTCGACTGTTCGGTGCCGAGCACGTAACGCAACTCAGGGACTTACGGAAATTCGGTTTTCAGTTTGCGGAGTCAGTTGCCACCGCCGTGCCAGGTGATCGACAGCTGGTTACTTTCGTCGTCGAGGGCATTGAATATCACCTGACGTTGGCTACGACAGAAATCATGATTGGCGGTGATAGTGAGCGATTGATTTCGCTGCAGGACATTCAGTCCGAACTCGACGCCACACAGGCGCAGGCTTGGGAGGAGTTGGTCAGAGTTTTGACGCACGAAATCATGAACTCGATTACGCCGGTTACGTCGCTTGCAAAAACAGCGGTGCACGTTGTCGAAGACGTTCTCCTTAAAGAGAAAGCCGGGGAAGCGTTTGACGAAGACCTGGAGGATCTGCGTGATGCTGTCACCACCGTCGCTCGCCGGTCCGACAGCCTGACTCAGTTTGTGGATAGTTATCGGCAGATCTCCCGACTCGCCCCACCCGAGAAAAAGCGCGTGCGGCTGGACGCCCTTTTCGAATCAGCCCGCCAGCTCATCGTTGCTGAGTGGCCGGACAGCCGAGTGACGTTGGCGATTGATGTCACGCCGAGTGAGCTGGATGTCTATGCCGATCGTGATCTGCTTGAGCCTGTCTTACTCAACCTGTTGAGAAATGCATGGCAGAGTACGATCAATATCGATAAACCTGTCATCGAGTTGACGGGACGATTGAACCGGCGAAGCAATGTCGTCATTGAGGTAAGCGACAACGGTCCCGGCGTGCCGGACTCGCTCGTAAAGAAAATATTCGTTCCGTTTTTCACCACCAGGGAGAAGGGCTCTGGCGTTGGACTGGCGCTGGCGCGGCAGGTGATGATCGCTCATGGCGGTTTTATCCGCTTGAGTCGAAATGACGCCGGCGGCGCGACATTCAGCCTGACTTTCTAGCCAGTGCCTACTTAACCGACGGTAAGCGCTTTAAGACATCGAGCCCCTGCATGGAGAGCCAGTGCAGAAGGTCGATAAACACCCAGTTTTCTGCCAGTTTGTCACCGTCACGTCTGTAGATATCGACAACTCGCATATCGGCGCGAGCATCGTTGCCCGGTAACCCCAGGAATCCGCCAGTCGGGGTATTCGTGAGGTTTGGCCAGCCAAAAAAGCCCGCATAATTACCCTCTGCGAAACGTGCAATGTGTCCGTTGAAAACCTTGTCTTTTAGCTGCGTTCTGAACGGGTACTGGTGCTGTTCCTGATAACGGGGAATTGTGTAGGTCGCGCCGATACCAGCAGG
>JAACFM010000056.1 GCA_009937445.1 Gammaproteobacteria bacterium | reverse complement strand
GTCGACGACTTTAAATAAGCACACGCCTAGCAGGCGGCGCCGTTACAAAACAGCGTAACGAAGATCTCAGACTGGATCTTCCAGACACCATCAACCTTGCGCCATGAGGCAGAATAAGAGCCGCCAACCTCTATCGGTCCTTTGTCCGCCGTCCAGTTGCCGACCCAATCGCCAAACTCTGCTGCGCGCGGCAGGTACGTACTGACTTCAATGCGCGTCGGAGTCCTGACGTAAACGACATCGTCATTTTGAGAAAAGTGGCCCGCCCAATTCTCCTTTTCCGTCTCCGGACCGCCATGAAACAACAGGCCACTACCCGTATTTATCTGATACGGGTCATCCAGTGAGGCGACAATACCCTCAACATCGTGTTGCCTAATGGCCTTGTTGGACACAGCCCTGATCGAGGCAATTTCATCTTTGTCGGAGTCGCCTGCAGACCATGCGATGTCGACGAAAACAATCGACGCTGCGGCAATAGTGATAATCGAGAGAATATCGGCGGTTCTAATCATGCGGACCTCGGCGGTTTAACTGATTCTGTTGTGGCACGTGATCAACTAGACTATCACCATGCTCATCCCACCTTTAAAAATCGGCCCGTATACGCTCGACAGTCCATTCGTACTGGCGCCGATGGCGGGCGTCACGGACGCACCGTTTAGACGCATATGCAGACGATTCGGTGCGGGGATGACGACGTCTGAGATGACAACGGCCGACACCAGTCTCTGGCAAACGCCAAAATCGCGGTTTCGCCTCGATCTGGACCTCGACGCCACACCGGTGGCCGTCCAGATAGCCGGGTCAGACCCCGACCAACTGGCCTCGGCGGCGGTCGCCTGTGTTCAACGTGGTGCACAGATCATCGATATCAATATGGGGTGCCCGGCGAAGAAAGTCTGCAAGAAGCTCGCCGGCTCTGCGTTACTTCAGGATGAAAAACTGGTTGCGTCGATTCTGCAGAGCGTGGTCGAGGCCGTGACTGTACCTGTCACCCTGAAAATCAGAACCGGCTGGGACCCGGATCACCGCAATGCCGTCAATATCGCCCGTATTGCAGAAGATTCCGGTATCCAATCGCTCGCGGTTCACGGCCGAACTCGCGCATGTCGCTACAAAGGCGAGGCCGAATTCGAAACTATTGCCCGAGTGAAAGATGCCATACACATACCGGTAATAGCCAACGGCGACATCACCACACCGGAGAAGTCGCTTGAAGTAATGCGCCTAACGAACTGCGACGGCTTGATGATCGGTCGTGGTGCTCAGGGTCGCCCGTGGATTTTTCGTGAACTTGGACGACTCCTGAATACACATCAGGAACAACCACAACTGGATAAAAAAGAATTGCGTGATATTATGCTCGACCACTTGAGAGAACTACATCGGTTTTACGGGGAATTGACCGGTGTTCGAGTGGCTCGCAAGCACCTGACCTGGTACTGCAATAGTCTGGCAAATGCCGACGAATTTCGCCACCAGGTAGTGCGTGCAGATAGCGCTTCAGAGCAAATCAGTCTGACAAAGCAATACTTCGATCGAGAGGACGGAGGCATATCTTTAGCGGCGTGATTTTCTGAGGCTTGGGGAGAAAATGCTTGGTCCTCATTGGGGTCAGCAACCAGCGATTCAGGATTGGACCAACGTGGCAAACAACAACAATAAGGCCGGCTCTTTGACCTCGATAAATGGCAAGAAACCGCTCTGCAAACACACTGAAGATGCGCTCGATCAATATTTCACCACCTTAAACGGTGACCGTCCGGGAGATTTGTACGATCTGGTTATTGGTGAAGTGGAACGGCCGCTGTTTAAGGCGGTCATGGACTACACACAGGGCAACCAAAGTCAGGCTGCCGGCATACTCGGCCTGAATCGCGGTACCCTGCGCAAGAAACTCAGGGCTTATTCGCTGATCCGATAGGCAGCCCTGCCCCATTCTCCCTATTCCTTCCAGGTGACTGCATGTTTAACGTACGACGCGCGCTGGTCAGTGTTTCTGACAAGCGTGGCTTGATTCCATTTGTAACTGGCCTTACCGAACTCGGCGTCGAAGTTCTGTCTACGGGTGGGACGTGCAAACAGCTGCGCGAAGCGGGCCTTGAGGTCATCGAGGTTTCTGAGAAAACCGGATTTCCGGAAATCATGGACGGCCGGGTTAAGACATTGCACCCGGTAATTCACGGCGGTCTGCTGGGTCGCCGAGGTACCGACGAGTCGGTCATGGAAGAGCACGGCATCGAGCCCATTGATCTGCTGGTCGTCAATCTGTACCCGTTCGAGCAAACCATCGCCCGGGAGGACGCGACGATTGATGAAGCGATTGAGAATATCGACATCGGTGGTCCCGCGATGATCCGTGCAGCCTCAAAGAATCATGATGGTGTTGCCGTCATCGTTGAACCAGCCGACTACGAGTCGGTTCTCGACGATCTCAGGAACAACACGTTAACGCTCGAGAGCCGGCGACGGCTCGCGGCGAAAGCCTATGCTCACACAGCGAGTTACGACACCGCGATTAGCAAATACCTGTCAAATTCTCTGGGCGATGACGCCCTGGGTCAGCGTTACCTGTATTCCGGCAACCTGTCCGAACGCATGCGATACGGTGAAAACCCGCATCAAAAAGCCGCTTTTTACGTAGACCAACAGGCGCCCGCCGGCTCACTGGCCGCCGCAAAGCAGCTGCAGGGCAAAGCGCTTTCGTACAACAATATCGCCGATAGCGATGCAGCCCTGGAGTGTGTAAAGCAGTTCGAAAAACCGGCCTGCGTTATCGTCAAGCACGCGAACCCCTGCGGTGTTGCCGTTGCCGACAACATTCTTGACGCTTACGAGAAGGCGTTTAAAACGGACCCAACATCAGCATTTGGCGGCATCATCGCGTTCAACCGTGATCTGGACGCCAGGACTGCGACCGCGATTGTGGACAAGCAGTTTGTCGAAGTGATTGTTGCCCCGGCCATCGATTCTGAAGCGGCCCGGATTATTGCCGCGAAGAAAAACGTACGCGTTCTGGAAACGGGTGAATGGCCTGATACGGCCATACCTGGCTTCGACTTTAAGAAAGTTTCCGGTGGGCTGCTGGTACAAAACACCGATCTGGGTGTTATCACCGAGAGCGACCTTAAAGTGGTCACCGACCTTGCACCGACAGCACAGCAGATTCAGGACATGTTGTTCGCCTGGACCGTGGTGAAATACGTGAAATCGAACGCAATCATCTTCTGCAAAAACAACATGACGATAGGCGTTGGCGCGGGGCAAATGAGTCGCGTATACAGCACCAAAATCGCGGCGATAAAGGCAGCAGACGAAAGCCTCGACATTCAGGGCTCAGTAATGGCATCCGACGCGTTCTTCCCCTTCAGGGATGGAATCGATGCGGCCGCAGAGACCGGTATTTCGGCTATCATTCAGCCAGGCGGGTCGATGCGCGATGACGAGGTCATTCAGGCCGCGAACGAACACGGACTGGCGATGGTGTTTACCGGTATGCGTCACTTCCGCCACTAGTAGGAGCGGCCCCTGGCCGCGAAGCGAAGCGGGCCGCCAAAGGCGGCCAAAGAGGTGCTCCTCGTGAAGATATTGATCATAGGTAATGGCGGACGCGAACACGCTCTCGCCTGGAAATGTGCCCAGTCGGCTGACGTTGATGAAGTGCTGGTCGCGCCTGGCAATGCCGGGACAGCGCGAGAAAACAAGGTTCGAAATGTAGCAGTGTCTTCTGACGACATAGAGGCATTGGCAGCATTGGCTGAGGAAGAAAACGTCGAACTGACCATCGTTGGTCCCGAGGCGCCGCTGGTAGCTGGCGTTGTGGATCGATTTAATGATCTTGGCCTGCCATGCTTTGGTCCTACGGCCGCCGCCGCACAGCTTGAAGGTTCCAAGGCATTCACGAAAGACTTTCTCGCCCGCCATGATATTCCGACGGCCGACTACCAGAATTTCACCGACCTTTCGCTGGCGCTGGACTACATCCGCGAGCAAGGCGCGCCGATCGTGATCAAGGCTGACGGCCTGGCTGCCGGCAAGGGCGTAATCGTTGCCATGACGCTGCAGGAAGCCGAGGCTGCCGCGACCGACATGCTGGATGCGGGAAGTTTTGGCGACGCCGGAGCTCGTATTGTTGTCGAGGAATTCCTGGACGGCGAAGAGGCAAGTTTCATCGTTGTAACCGATGGCCAAACCGTGCTGCCGCTCGCAACATCTCAGGATCACAAAGCGCGTGATGAAGGTGACGTCGGCCCAAACACCGGCGGCATGGGTGCCTACTCGCCTGCCCCTGTCGTCACGCCTGAGATTGAACAGCGAATCATGAATGATGTGATCAACCCAACGCTTGAGGGTATGACGGCAGACGGTTATCCGTATCTCGGTTTTCTGTACGCGGGCCTTATGATCATGGCGGATGGAACGCCCAAAGTGATCGAATTCAATTGCCGTATGGGCGACCCGGAAACCCAGCCGATCATGATGCGCCTGAAATCGAGCCTCGCCGCTATTTGTCTGGCAACACTTAACGGAACATTGGCAGAGCAAACTGCGGTCTGGGATTCTCGTGCCGCACTCGGTGTCGTACTCGCCGCCGCCGGGTATCCGGCAAGCTACGGCAAGGGCATGACCATCAGCGGTCTTGACCTGGCCGACAGTGACGATCAAAAAGTGTTTCATGCTGGCACCGCCAGCGACGGTGACAACGTCGTTACAAGCGGCGGACGTGTGCTGTGCGTGGTTGGGCTCGGCGACTCGGTCGAAGCGGCCGCTGCTTCTGCTTACGAGTCCGTCGACAGGATTCACTGGGACGGCGTATACAAACGCCGCGATATCGGTCACCGGGCGATTGCCCGCGAGCAGGGTTGAAACCGCTGTGCTGACCACAGCCGAAGCGCTCGACGCCGTACTGGGCGCCACCCCGACTTTTCCCACAGAAACCGTCGACACGAGAGATGCGACAGGGCGCGTATTGCGACAGATCATTCGCGCGGAGCGCAGCCAGCCGCCATTCGACCGCGTCATGATGGACGGCATCGCGTTCGCCTGGTCTGACTATGACAGCGGCCAGCGCAGTTTTCCTGTTCAGGCGATGCAGGCCGCAGGAGACCCGGCGCTGACGCTTGCAGGTGGGCGGTGTATTGAGATCATGACCGGCGCATCGCTGCCGGCGAACGCGAACTGCATCGTGCCTGTTGAGAGAATCACCATTGTCGACAATGCCGCGAAAATCGAAGCCGATTACGAAGTTAAAAAGGATCGATTCGTACACCCACGCGGCTCGGACTTCGCAGAAGGCGCGCATCTTCTGACGCCGGGCAAACGAATCTCGCCACTCGATATCGCGATCATCGCATCGTGCGGCCAGACCCGGGTTGACGTTGCTGCAGACCCGGTTATGCGAGTCATTTCGACCGGCAACGAGCTTGTCGCCGCCGGTGAACCTATCGAGGAGCACCAGATTCGTCTGTCGAACGGACCTGCTGTCCTGTCGATGCTCGAAAGATACGGTTACCACCGAGCTCTGCACGACCATATCCGCGATGACATCAACGCATTACACGACCGTCTTGAGGCTCATCTGGAAGCCGCCGAAGTTCTGATCTTAAGTGGCGGCGTGTCGATGGGAAAAGCTGACTACGTGCCTCAGGTTCTGGCAGACCTCGGAGTTGCAACCGTCTTCCATAAAGTCAGCCAGAGACCCGGTAAGCCGATGTGGTTTGGCAAGGGACCGGGAGGGCAACTCGTTTTCGCATTGCCCGGAAATCCGGTGTCCGCATTGGTATGTTGCCGGCAATACGTTATCCCTTCACTAGCCAAGGCGTCCGGAGCAACTGAAACACCACCAGAGTTCGCGGCGCTTGCGTCAAACGTATCGTTCAAACCTGCACTCACCTGCTTCCAGCCCGTGAGACTGATCTCCAACGCGGCCGGTCAGACACTCGCCATGCCGGTGAAAACAAACACGTCAGGCGATTTTGCGTCACTGTCGGCAACGGATGGTTACGTCGAGCTGGCGAAAGAGCAAAGCGAGTTTCCGGCGGGTACGCCAGTATTCCTGCATCGGTGGATTGCCCGCTGATCATTCTTCGGGTTATTGTACAAACATGATATCTCCTGCCGAAGCACTCGAACGCCTGCGCGAAGGAAACCGTCGCTTCGTATGTGACGAAGTCAGCGAAGAAACCCTGGCCAGTCGGGAACATCGTGCCGGTGCGGCAACGCCACAAGAACCATTTGCGATCATTCTCGCATGCTCGGATTCGCGCGTTCCGACGGAACTCATTTTTGATCGTGGCATTGGGGATCTGTTCGTTATCCGCGTCGCCGGCAATATCGTCGCGCCGTCGCAAATAGGCAGCATCGAATTCGCGGCAAAGCAATTCGGCACTCGACTGGTCGTCGTATTGGGTCACAGCAATTGCGGAGCGATCATCGCGACATTGCAGGAGCTGGCATTAAAAAAATCTCATCGTTCACCGAACTTGCGGGCGATTGTCGATCGTGTTCGCCCGGCCGTAGAGCCCGTTCTTGAAGAAGACAGTGATGTCGAAGATACGGCGGTAATCGGTCGCTGCGTACGCGCCAATATTCGCGCGTCTGTCATTAATCTGCAGCATGGTTCTTTGATCCTCGAACAGCTAATTGAAACCGGCGACCTGAAAATAATTGGCGCCGAATATTCAATCGAGACCGGCAATATCGAGTTCTTCGAGGACGCCTGAGTCAGTAACGAAAAACGGGGCCCGAAGGCCCCGTTTCATGCTTGTTGATTTCGCTCAAGCTTAGCGCTTCATTGCCTCGAAGAACTGCGCGTTTGTCTTGGTGTCCTGCAGTTTACTCAGCAAGAACTCGATCGCAGCCAGTTCATCCATCGGATGCAGTACTTTTCTAAGCACCCACATCTTCTGCAGCTCATCAGGTGCGGTCAGATACTCTTCCTTACGAGTACCCGAACGGTTGATGTTGATCGCCGGGAAGGTGCGTTTTTCCGCAATACGTCGATCCAGGTGGATCTCCATGTTGCCGGTACCCTTGAATTCCTCGTAGATGACTTCGTCCATCTTCGAACCCGTGTCCACAAGTGCTGTGGCGAGAATCGTCAGGCTACCGCCCTCTTCGATATTTCGCGCCGCGCCAAAGAATCGCTTCGGACGATGCAATGCATTCGCATCAACACCACCGGTCAGGACCTTGCCTGATGACGGCACAACGGTGTTGTATGCGCGTGCAAGACGAGTAATCGAATCCAGCAAAATGACAACGTCACGTTTGTGTTCGACAAGGCGCTTGGCCTTCTCGATCACCATATCCGCAACCTGTACGTGGCGACTTGCCGGCTCGTCAAACGTCGACGAAACCACTTCACCGCGCACGGTACGCGTCATCTCCGTAACTTCCTCTGGCCGCTCATCAATGAGCAGGACCATCAGGTCGACTTCTGGATTATTGGCAACGATCGCCGAGGCAATATTCTGCAACAACATCGTCTTACCGGCTTTCGGCGGTGACACGATCAGTCCGCGCTGACCTTTTCCGATCGGCGCCACCATGTCGATGATTCGAGCCGTAAGATCTTCCGTACTGCCGTTACCCTGCTCCAGCGTGAGCCGGTCTTTCGGGAACAGCGGTGTCAGATTCTCGAACAGAACCTTACTGCGCGCATTCTCAGGCGCGTCATGATTGATCTGGCCGACTTTAAGCAGTGCAAAATAGCGTTCGCCTTCTTTCGGCGGACGAATCAGACCCGAAACCGTATCGCCGGTTCTGAGATTAAAACGTCGAATCTGGCTCGGACTAACGTAAATGTCATCCGGTCCCGCGAGATACGAGCTGTCTGACGAACGCAGAAAACCGAATCCATCCTGCAAAATCTCAAGAACGCCATCACCGTATATATCTTCGCCCAGTTTGGCATGCGCCTTCAGGATCGAAAATATAATGTCTTGTTTGCGCGAACGCGCGAGGTTTTCAATACCCAGAGATTCGCCGAGTTCGACCAGCGCAGCAGCCGGACGGGTCTTTAACTCCGTCAGGTTCATTACGTCCTTGGTGGCCTCGAGTTGCTCGGGTGTTATGACCTCTAACGAGCTCTCATCATCATCCGGGTATTCACTGTTAGGTGGGCGTCTGCGGCGACGACGGTTCGGATTGCCCTTACCTTTGTTGCCGGACCGGGGGCCCCGGGGTTTCTGTGGTGCAGTTGTATTAGACAAGTAATCTCTCTCAGATATTAGCGTCGATGAATTCAGTCAATTGTGACTTGGACATCGCGCCGAGTTTTTGCGCCTGAACGGCGCCGTCTTTGAATAGAATCAAAGTAGGAATACTGCGGATGCCGAACTTCTGTGCTGTGTTCGGGTTTTCATCCACGTTGAGTTTGACGATCGCGAGTTTGTCCGCGTATTCGTCGGCTGCTTCGTCCAGCAGCGGTGCAATCATCTTGCACGGTCCGCACCATTCGGCCCAAAAGTCGATCAGTACAGCTTTTTCGTTGTTAGTAACGTCGGCATCGAAACTGCCGTCCGAGGTGTGCACAATCTTATCGCTCACCGGTAATATCCTCCAAATGAAGTGCTCAGGTAAAAGTGGTTTTGCCCGTCTTCAGCCCTTGTGACAAACGAACATTGATAAAACGGATGACGCTGCCTAAACTATCAGGCAATATGTCGCAGCTTTGTTGCCGACTATTTCCGGCTTCTTTCTGGATCGTAAGGAAAGCGAAACTGGCGGATGCGACGGGTGTCGCGTCGAACTAACGCCAATTTGACCGCTTCGCGAGCCAATTTGCAAGCTTTTAACGCATATTTTCCGGTTCTTATCTTATGTCTGAAAACCATCTGAGCGACCTCAGATTCGACTCATTGGCGCTCGAAGAGAGCGTACAGGCCGGCATCCGTGATGCTGGCTTTGAATTTTGTACGCCGATCCAGGCCAGTACCTTGCCTATTGCGCTAAAACCCGCTGATGTGGCGGGTCAGGCGCAGACAGGTACTGGCAAGACTGCGGCCTTTTTGATAGCAGCTTACCAGCGTCTGTTAACCAACCAGGCAGAAGCGCCCGCAGGGCAAACGCAGCCGCGCGTTTTCGCGCTCGCGCCGACACGCGAGCTCGCGATTCAAATCGCGAAAGACGCGGAGTTGCTCGGCAAGCATACCGGTCTCAAGGTCGGCTTGGCGTACGGCGGCACAGATTACGAAAAACAGCGCAAAAGACTCGAAGATGGCGTTGATCTGCTGATCGGTACGCCGGGACGCATCATCGACTACTTCAAGCAGGGTGTTTTCAAACTGGACCAGGTCCAGGTCGCTATTCTCGACGAAGCTGACCGGATGTTCGATCTTGGATTCATCAAGGACATTCGATATTTGCTGCGACGCCTCCCGGACGCTGAAAAACGACTCAATATGCTGTTCTCGGCGACCTTATCGCAACGGGTTCTGGAACTCGCCTACGAACACATGAACGAACCGGAGCTGATCCGCATCGAGCCGGAAAAGGTCACAGCTGACCGGGTACGGCAGGCAATTTTCTACCCTGCCAACGAGCACAAGATGCCGCTCCTGATTGGGCTGGTCCGGGAAATCGGAGAAGGTCGCATCATGATTTTCGTCAACATGAAGCGCGAGGCCGAAAAGGTGCAGGACTATCTGGTTGCCAATGGCATTCAGGCGGCAGCGATTTCTGGCGATGTACCACAGAATAAACGCCAGCGAATGCTATCCGACTTTCAGGAAGGCAAGCTGCGGGTTCTCATCGGCACCGATGTCGCATCACGTGGTTTGCACATTCCGGATGTCGAGTACGTCATCAATTATGACTTGCCCAATGATCCGGAAGATTACGTGCATCGAATCGGACGGACGGCACGGGCCGGTGCGTCAGGCAATGCGCTGAGTATGGCGTGTGAAACCTACGCCATGGGATTACCGGATATCGAAAAATACATCGGCCACAAAATTGCATTCGCGAATTACGAGCCGAATGACTTGCCGGAATTGATCAAACCGAAATCACGTCCGCGCAAGCCGCAAAGCGGTCGTGGCGGCAAGCCAGGCGGCGGTGGCAATCGATCGGGCGGACGTCGGCCGCAGAGACGATAAGGTCGGCGCGGCTTGTAGGAACGGCCCCAAGGCCGCGACACGTAACTCTACTCTTGGCAGCCTTGGTGGCTGCCGCTTCGCTCCCGTCAAGCGGGACCGAGGTTCGCGCGCAGGGCGCGCTCCTACGAGGGCAGCATGTCGGCGACGCGTTCCACGCCTCTGAATTCTGAGCCCTGTTTGACCGGTGCCGTTGTGTCCGGGTGGGTAACGGTTACCAGCCTGCCGATGCCGTATGTTTTCGCGCTTTGCAGCACCGGCTGACTGTCATCAACAAATAGCGTCGTCTCCGGGTCGAAGTCGACTTCCTCCTGCAGTGCGCACCAAAACTCCTGACTTTCCTTCGCAAAGCCGAAATCGTGCGAGCTGTGCAGACCATCAAAATAGTCGCCCAGTCCGGTGATCGCATCTTTCAGTGCCAGCGTATCGCGATGGGCATTGGTCACAAGAAGAACGCGAATGTCCTGGTCGTGAACCTGGCGCAGAAACTCCAGGGCACCAGGCAGGTAACCGATGCGGTGACTGACGTCGTGATGTAGCTGCACCACATCAATTCCAAGACGATCACACCAGTGATCCAGGCAATACCACTCGAGGTCGCCCTGCACTGCTTTGTACTTCGCCATCAGCAGTTCACGAGCCTCCTCAAAGGAAAGATCGTTTTGCGCCGCGTAGCGCCGCGGAACAAGTTCCTTCCACATGTAGTTGTCAAACGCCAGGTCCAGCAGTGTGCCGTCCATGTCCAGCATCAACGTCGTTGACTGCTGTAAGGCTGATTGCGGATCCATATTCATTGCTATACTGCGCGCCCCGAATGTGTTGCTGGAAACAAAATGAAATCTTTGATCGATCCTGTCGTCGCGTTGGCTGAAGAAGCCGGTCGTGCAATCCTCGAAGTCTACTCGTCCGATTTCGATGTGCAAAGCAAAGAAGACGAGTCACCTTTGACGAAGGCCGATCTCGCTTCTCATCATTGCATCGTCGCAGGTCTGGAAGCACTGACGCCGGGTATGCCGATCATCTCTGAGGAGTCCGGGCTCCCCGAATTTGACGAGCGCAGTCAGTGGGACCGCTACTGGCTGATCGATCCCCTGGACGGCACCAAGGAGTTCGTCAATCGTAATGGCGAATTTACGGTGAATATCGCGCTGATCGACAAGCAAAAACCGGTGTTCGGTGTCGTTCACGTACCGATTCAGGACAAGACCTACATCGGCTGCGAAGGCTACGGTGCGGAACGCAGAAACGCAGACGGTTCTCGGGACTCCATTCGGGTCGCCGCCAGCAGCGCGGTTCCGGTACGCATAGTAGGCAGCCGTTCACATCGCGGCGCCAGCCTTGATGCTTACCTTGAAAATCTGGGGGAATGCGACATGGTTCCCATGGGCAGTTCATTGAAATTCTGCGTCATCGCCGAAGGCGGCGCTGACCTTTATCCGCGACTCGGCCTGACCTCAGAATGGGACACCGCGGCTGCCCAGGCGGTCGTGGAACAGGCTGGCGGACAGGTCGTAACCCTGGACGGTAAACCAATGAAATATAATGCGAAATCGGATATTTTGAACCCGTACTTCTTCGTCATCGGCGCCGCCGATAAAGACTGGTTGGCACTGCTGCCTGACAGCGAGTAGCATGTTGGAATGACGGACAAAATCGATACAGAGTCGTTTAAGGAGCTCGATCGCTTGCGCGAGCTGCGCGTCAGTCACCGGGACCTCGACTACCTGATCGACCGGCTGCAACACGACCCCATGGTCGATCAACTTCGCATACGCCGACTCAAGAAACGCAAGCTGCTCCTGAAAGACATGATCATGACGCTGGAGAGCGAAATGATCCCGGATCTCGATGCCTGAGAGATGGCGATAGCGCCGCCGCTATAATTTTGCTCGATTAAGCCGTAACGCATTCGCAATAACCGACACCGAGCTACAGCTCATGGCCGCCGCTGCAATCATCGGGCTCAGCAGAATCCCAAACACGGGATACAACACACCGGCCGCTACCGGTACGCCGACTGAGTTATAGATGAACGCGAAAAACAGGTTCTGGCGAATGTTTTTCATGGTTGCCCGCGACAGCCGGCGCGCGCGGATGATGCCCCGCAAGTCGCCCTTCACCAGGGTCACACCGGCGCTTTCCATGGCCACGTCCGTTCCGGTTCCCATGGCAATACCGACGTGCGCCTGCGCCAATGCTGGCGCGTCGTTGATACCGTCGCCTGCCATGCCGACTATGTGGCCCGCGTCCTGCAGTTTCTTGACTGCGGCGGCTTTTTGATCCGGCAATACGCCGGCAACCACATCGTCCAGACCAAGCTTCGCAGCGACAGCCTGCGCGGTCGTCTCACTGTCACCGGTCAACATAACCAGTCGAACGCCTTCACGATGCAGGGCCTCAATGGCGGCCGGTGTGGTCTCCTTGATGGGGTCGGAGACGCTCACCAGGCCGGCCGCTTTGCCGTCGACCGCGACAAACATGACGGTTTGCCCATCGGCCCTCAATTCCTCAGCTCGGCTGGCCAGCGCACCAATATCTATGTCGAGCGATTCGAGCAGGCGCAGATTGCCGAGCGACACTCGCTGAGAATCAACGTCGCCAACCACACCTTTGCCTGTGATCGACTCAAATCCCTCGACCTTACCGAGCTGCAGATTGCGGACGGCTGCGCCGTTGACGATTGCCGACGCGAGCGGGTGTTCACTGCCTTTTTCGAGCGTTGCCGCCAATCGCAATACCTCGTCATCGTGGAAGCCAGCAACGGTCTCGACCAGAGAAAAAGCGGGCTTGCCTTCGGTCAGCGTGCCGGTCTTGTCAACGACCAGCGTGTCGACCTGGCACATCACCTCGATAGCCTCGGCGTCTTTAAAAAGCACACCCAGCGTTGCGCCTCTTCCTGTCGCCGTCATTATCGACATTGGCGTCGCCAGACCGAGCGCACAGGGACACGCGATTATCAGCACAGCGACCGCATTGATCAGCGCATACGCCAACGCAGGTTCCGGCCCAACTGCCGCCCATACCGCAAAGGTGATGACAGACGAAATCACAACGATCGGCACGAAATAGCCCGCCACAACATCGGCCAGCTTCTGAATCGGCGCGCGACTGCGTTGTGCGGCGGCGACCATTTGCACGATTTGCGACAGCAGGGTATCGCTGCCGACGCGCTGTGCTTCGATGACCAACCCGCCGGTACCGTTGACGGTTGCACCAATGACCTTCTCACCGGCTTGTTTCTCGACGGGGATTGGCTCTCCAGTAATCATGGATTCATCGATAGCGCTCGCGCCCTCGATGACAATACCGTCAACCGGCATTTTTTCACCTGGCCGCACTCGCAGACGATTACCAACCTGAATATTCCCAAGCGGCACATCAACCTCAACGCCACCCGGCTCGATGCGCCGCGCAGTTTTGGGGGCCAGACCGAGTAACGCACGAATAGCTGCGCCAGTTCGATGCCTTGCGCGCAACTCCATCACCTGCCCAAGCAGCACCAGGGTAATGATGACCGCGGCCGCCTCAAAATACACGGCCACTTCACCGTGTGTATCCTGAAACGATGCCGGAAATATCGATGGCGCAAGCGTCGCCACGATGCTGTAGAAGAAAGCAACGCCGGTACCCAACGCTATGAGCGTGAACATGTTGAAATTGCGAGTGACGAGCGACTGCCAACCGCGCACGAAAAATGGCCAGCCGCCCCACAGCACGACAGGGGTTGCGAACGCGAATTCGAGCCAGGTGAGAGTGCGTGGTGAAGCCAGCCCTTCGAACGACAGACCGACCATCTCTCCCATCGCCAGAACCAGGACGGGTAGCGACAGCATTGCGCTTACCCAGAATCGGCGCGTCATATCGATGAGTTCCGGGTTCTCCTCGTCGTCAAGAGAGACCATCATGGGCTCAAGCGCCATGCCGCAGATCGGGCAGTTGCCAGGCTCATCCTGCACGATTTCGGGATCCATCGGGCAGGTATAAGAGCTCGCGCCTTTGACCTTTGCCGGCGCCTTTCGATGGTCGCCACGCAGGTAGTAAGTCGGGTCCGCGCTGAACTTCGTCCGGCAACCTGCGCTACAAAAATGGTAGCTCTCGCCATCGTGATCATGGTGGTGAGTCGACGGCAGTTTGACTGTCATTCCGCACACAGGATCGATCGATGTTTCGATATCACTTGCAGGGTTAGATTCGCTCATGGAAATTCTCATCAGGTGCTTTTGGATACGGATATATAGGGATTGGCCAGTTGGCAAAACCGATAGCACCGGGCAGTAAATCGACCGCAAGGGCAAAAACTGCGATCAGTATTTTCATTTCAATCCTTTACTGGTCGCGACGAGCTGTGCGTATGCACTACCTTCCACTCGCCGTCGACGCGTCGAAACAGAAAAGTCTCGTGTCCCCGGTTGTGTATCTTCCGCCCGTCTCGGTTGACGGTGGCTTTGACCTCGACATCGGCAACCGCCCACGCGAAATCGCCCTCCACGTGTGTCTCGATGTTACTGAAAATCAGATCAAGCCCGTCCAACGCATCGCCTTCGGGTTCAACGTGATGAATGACCAGATCATCAAGACCTTCGTTTTGGCCGCCACTCTCTATGTAACGCGCGCCCTCGAAGTCGAGAAAGTGTTGCCGAAATGGTGTGCCGTCGGCCGTCTCCCAACCGCGCTCAACCGACTCAATGATATCGACGAGCGCCTGCTCGTCGGCATTAGCCAGTACACCTTGCGCACATAACAGCGAAACAGCCAATAAACCGTAAACAGAATTCCTCATTATTGATTTGTCAGTCATGCCGATTCCTCTGGTTGTATTTAGTTACCCTTACACGGGTATTGCCGTTTGTTATGGAACGCATTTTCAGATTCCTTATCATTAATCAAGACCGAGTACTGGCGTTTGAATCAACGGCTCGATTCACACTACTCCCGCGCCACAACAAGAACAACGCTGGTATGACCACCAGTGTCAATATCGTCGCACTGACCATGCCACCGACCATCGGCGCGGCGATTCGGCGCATGACTTCTGACCCTGTGCCACTACCCAGCATGATAGGCAACAAGCCAGCTATAATTGCCGCGACCGTCATCATGATGGGTCGCACCCGCAGTAAAGCCCCATCAATGACGGCTTGCTGCACGTCTGCCGTGGACAAGGCACGGCCCTCTGATTTCGCCGTTGCCATGTGTACACGAATCGCCTGATTCAGATATACCAGCATCACCACGCCGATCTCGACCGCGACACCGGCCAGCGCGATAAATCCAACACCGACTGCCACTGACAAATCGTAGCCCAAGAGGTACAGCAGCCACAGCCCTCCAATGAGCGCCATGGGCAGCGTGCCGATGATGATGGCAACTTCAGCGAATCGCCGGAAGTTGAGGTACAGCAGCAAAACAATGATCGCGAGCGTTATCGGGCCGACAATGGAGAGACGCTCTTTCGCGCGCACCATATACTCGTATTGACCTGACCACGCGAGCGAATAACCGGCCGGGAGTTCGACGAAATCTTCGACCACTTTTTGCGCCTCGGCCACGTACGAGCCAAGATCACGTCCCGTAATGTCGACGTAAGTCCAGCCGTTCAAGCGCGCATTCTCGCTCTTGATTGCGGGTGGACCGTCAATGACGTCGACATCAGCCACGTCCGAAAGCGCTATACGCGCTCCTTGCGGAGTGACAATCGGCAACAAGCGAAGTTGTTGCACAGAGTCACGTACGCGTTGTGGATAACGGATGTTGACCGGGTAGCGCTCCCGGCCCTCGACCGTTTGCGTAACATTCATGCCGCCAACGGCAGATTGAACAACGTCCTGAATATCAGCGATGTTCAAACCAAACCGCGACGCTCGTTTGCGGTCGATTTGGATATCAACGTAGCGGCCACCGGCGACCCGCTCCGAATACACAGACGCCGTACCGTCAACATTTTCCAACACACGTTCGAGATCCTGGCCAATGCGTTCGATCACTTTGAGATCCGGTCCAGCGACCTTGATACCGACCGGTGTCTTGATGCCGGTCGCCAACATATCGATACGCGTCTTGATTGGCATTACCCAGGCGTTGGTCAGTCCGGTGTATTTCACAGCCCGATCAAGCTCCGCGCGCAGTTTTTCCGGCGTCATGCCCTCACGCCACTCCTCGCGTGGATGCAACTGAATGACCGTCTCTATCATCGTCAGCGGAGCCGGATCGGTTGCTGTTTCGGCGCGACCGATTTTGCCAAACACACGCTTCACTTCCGGCACCTTGCTGATCATTCGATCGGTGTGTTGCAGGATTTCACGCGCTTTGTCGATGGACACACCGGGGTAGGTGGTTGGCATGTACATGATGTCGCCCTCGTCGAGCGGCGGCATGAACTCGGAACCAAGTTGCGTTGCCGGCCATAGCCCTACGATCAATACAGCAGCAGCTGCAACCAGCGTTCCCTTCGGAAATCGAATCACGGCATGAATTACCGGCTGGTACACAGCGATCAGTACTCGATTGATCGGGTTCTTGTGCTCCGGGGTAATTTTGCCGCGTATGAAATAGCCCATCAGCACCGGCACGAGCGTGATCGACAGGACTGCGGACGCCGCCATTGCGTAGGTCTTGGTGAAAGCGAGTGGCGCAAACATGCGTCCCTCTTGGGCTTCCAATGTAAATACCGGCAGGAAGCTCAGTGTGATTATCAACAGCGAAAAGAACAGTGGTGGACCCACTTCGGCGGCAGCATCACCCATGATGCGCCATCGATTTTCATCTGTTAGCGGCTCCTTCTCGATGTGTTTGTGTACGTTTTCGATCATGACGATAGCCGCATCCACCATCGCACCAATTGCAATGGCAATGCCACCTAGTGACATGATGTTGGCGTTGATGCCCTGCATCTTCATGACAATGAACGCCGCAAGAATTCCGACGGGCAGACTCAAGATAACGACTGCAGAAGAACGCAGGTGGAACAGGAATACCGCACAAACCAACGCGACTACCAGGAACTCCTCAATGAGCTTTCCCTGCAGGGTTTCAACAGCGCGCTCGATAAGATCGGATCGATCATAGGTGGTGACAATTTCCACACCATCGGGAAGGCTGCGTTGCAATTCGGTGAGGCGCACCTTGACGGCATCAATCGTCTGCAGCGCGTTCTCGCCCCAACGCATGATGACGACGGCACCGACCACCTCACCCTCGCCATCAAGTTCCGCAATGCCGCGGCGCATCTGTGGTCCGATGCGAATCTCAGCAACATCCGACAACACCAGTGGCGTTCCTTCACTGTTGACGCCTAAGGGCACGTCGCTAATATCGTCGATGCCTTGCAGGTAACCACTAGCGCGGACCATATACTCAGCCTCGCCCATCTCGATGACAGAACCACCGGTTTCCTGATTGCCGCGCTGAATCGCCATTTTGAGCTTTGACAGAGGAATCCCGAACGCACGCAATTTATCGGGATCGACGACGACCTGGTACTGACGCACCATGCCACCAATAGTGGCCACCTCGGCAACGCCGGGAACTGTTTGCAGTTCATACTTCAGGAACCAGTCCTGCAAGCTACGCAACTGCGCAAGATCGTTCTGCCCGGTGCGATCAACCAGGGCGTATTCATACACCCAGCCAACGCCCGTCGCATCTGGCCCAAGCGCGGGCTTAGCATTGTCTGGTAACTGACCAGCGACCTGACTCAGGTATTCCAGAACTCTCGATCGAGCCCAGTAGAGATCGGTTCCATCTTCAAAGATGATATAGACGTAGGAGTCGCCGAAGAATGAATAGCCACGAACGGTGACTGCTTTGGGTACCGACAACATCGCTGTGGTCAGGGGGTAAGTCACCTGATCTTCGACAACTTGAGGTGCCTGGCCAGGGAAAGACGTCTTGATGATGACCTGTACGTCTGAAAGGTCCGGCAAGGCGTCAACCGGTGTTTTCGCCACCGAGTACAAGCCCCAGGCAGTCACCAACAAGGTCAGAATCAGAACCAGAACGCGATTTCCGATCGACCATCGAATAAGTCCGGCGATCATTACTTTGGCTCCATGTCGTGCTGACTCATGCGCTCTAGCGCCGCCCCGATATTGGACTCGGAATCGATCAGGAATTGTCCTGAGACAACGATCTCGTCACCTTCAGAGAGACCCTTTCTGATTGCAACGCGGTCGCCGGACTCGATACCGATAGTCACGGGCTGCGCTTTGAAGCGACCGCCGCCAAGCGCGACGACAACTCGGTTAACCCTGCCGCCACGAATGACGGCCTCACGCGGTACGTGCACTACATTGCTGAACGCATCCCCTTCGATGGCGACCCGCGCGAACATGTTCGGGCGGAGCAC
>JAACFM010000146.1 GCA_009937445.1 Gammaproteobacteria bacterium | reverse complement strand
TATCCAGATTGGTCGCGAGGCCGGTCTGCCCGTCCATATTTCGCATATCAAGCTGGCCGATCGGGAGTTCTGGGGCACATCCAACGCAGTCATCCAAAAGCTCAGTGAAGCCCGCAGCAATGGCGTCGATATAAGCGCTGATATTTATCCTTACGAACGCTGGTCCAGCAACCTTGCGGTCCTGTTTCCGGAAAGGGATTACTCGGACAGAGCCGTCGCCGACTTTACCTTCGAGCACACCGCTACACCGGAAGATATTGTTCTCTCCTACTACGCCCCAAACCCGGAGTTTAACGGTCGGACGATTGCAGAAGTCGCGTCCATTCTTGAGAAAGATGTCGAATCAACGCTGCTGGAGCTGGCGCTCGCCGCTGATGAATATCGCCTGGAGACGGGCCGTGGTGGAGCAGGAATCATTGCCAAGGGCATGGATGAGGGCGACGTGGCCGGACTGATGCTCTGGGAATACACCAATATTTGTTCCGACGGATCACATGGTGGAGCACATCCTCGCGGATACGGTGCATTTCCACGAGTGCTGGGACGCTATGTCCGAACACTTGGCGTACTGCCTCTTCCGGAGGCTATCCACAAGATGACGGCATTGGCCGCTCAGTCAATTGGAGTGAGTGACCGGGGACGAATCAGAACAGGCTACTTTGCCGACCTCGTACTTTTCGATCCCGCAACGATAGACGACAGATCAACGATGCAGGATCCGACAGCCTTGTCCGTTGGAATTGAAAAGGTCTGGGTCAACGGCGTTCTTGCTTTCGACAATGATGAACCGACCCTGCGTTACGCGGGTCGGATCGTCCCCCGAAGCGCGCAGTGACAAACAGCTATGCAAATGTAAAAGAACTGCTGCTGGATCGAGATCCACAATTGCCGGTGTATTGCATCTATCCGCATGTTTACCGGAAATCGACCCGCCATTTCCTCGACGGTTTTCCCGGGCGCGTCATGTATGCCGTAAAGGCCAATAACCATCCGGCCATTATCGAACAATTGCATGCATCTGGTGTCCGCCATTTCGATTGTGCTTCATTGCCCGAGATAGAGCTTGTCGGAAAACTTTGCCCTGATTCGACCCTGTATTACATGAACCCTGTGCGCGTGAGCGGTCACGCGCGCGCAGCACAGCACGATTTCGGTGTTCGACATTTCGTGGTGGATCATCACAGCGGGTTGGCGCCGCTATTAGAAGAGATCAACCCGGCACAATCTGTAATTTTCGCGCGCATGGCTGTCTCGCATGAATCCGCGCTTGAGGACCTGTCCGCCAAATTTGGCGCAAAACCTGAGAATATCCCAGCTCTGTTAACCGCGATCCATGCGTCCGGTGCCGAGCCAGCGCTTGCCTTCAATGTTGGAACCGGTGTCACAGACCCCGCGGCATATGAGTACGCGATCGGTCTGGCGAGGGAGGCCCTTTTGACCCTGCCGTTTAAGGTCCGCTTGCTGGATGTCGGCGGTGGCTTTCCTAAAAACTACCCCGGCTACAACGTTCCGGCTCTCGACGATTATTTCAGTCGCACCCGGCTGGCCGCACAAAGCTTGCCCCTTGCCGATGGCGGCGAGCTGCTGTCAGAACCAGGACGTGCCTTGAGCGCACCGGGTCTATCCGCAGTTACCCGGGTGTTGCTGCGAAAAACCAACCGTGTATATCTCAACGATGGCATGTACGGCGCATTTTGGGAGCTTCGGTTCCGCGGCCACCTGCAATACCCCTGCCGGGCTTTTCGCGGTGGCGTTCCGATGACCGGGGAGACGAAACCCTTCAGATTGTTCGGACCGACCTGTGACTCAACCGACGAAATGCCGGCCCAGGTCGAGCTACCGGCGAATATCGACGTTGGCGATCACATAGAGTTTGGGTCTATTGGTGCCTACAGCCTGAGCGGCAGGACCGACTTCAATGGATTTTACAGCGACGACGTCATTTCGCTCGCTGGTGAGTTCGCCGAACCGCCACAATAGTGGTCAGGGAGCAATGCAGGTACACAGAATCGGGCCATTTGGGGATATACTTGGCCCAAAACTGCTGCAACATAAAAAAACAGTACTTGGGGATAGCAATGGCGGGATCTACACATAAGGGGCCCTTAACCGGGCACCCCGAATTCGACTCACTAATGGCCGCATATGCTGACGAACTCGACGTCGACAAGGCGGAGGCCATTCGACAACAGATCTGGGACAAATTCGGCTCTGATGGGGCAGTCTTTATCTCGGACATGGCGAGCTTTTCCAGCACCTCGAGAAAGATCGGCGTATGCCATTTTCTCAAGATGATCTATCGCACTCGGCGGATCATCGGTCCGATCATTGAAGCGAACAATGGCACACTGATGAAATTCGACGCAGACAACAGCTACGCATTCTTTGAGAACACCGACGATGCGATCAGGGCCAGCTTTGAAGTCAATGCCGCGATATTCAGTTTGAACGAGGAGTTCGGATTGTCGGAACAAATCTATTTGTCAGTCGGCATTGATTATGGTCGATTGCTGCTGGTCGGTGATGCCGACTACTTCGGTGACCCTGTTAACACGTCTTCCAAGCTCGGTGAGGATCTCGCGGTGCGCGCAGAGGTACTGATTACTGAGCGCGCGATCGAACATTCGAGTTTTCAAATCCCTGAACTCGCTGAACGAATGACTGCCCGCATCTCCGAAATCGAAATCAAATATGTGCGCTTGCCAATGACTGAGTTTTCGCCCGTCTGATGACTGATTCTCACAGCAACCTGTCGGATTTGAGAAAGATCCTCGAGGTCACTCGAAAACTCGCGGCACCTTTTGATCTCGACACCATGTTGACGGAGGTCGTAAACGCCTCCAGGGACGTTCTCAATGCAGATCGGGGGACGGTGTTTTTGTACGACGAGGCGACTAACGAACTGGTCGTCCGAGTGGGCACTGACCTCGACCAAATCAGAATTCCCGCGGACAAGGGAATCGTCGGAGAATCGGCGCAAACAAGGGAGTTGATTAACGTACCGGACTGCTACGCAGACGACCGCTTCAATCGCGCTATCGACAAGCAAACCGGCTATAAATCCCGATGCATGCTAACGATTCCGTTGATTGGCTATGAAGACTCCCTGATAGGCGTCTTACAGATTCTCAATAAGAATCACGGCGTATTTGACGACCAGGACGAATACGTTGCTCAGGCGCTGGCTGCGCAAGCAGCGGTAGTCATTCATCGCGCAAAAATAACGGAAGCAATCATCGCCTCAGAACGACTGGACCGAGAGATTTCGGTCGCGCGCGATGTCCAGATCGGTACTTTGCCGAAAGAAATGCCGGTCATTGACGGTTATGAGTTTGGCGGCGCGTTTGAACCGACCGATCAGACTGGCGGTGATCTCTACGACTTCGTGCCAATGGGCGAGAAGCGCCTGTTTCTGCTGATGGGAGACGCCACCGGGCATGGAATTGGCCCGGCACTGTCGGCGACACAGGTGCGCGCGATGCTGCGAGTGGCGCTGCGACTCGACTCCGGCCTCGATGACGCATTCGTTCACATCAACGATCAGCTCTGTGACGACCTGCCGGACGACCGTTTCGTGACCGGTTTTTTCGGCGTCCTCGACGGCAATACGAATACGGTCGATTTTCATTCGGGTGGTCAGGGTCCAATCATGCATTACCACGCGGCCGCCGATGCATTCGACTGGCACCCTGCAACGACTTTTCCGCTCGGCTACATGCCACAAACCAATGTGGCGGCGCCGTTACGAGCAGAAATGGACCCGGGCGATGTGCTGGGTCTGATCTCGGACGGTATATACGAGTATGAAAATGAGTCCGGTGAGCAATTTGGGCAGCAACGCGTCGCCGAGATCGTCTCAAACTGTGCGGACCTCGGTGCTCAGGAAATGGTCAACGAGATATTACGTGCGGTGCGAAGCTTTGGTGGTCTGGCACCGCAGGCCGACGACATCACTATCGTTCTAGCGAAAAGAACGCAAAACTGACGAGCCAACGCATGAAACGAGCATTCGCCAGAAGCAACGACTCGCTTACCGCACTTTACGAGTTTGCGGAAGATATCCTCGAGGCTGGCGACGTTGTGGACGCCGCGCGATTCGCCGTCCACCTCGCGCTCGAAGAATTGTTCGTCAATATGGTCAAATACAACCCCGATACGAAAGGTGACATCGATGTCGAGGTCACCGTCGAAGATAAGGTGACAGTGACCTTAACTGAATATGGCGCAGCTGAATTTGACGTGACGGTTCCAAAAAATGTCGACACGAACGCATCACTTGAGGAGCGCACTCCCGGCGGGCTCGGCGTCTACCTAATACAAAATCTCACCGATTCGCTGGATTACCAGTACAGTGACGGTCGAAGTAGAGTAATATTTACAAAGGAATCAGGGATTTAGCATGTTTGATATTCAATATGACGCTGACGGAAAAGTCGTCTGTACCGGACGTCTGGACGCCGCTCAGTGCGCAAAGGGCCAGGCCTTCATGGACGAAATCGCAGAATCCAGTACCCTGGATTTTGCCCAACTGGAATACATCTCCAGCGCCGGTCTGGGTATACTGCTCAAGACACAAAAAAGACTGGCCGAAAGTGGTGCTGCACTCAAAATCATCAACGTCAACAACCACATATATGACGTGTTCCACTACTCCGGCTTCCACGCGATATTCGATATAAAAGCAAAATAATAATTAAGTCGATACGCCACACCAACTATTCTTCCGGTCGCTTGTATATATGAGTAAGCCAGACGATACGAGATTGATTGAACGATGCATCAAAGGTGATCGGAAAGCCTTTGAGACACTGTTGATCCAATATGAGAAACCCGTGTTCAACGCCGCTTACCGGATGCTGAACAACAAGGAGGACGCCAGTGACGTCACCCAGACAGTGTTTCTCAAGGTGTACGAGAGCCTTGACAGCTTTGATCCATCGCGTCGTTTCTTTAGTTGGGTTTACAGAATTGCGTTAAACGAGTCGATCAACGTACTCGGCAAGCAGAAAAGACTGGAGCCACTGCAGCATGAACCCGCTGATGATGGCAAAAGTCCTGAACAGGAAGTCGCCAGTGCAGAGCTTTCCGCCGAAATTCAGGCAGCACTGATGACCGTGAAGACGGATTACA
>JAACFM010000145.1 GCA_009937445.1 Gammaproteobacteria bacterium | reverse complement strand
GCGTAACAACGCGCGTTCGCCGTGATTCGCCTGCACCAGAGCGCCGACCGTGTGTGTTTGTCCGTGCGTTTCGACCAGCCGTGATGCGGTCCCGATTCCGCCTTTGTACTCGTAGCAGATCATGCCGGTTCCGCCGCCGACCGCGCCCTCGACGACGGGCCCACTACTCGCATTTCGAAGCGCTGCGTGCACGTGTTCTGATGTCACGTGCCGGCCTAAGGTGTCGTTCAGTTGTGCATCCCATGTCTCGCCGACGACTGGCGTCCCCGCCGGCCACTGATCAATGGGCTGCAACGCCTGCAATGCGTCGTAGACCATGCCCACGCTGGACGTGTTGGTCAGGCAAATGGGCGAATTCAAAACGCCCATACGCTTTGCCTGCAGCATGCCACTCAGTTCACCATTGCCGTTGGGCGCGTCGACCCCGCAGGGCAGGAATGCATCGACGATTTCACGATGCGGCCAGATAGCGGTGACGCCGGTTCGAATCGGACCTTTGCCGATAACAAGGTCGCCATCGCCTTTAATAATAGTGGTGTGCCCCACCTCAACGCCGGCGACATCCGTAACGCCGTTTTTCGGACCTGTGGGCATGCGACCAATCCGGATGCCGAGGTCACGAGCCCGATGTCTGCCTTCTATCGTCATGGTCGCTGCGCCTGCCTCTGCCGCAATAAGTGACGCGGTTCCAAGCTGCATGAACTGCCGTCTGTCGATCGTCAATCGAATCTCCTATGCCGCGCCAATGTCGGTTAATGCATGCCGCAGGCTGGTCGAAAATTTGTCTGCAATTTCGTCGAACTCTGCGGGGCTTGCGATATACGGTGGCGCGACGATTGCAACGTCGCCACTAATGCCGTCTATGGTGCCGTTGACCAGGTATAAAATCAGGCCGGCATCGAGGGTTCTCGCACGCAGGATATCGGTCAGATGCAAATCGGGATCGAAGGGCTTCCTGGTGTCGCGATTGGCGACCAGTTCAACACCCACGAAATGGCCTCGACCGCGAATATCGCCCACTGCGTCAAGGTCACCGACTGCTTCTTGCAAAGTCGACATCAGTATCGAACCCTGCTTCCGGACGCGCTCAAGCAACTGGTCGCGTCGCACAATTTCCTGCACTTTCTCTGCCGCGGCGCAGGCCAGCGTGTGGCCGGTGAACGTGTGCCCGGTATTCGGCGCACCATCCGTCGCAAGAATGGGTTCGGCGACCTTGTCTGAATACAATACAGCGCCGAGCGGCACGTACCCGCCGCCAAGGCCTTTTGCCACCGTCATGATATCGGGCAGTACGTCGTCGTCCTGCAGAAGGGCGCGCCAGCTACCCGTTCGACCCGATCCGCACATCACCTCGTCCGCGATCAGAATCACGCCGTAGCGATCACAGACGTCGCGTATCTTGCGGGCATAGCCGGCCGGTGCCGGGATCACTCCACCGGCCGCGCCGACGACGGGTTCGAATATGAAGGCTGCAATATTCTCAGCACCCTGTCGCAGAATGTTTTGTTCAAGTTCATCTGCCAGAAAATCCGTCAACGCCGTTTCGTCACCTTCGACAGCGGGGCGATAAACGTTGGCAGCAGAAACAAAAGTGCAGGGGATCAGGCTATCTTCGAATTGTTTTCGGCGCTGTGCAAAACCCGATACCGATAATGCTCCCAGGGTATTGCCGTGGTAGGAGCGTTCTCGGGCGATGATTCGTGTGCGACTTCGATCGCCGCGCGCAAAGTGGTACTGCAGCGCAATCTTCAAAGCTGCCTCAGTGGCTTCCGAACCGCTCGATACATACGCAATATGTTCGAATCCCGGCCCGGTCTGCGCATGAATATGCTCGTTCAAGCGGATCAGTGGATCGCTGGTAAACGTGTATCGATAGCCGTGTGCGATCTGGTCCAGTTGCTGCTTGATCGCCGCATTCACTTCAGGGTGCGAATGTCCCAAAGAAAACACGGCCGGACCGCCCGACCCGTCGATATATCGTTTGCCGGTCGAATCGAAAACATAGCATCCTTGTCCATGTGATACTTTTGGCAGTGCATTCGAACCGATGTTGGTGGTCTTTGCTTTGGTCATCTTGCTCTGTCCGTCAACCTTGGGAGAGTATGACCGAATAGCGCAACCGTCGGCAATGCTCAGGAGAGCCCTATCAAATATTACTTATTGCCTGTCTTGTTGTCGGTTGCATGGTCGTCCGCTGAGACCGCCGAGCACGGGTATCAATACTATGCGGTAGGCAATTCTGGCGACGTCAAAACTGAAACCCGTGGCTTGATTGTAATGCAGGGCGGAGGTACGGATGTTGATGTCAACTATCAGCGCATGGGGGAGTTGGGTGGTGGCGGTGACTTTGTCGTACTTCGCGCTTCCGGAGACGATGCTTACAACCAGTACATTTTCGATCTTTGCGCCTGCGACTCTGTTGAAACGATTGTGTTTGAGCATCGTGACGCCGCTTACGACAAGTTTGTCATTGAGAAAATTCGCAGCGCCGAGGCTCTCTTTATTGCCGGTGGTGACCAATCGCGATACGTCCGTTTCTGGAAGGGCACACCCGTGGAAGATGCAATTCATGCGGTTGCTGCGAAACCCGCACCCATTGGCGGCACCAGTGCCGGGATGGCGATTCTTGGTCAACACGCCTATACGGCCATGTCAGCGGACAGTCTGACTGCGGCGCATGCGCTGGCTGATCCGTTTCATATTGATCTGACCTTGGAAGCTGACTTCATAAACCTGGCGGGCATGGAAAACATAATGACCGATCAACACCTTGTGGAGAGAGATCGTATTGGCAGAACGGTCGCTTTGCTGGCTCGCCTGGTCAACGACGAGATCACACCAACGGCTCGGGCGGTTGCCGCTGATCGTGAGACGGCAGTGCATATAGACCCTGCAAACGGTGATGTTGAGGTTTTCAGCGTCGATGAGCATGAGACGCCGTATGTGTATTTCATGAGAACGACAACGAAGGCCAGTGTTTGCGAGGAAGGTAAGCCTCTGAGTATCGAAGACGTAGAGGTCTACCGTGCGACAGCAGGCGATACGTTTAATCTGAAGACCTGGTCCGGAACGGGCGGTATCTCATATTCGTTCAGTGTCGAAGAAGGCGTCTTGCAGTCATCACGGCAGGAAATATACTAGCCAACGTGCCAACCTCGACGATCCGGATCGGCTGCGATCACGAAATTCCAAAGGTTTGGGCATGACAACCACATTCGGTCAGAACCAGAGACCATCGCGAAACGTTATTTAAGGTATGTATATGGCATTTATAAAAACAATCTGGCGCGAACCGCTGGTGCATTTCCTGGTAATCGGCACCGCGCTGTTCGTGTTTTATGATCAGACACGCGAACAGGGAAGCGAGGCGCCCAATCGCATCGTCATGAGCAGTGGTCAGGTGGAGCAGTTGGCGGCCAACTTCAAGCGCACCTGGATGCGACCAGCCACGGAGACTGAGCTTGCGAGCCTCATCGAGAGTTACGTGCGCGACGAAGTGTTTTACCGCGAGGCCCTGGCGATGGGTCTGGATCAGAGCGATCCGGTGGTGCGTCAACGCATGCGCTCGAAGCTGGAATTCATCCTCGAAGACCTGTCGTCGGCAGAAGTGGGCGATGAAGTGTTGCTGGCTTACTTGCAGGAGCATCCTGATAAATTTCGCAGTCCACCGCAGATCTCGTTTCAGCAGGTTTATCTAAGCACGGACGGACGCACGGACCTGGCCGCCGAGGCAGATGCCGTATTGGCCAAACTGAATGAGGGCGCAGCTCCAGAATCACTGGGGGATCCGACACTGGTTCCCCATGCGTTCACGCTGGCAACACAGTCCGAGATCGAGCGTTCTCTGGGAGAGCGCTTTGGCGGGGAGGTGGTTGAACTGGCACCCAGCGACGATTGGGTGGGACCGATGTTCTCGGCGTATGGCGGTCATTTGGTCAGGGTGAGCGAGCGCGTCGATGGACGAGATCCCGACTTGGCCGAGATCCGTTCGCTGGTGGAACGAGAATATCTGGTCGAGCGCCGTGTTGAGATTAAGGATCTGGCTTATGCGAAGCTGCGTGAGGGCTACGACGTCACAATCGAAGCGAATGTAACCCAGTGACTCGAGAGAGATACACTTGGTTGCCGGGTCTGTTGTTACTGCTATGCGTCGCTTTTCTTGGCCAGGCAGCTGCCCATGAATTACAGCCCGGTTCGCTGGAAGTCAGGCAGCTAACGAGCGAGAGATTCGAGGTGATCTGGCGAGCGCCGATCTACTACGGGAAGCCGCATCCGGCCACGTTGCAGCTGCCCGAACACTGGCAAACCGTGGGTGAACCCAGCGTTCGGCAGTTTTCCGACTCTGCGCTGCATCGACGCGTGGTGAACGTACCCGACGGCGTTATTGAAGGTGGCGTCATTCGCTTCATCGGCCTGGAGGGAACAATTACCGATGTATTTGCTCGCTTCATCTGGCTGAATGGCGCCGAATCCACGGCCATCGCGCGGCCGAGCCATCCTTACGTTGATATCGACGGCCAGCGTTCAGCATGGCAGGTGGCGGGGGACTACACGGCGCTGGGTGTGGATCATATTCTGTCCGGATACGACCACCTGACCTTTGTACTGGCGCTGTTGCTGATCGTCAGCGGCGCGCGCCGGCTTTTGGTCACAGTGACATCCTTCACGCTGGCCCACAGCATAACCCTGGCCGCAGCGACCCTGGGTGTGATGTGGGTGCCGGGTCCGCCAATCGAGGCCACTATCAGCCTGTCGATTCTGTTTCTTGCGAGTGAACTTGTGAAGGTCAACCGCGGCCAGGACAGTCTGACCGCGCGTTACCCGTGGATCGTGGCGTTTAGCTTTGGTTTGTTACACGGCTTCGGATTTGCCGGCGCACTCAATGATATCGGTCTGCCGCAAAACGAAATAGCGCTCGCGTTGTTGATGTTCAACGTCGGCGTTGAGCTGGGGCAATTACTATTTATAGCGGCAATCATGGTACTGCTGTTGGCGCTGCGCAAAGTGCGCCGCGAGTGGCCGGCCTGGGTCTATCAGGTACCGGCTTATGGTATCGGTGGTATCGCCGCATTCTGGTTTATCGATCGTGTCGCCGGATTCTGATTGTAGTGCGCATCATTGATCGGAAAAGAGAAAGAACTAAACGTAGATCGAGGTAACTGATGAGAAACAAACTCATACA
>JAACFM010000009.1 GCA_009937445.1 Gammaproteobacteria bacterium | reverse complement strand
CTGATTTCCTGCTCGGCTTCGGTGAACTTGCCGCGGAACTGCCGGACGAAGCCAGCATCGAGCCAAACATGCATGTTGATGCAAACGGTAACCGTCTCGTTGGCGTTCAGGTCGTTTATGCCGGGGATCACGCAGAAGGTGAGAAAGTAATGGCACCACTGATGAAGCTCGCCAAACCAAGGTCGGTTGAGCTCGGAGCGATGCAATACAGCGTATTTCAAACGGGTGCGGACGTGGCCCTCGGACATGGCAGACAGTACTACCTGAAGTCGGGGCTGGTCACCGAAATCTCGGCCGGTCTTGCCGAGGTGATTGTCGATCATATGAATCGAGATGATCCGGTCGGCTCCTGGTTTCAGCATCTCGGCGGCATGCCCGCTACGGTCGCGCCAGATGCGATGGCCTACTCGCACCGTAACGCGGCGCTCAACCTTGGCATCATGTTCGCTTCGGACGACCCAACTGTGATGGACGGGAAAATTGCGAAAGCGCGAGCCTTCTACAAGGACGCCTCACCCTACATTATTGGTTTCTACACAAACCTCAATGAAGAGTCCGAGAAGAAGACCCAGGGCAACTACGGCGACAACTATCCGCGACTCGTCGAGGCCAAGAACAAGTATGACCCTGGCAACCTGTTCCGACTGAACTCGAACATCAAACCGGCCTGAGTAAAGCCGCGCGTGAAAGCCGGCTGAATCGCCAGGTCAGCAATATTGCCGCAACGCCAAGTCCGACCACAAAGCCCGCCCAGATGAAATTGGGCGGCGCTTTGTAGGTGACCGCTGCGAGGTAGGCCAGCGGAAACGCCAGTACCCAGAACGCGAATATGTTTATTCCCATGGGATAAGCGGTGTCCTTGTAACCTCTGAGCGCTCCCGCGGCCCCGATCTGCACACCGTCGGCAACCTGAAAAATGGCGGCCATCAGAAGCAGGCTAAGAGCAATGCCGGTAACGGCCGAATCGTCGGTGTAGAGACCAACGACAGCATCTCGGAAGACCAGCAGAAACAAGGCAGACAAAGTCATGACACCGGCGCAGAGCGCGATACCGATCCGACCGCTTATTCGAGCTTCACGAAATTTTCCGGCGCCGAGCAATTGTCCGACCATAACCGTCGTAGCGCCACTAAGTGCAAGTGGGATCATGAAAGTCGTGGAAGAAAAGTTAATCGCAATCTGATGTGCCGCGGTTATTTCAGTCCCACGTGTGCCCATGAGGATAGAAACCGCAGAGAAAAGTCCGGCTTCCGCTGTAATGGTTATCGCTATCGGCACTCCCAGGTAAATGATCTCCTTAAATACCGAAATGCGCAGCGGTGCGACTCGAGAGAATATATGAAACCGTCGATAAACCTTGCTGGTCATCATGTACCCGGCCAACACAATCATGACGGCCCACATCGATATCGCACTGGCATAGCCACAACCGACCGCCCCAAGCGCGGGCGCGCCGAAATGCCCGAACATCAACACGTAATTCAGAAACACATTGCACGACAGTGCGAATATCGACGTGAACATGATCGGTCGTGTCAGGCCAATACCTTCCGTTGTAAATCGTAAGGCCAGAAAAATGAATATCCCTGGTGCGCCGTACATAATTGCACTGACATAGCCCACGGTAAGATCGCGAAACTCCGGATCGATACCGAACCTTTCCAGAAGCGGTGCCGCTGCGTATTGCCCCAAAAGAATCAACGGGATGCCCATCAGCACCGCCAGATAAATCCCCTGGCGTGTGTAGCGGCCAATCAGATCATAGTCTTTCGCCCCGAAATGGCGGGAGACGATCGGCGAGATGGCCATCAATATGCCCAGACACAATGTAAACCCAAGGAACCAGAAGCTACCGCCAACCGCGACTGCCGCCAACTCTCTGGCACCGAGGCTGCCAGCCATCACGGCATCGGCGAACCCCATTCCAGCGACCGCCAGATTGTTCACGATCAGCGGCCCGCCAAGACGCAATAACGCCTTCGCGTGTGTCTTGTATTCAGCTAAGTCCAATTGAGTCATCGCCGCATCTTAACGTACAGTCCTCGAATGGTGTAAAGTTGCGGCGCGCCCAGCTAAGAACCCCGAAATGGAGACAGGCATGTTGCATGATGGACGATCGATTCGAGTCGCGGTAGTTGGTGGATCCCGGATCCCGTTTTGCCGCTCCCACTCAGTCTATCGAAACTGTACGAACCAGGATTTGATGGTTGCAGCGCTGGACGGCGTTGTTAACAAGTTCGACCTTAAGGGCCAGACTCTTGGCGAAGTCGCTCTTGGGGCCGTCATCAAACATACCAGTGACTGGAACCTCGCCAGAGAGTGCGTCATCGACTCCGGCCTGTCGCTCAGAACACCGGCTGTTGATATGCAGCGAGCGTGTGGCACCAGCCTGGAAGCCGCAATCATGATTGCTAACAAGATCGCCCTGGGCCAGATTGATGCGGGTATCGCGGGTGGTACCGATAATGTCAGCGACGCACCTGTCGTCTATCCGGATGCTTACCGGCGATTGCTCATGGAAATACATCGGGCAAGATCACCACTGCAACGCATCGGTTCTTTTTTCAAGATTCGCCCCGGTCATTTCAAGCCGGTGTTTCCTGGCGTGAAGGAACCCCGAACCGGCCTGTCCATGGGCGAAAGCACGGAACTCATCGCAAAGCAGTGGGACGTGCAGCGCGAACACCAGGACCAACTGGCGCTGTCGAGCCACATAAAAGCCGCAGCTGCTTATGATGCCGGTTGGTTTGATGATCTGGTTGTTCCATTTCAGGATGCCGAGGAAGACAACAATATTCGGCGCGACACGACATTCGAAAAGCTCGCGGCGTTAAAGCCGGTCTTTGACAAGAGCGAAGCAGGAACGATGACGGCGGGCAACAGTACGGCTCTGACCGACGGTGCAGCTGCGGTGCTGCTCGCATCCGAGGACTGGGCTCGAAAGAAGAACCTGCCCGTCATGGCATATCTTACGTTTGCCAAAGCCAGCGCCGTCAATTTCATCAACGATGAAGGCCTGTTGATGGCACCCGCCTACGCGGTATCCGACATGTTGAAACAGGCGAATCTGAATCTTCAGGACTTTGACTTCTACGAAATACACGAGGCTTTTGCGGCTCAGACCGTCGCAACCCTGAAGGCGTGGCAGTCTGATGAGTTCTGCCACGATCGTCTTGGACGCGACGAGGCTATGGGGCCGATCGATCTGGCGCGCCTGAATACGAAGGGCGGCAGCATCGCCATCGGTCATCCCTTCGCCGCTACAGGCGCTCGTATCATCGCGACGCTGGCGAAGCTACTTCATGAAAAAGGCTCTGGTAGAGGGCTGATTTCGATTTGCACGGCCGGTGGAATGGGCGTTTCCGCAATCATGGAAGCTGCATAAAGAGAGTATTTCAGCCCGCCGACTTATTCCGCTGCACGGCATCGAGGATCTTGTCGAGCCTCTCCTTCGCTTGTGTCGTCACGCCCCCGCGTTTGACTTCGTCAACAACGAAAGACTCCAGTCGTCCAACGATATCGTCAATGTCCTGGTTGCCGAACGGCGTTGCTTGCTCTATTTTTTCGGGCGAGTTGTTCACCGCACCAAAGAGGTTGATCCACACTTCGGACTGTTTCCCCCATGCCAGAAGTTGGTAAAACTGCGGGCCTGGTAGATTGTCTTTACTCAACGCCAGGCTAATGACGCCGGCGATCAGAGAAAGCGGGACAAGCACCAGATCTCGTAACCCGTCGACGACAAGTTTGACCTGCAGCACACCCAGATCTCGCAGCAACACCCAGCGCTCAGCGCCTGGCTCCTTTTCTTCAAGGGGTTCATTCATCGGCTTTTCACTTTGACAAAAGTCAATTAAGACAAGCAATTATAGTCGCTTTCACTGGCGGACGGTGATTCTTTGCCGTAATGTTGCAGGCGTTAAATAATCGCTGACGAGACTATGCCGAAGTACCAAAACATACCGCAATTTGAACATGGACTGCCCGAATCGACAGGCGTTCTTGTCGTCAATCTGGGTACGCCGGATGCACCGACGACGGCCGCTGTTCGCCGCTTTTTGCGGCAGTTCCTATCCGATCCTCGCGTCGTTGAATACCCGCGACTGCTCTGGTGGCTGATTCTCAATCTCATCATCCTCGTAATACGCCCTTCGCGCTCGGCTGCTGCCTATCAAAAGGTCTGGACCGACAAAGGTTCGCCACTGATGACTCATTCAATGGCCATCACCGATAAGTTGCGTACAGAGCTGGCGGCGTCATCTGCAGCGCCGGTCAGCGTTGAGCTTGCCATGACCTACGGCGAGCCTTCGATCGACAGTGCAATAGACAAATTGCTGGCAAGTGGCGCGCGGCGAATTGTGACACTGCCCTTGTATCCACAGTATTCCGGAACAACGACGGCGTCGGTTTTTAATGGCGTCGTTCGCAAGCTGGCTAAACTTCGCTGGATTCCCGAGGCGCGCTTCATCAACAACTATCACGATGAAGCGGGTTATATCGATGCGCTGGCCGCGAGTATTCGTGAAAGCTGGGAAGCCAACGGCCGGGGCGACAAGCTCCTGATGTCTTTTCACGGCGTGCCCAAAAGCACCTTGATCAATGGTGATCCATACCATTGCCATTGTCAGAAAACCGCCAGACTGCTGGCCGGCCAACTCGGGCTGAGTGATGACGAGTGGGTGATTTCGTTTCAGTCTCGTGTCGGCCGCGAAAAGTGGCTGGCCCCGTATACGGACGAAACGATCAAAGAGCTGGGTCACCAGGGCCTGTCCAGAATCGACGTCGTATGCCCGGGCTTCTCTGCCGATTGTCTTGAGACACTGGAAGAAATCGCAATGCAGAATGCCGAATTCTTCATTGAGGCAGGCGGCGGGTCTCTGCACTACATTCCGGCGCTTAACTCGCGCGATGACCACGTCCGCTTTCTTGCCGGGTTGCTGCGCAAACACACCATGGGCTGGGAGCCCGTCGTTGACGCATCCTCCCTTCACGAAACCCGTCAACGTGCGAGGGAGCTGGGAGCTGAATCTTGAGTAGCATTGGTCGATTTCTGGAGTTCTCTATTCGAACGCCAGATATTCTCCACTCGTTACTGTTCTACAAGACTCTGGGATTCGTCGAGCTCGAGATCGGGGAGGTGTGGTCGCACAAATACGCTGTCGTCAGCGATGGCGAACTCACTATCGGTTTACACGATCGTGAATTTGACGCACCGGCCATTACCTTCGTGCAACAGGATGTTGCGAAGCATGCTCGCTCTATGAGCGATCATGGTTTTGAGTTCAGCTACATGCAGCTCGGCGACGACGCATTCAATGAACTTCGCTTCCCCGACCGGGACGGTCACATGATCACGATGATTGAGGCACGCACATTTCACCGCAACGACCAGCCGGGAAAGAATTCGATGTGCGGACACTGGTTCGAACTCACGTTACCCGTAAAAGAGGCGCTTCGGTCAGCGCAGTTTTGGGCGCCGATCGCTCCAACCCTCCTGGACATGAGGGAAGAACCAGCAATACACATGCGCTTTGAGGCTGATGGTGTACCGCTGGGCTTGTCTGAAAGTATCGCGGTGACCGCGCCATCGTTGTGTTTCAAATGTCCAAATCGGCACGCATTGATGGCGCTCATCGAACAACACGGGATGTCGTTTGAGAAATTCCCCGGATTCGAGGGTGCCTTCGTTGCTATTCATGCACCCGAAGGGACAACCCTGTTCGCTTTTGAAGAGGATTTCCTCGGCGAGAAATACGAAGTGGACGAGTCGAGCGATGCCAGCGATTTCCCGGCTTAGTAATCTCGTTTCACACCAATCGCGGCCATGATAAAGCCACCAAAACGTGACCTCAGAAGCGGGATCAGGAAGCGATACAACCGGCCGGAAATATAAACGGCCTTACCTTTGTCCAACGCGACCAGACCTTCCCGAATAACCACATCTGCGTCATACCAGATGAACTTGGGCAGACTGTTCTTCACTCGCGTGAGCTCATCCGACTTATGGAATTCTGTATGTGTGAACCCGGGACACAACGCGAGTACGTGTACCCCCTGACTCTTCACGGTCGCTGCGAGGCCCTTCGACAAAGCAATAAGATAGGCTTTGGTCGGTCCATAGCTGGAGTCCCCGGCCAACGAAACCAGGCCAGCAACCGACGCAACATTTAGCACCCGCCCGAACCCTCTTGCTCTCATCGGTGGAATGAAGTGATGACACATTCCGGCCACCGACGTCATCATCAGTTCGATGTACTGCTGCTGTGCTGGCCAGTCCCTGTCGTTCAGCAAGTCAGGGCCGACTGAGCCTGCGTTGTTGATCAGATAATCCACCGTGAGACCGCGGCGGGTAACCTCCGCATACAGGTCAGAGGTCGCTCTGATGTCAGACAGGTCAGCCTGAATGACGTCAACGGCAACATTGAATTCGTCACGCAGCGCCTTTGCCAAAGTGTCCATACGGTCCGTTCTGCGGGCCACCAGGATCAGGTCTTTGCCTTTGCCTGCCAACTGGCGTGCAAACTCGACGCCGAGTCCTGCCGAGGCGCCGGTGATGAGTGCGCGTGGTTCTGTCATCGTTTTGGTCCTAGAGTAGTTTGTCCATCAGGCTGACGGCCCGGCCAAGGTAGCCGCTGCCGAACAAATTCAGGTGATTCAGTACATGATACAACTGATAGAGATCCTGTCTTTCATGGTGTCCGTCCGGCAAGGGCCAACAAGCCTCATAGGCCTCATAAAACGCGGCGCCAAAGCCGCCGAACAATCGTGTCATGGCGATATCGGTTTCCCGATCCCCATAGTAGACCGCTGGATCGAAGATCACCGGCCGACCTGCCGTACAACCCCAGTTTCCGCCCCAAAGATCGCCGTGCAGTAGCGACGCCACGGGCTGTGTATTCTCAAAGTATATCGGCAAGCGCTTTAGCAGCCGCGCACCACGACCCTGCAGCTCGCTCCTGAATCCGTTGTCAGCGGCGAGCCGCAATTGAAATGACAGGCGGTGCTCCCGATAGAAATCTACCCAGTTATCAGTCCACGTATTTCGCTGTGCTGTCAGTCCAATGGTGTTGTCACGGTGCCAGCCGAATTGTTCTGCAGTCGTCCGGTGCAACTCGGCAAGCTGTTCGCCGAAGCTGTGTTCGACTTGTGCATCAACAGGCTCCAGCGCAAGCCACTCCAGCGCCAGAAACACCATGGCCTCACACTGACCTTCTGCGATGACTTCAGGAACGTAAACGGCTCCGGACCGAGACAGCTCGGACAGGCCGTCAGCTTCGGCAGCAAACATCTCGGCCGTGGACAATGGTCCGGTTTTGATGAACAGGTGGCCCTCTGTGGTCGCCAACCTCCAGGCCGCACTAATGTCACCACCACTCACAGGGATTGGCGGCACAGTGTCGTTGAATACACGAACGCCGTGTTCTTCAAGGGATTGATAAATTGACGACCAGTCCGGCATGTCTGGTCCAGTGCAGCCTAGTGACGGTAAATGTCAGAGACGCGCTCCGCCTGACGCCGCAGCGCCATTCCGATACCCGCCTCATCGTACAGTGCATTGATCGCACCCAGCCTTGGCGCGGCAGGCTGCAGCCGCGCTTCCACGTTTTCCATCGGTGCATCACACGCGATGCCGGTCAGTCGTCGCGCAAGAAACGCGTCGTCCTTGTGTGTATCAAGTTTTGCACCCAGTGTCTTCGCACCGCGCACATTGACCTCATGAATCTTGTCGAGATTGGCATAAATATCGTCAAGGCTGTCGAAGTGCTGCAAGAGCATGGTCGCGGTCTTTTTGCCGACGCCAGGCACGCCCTTGATGTTGTCTACCGCGTCACCGGCCAGTGCCAGAAAATCCGCGATCTGTTCCGGCCAGACACCAAACGAACCGGGAATTTGGTCATACCGAAGCTTTCCTTTCCCGGCGAAATCCCAGAAGACGTCCTGCTTGGTCAACAACTGAGTGAGGTCCTTGTCGCGAGTAACAATCGTTGACGGTCGGCCGATCCTGCGGCCGTGATGCACCAGCGTGCCAATCAGGTCATCGGCTTCATACGCCGGACTGCTGTGCTCCAACACGCCAAGTGCACGCACGAAACGACGACACTGTTCAAACTGCCGTTTCAGCTCCGGTGGGGCTGGATCGCGATTCGCCTTGTACTCGGGATAGATCTCTGTTCGATACGACTCGGTCATGCTCTCGTCAAACAAGATGGCTATGTATTCGGGCGTGACCTGCTCCATAAAATCGCCAATGAAGCGACAAAAACCGTACAGCGCGTTTACGGGGTTGCCGTTGTCATCGACCATATCCTCAGGCATGGAGTAATACGCCCGAAAGATATACACACTGGCATCAATCAGATATTGCATTGGACTATCACAGGAGCACCCAAGGGGGCATAAACGCGCCCAGAGGGCGATAGTCAGTCATGAAAATGCACCTCAACAATCTCCTCCCCGCTGGAGAGATGATCACTGAGGCGTGCGTGCAATGGGCTGGAGCGTGGAATGTGCGCCAGCAAATACTGCATCTGGTCTGTCAGGACGCGGCGTCCTTTCAGATAAATGTACTCGGCGTAATTGGGAGTGAACGGTATCGCGATCAACTCCATCGCCGCCTGTTCAGGCGTGCGCCCGCCTTTGAAGTTGTTGCATCGTCTGCACGCCGTGGCGACGTTGTTCCACTTGTCACGCCCGCCTTGTGACACCGGCGTGACGTGGTCGCGAGTCAGATCACGGGTCATGTATCGATTGCCACAGTACAGACACAGATTGGCATCGCGCTTGAATAACGTGCGGTTGTTTAGCGGCGGCACATACTGGTCCCGGTTGCGGGAAAGACCCTGGCTTGTGCCGTGAGTGGCGATAATGGAATTGACGTTGATGCGGCTGCGCTGGCCGTTCGCAGAACTGTAACCGCCGAACACGGTGTAGAGCAGCGTGCCACAGTCATACGCTACCTGCTCGGCGTGATACAGACGTACCGCATCGCGATAGTCGATCCACTCCAGCGGCATTCCCGCAACATCGGTGCGGAGTACCTGTTGCGAAATATCGGAGGCAAGTCCAGCGAGCATATCCGTCCCTCTTTGGATTGCTCCGATTATGCCAACTTTAGAGTGCCTTCAACACCTCATCGAGCGTTTCTTTCGCATCGCCAAACAACATTCGCGAATTATCCAGGAAGAACAGGGGGTTTTGAACGCCAGCATATCCCGTAGCCATGCTGCGCTTCAGGACAATTGACGTCTTCCCTTTCCAGCACTCCAGCACCGGCATTCCGGCAATCGGGCTGTTCGGATCGGTCAAAGCGGATGGGTTAACGATGTCATTTGCGCCAATAACAACCGAGACATCGATGTTCGGGAAGTCTTCGTTGATTTCATCCATCTCGAAAACGATGTCATAAGGTACTTTCGCTTCAGCCAGCAACACGTTCATGTGGCCCGGCATGCGCCCGGCCACCGGGTGAATACCGAAACGAACGTTGACGCCTTTGGCCCGCAAAGTCTTCGTGATTTCATAGACCGTATGCTGCGCCTGAGCAACCGCCATTCCGTAACCCGGAATGATCATTACCTCTTTCGCATCTGCGAGAAGCTGAGCGGTTTCCTGCGTGTCGATAGGAACAACCTCGCCCTGATCTTCACCATCACCACTGACCACCGTACCGCCACCGGTGCCGAATCCACCGGCAATAACCGAAATGAAACTTCTGTTCATGGCACGGCACATGATGTAACTCAGGATAGCGCCACTTGACCCAACCAGCGCACCTGTAACGATCAGCAGGTCGTTGCCGAGCATGAAGCCCGTCGCCGACGCCGCCCAACCGGAGTAGCTGTTAAGCATGGAAACAACAACCGGCATATCGGCACCGCCGATGGCCATGACCATGTGAATACCAAACAACAGGGCGATAACGGTCATGATGACGAGCGGCTCCGTGCCGCCGCCAGCTGCAGACTGCACAACAAATTGATAACCGAAGTAGATCGCACCGATCAACAGAGCAAGATTCAGCCAATGCCGTCCCGGTATTGTCAGTGGCGAACCACCAATACGTCCGGAGAGTTTGCCGAACGCGATGACTGAACCGGAGAAGGTGACCGCGCCAATCAGGATGCCAAGATAGGTCTCGATATCATGGATCGTCAGCTCAACGCCGGCAAAGTGCGCCAGCCTGCCAGGATCCATGAAGCTCGCGAAACCAACCGCGACCGCCGCGGCACCAACCAGACTGTGCAGGACAGCGACCAATTCCGGCATCTGCGTCATTTGCACACGCCGCGCCAGAATGATGCCGATCGTGCCGCCAATCAACAGCGCCAACAGCAAGATTTCGTAGTGTCGTTCAACAACTCCGATAATCGTTGCCAGCAACGCGATGGACATACCGATGATGCCGTACCAGTTGCCGCGACGTGCGGTCTCCTGGTTGGAAAGACCACCCAGGGCCAGAATAAAAAGAATAGTCGCAATGATGTACGACATAGTAACGATGCCTTGGCTCATCATCTCGACCTCACTTCCGGAACATTTCGAGCATGCGTCGCGTGACGGCGAAGCCGCCCGCGATGTTGATGCTCGTTACAAGAACTGTTGCTGCTGCAACCCACATGATCACGGTATCCGTTGCACTTATTTGCAGTAGCGCACCGATAACGATGATGCTCGATATCGCATTGGTGACGCTCATCAACGGCGTATGCAGTGCTGGCGAAACATTCCAGATCACCATGTAGCCCACGAAACAGGCCAGAACAAATACGGTGAAATGCATCATGAACGATTCAGGAGCGACAGCTCCTAAGCCGAGCAACGCGAGGCCACCAGCAAGCATGGCGATGATCGGACCCATGACGGATCGTTTCTTTTCCACCTTGATCGGTGCCGGCGCGGGTTCGACCTTCTTCGGTGCGGCCGAGAGTTTCGGCGCTGGTGGCGGATACGTTGTCTCGCCACCCTTGCAAACGGTTGCACCACGAACGACCTCATCTTCAAAATCATTGATGACGATGCCATCTTTCTCAGGCGTCATGTCCGTCAGCAAATGGCGTAAATTGGTTGCGTACAACTGGCTTGACTGTGCGGCCATGCGGCTCGGCAAATCGGTGTATCCGATGACAGAAACGCCATTCTCCGTTTTGACGACTTTCTCAGGAACAGTCAGCTCGCAGTTGCCGCCCTGCTCAGCGGCAAGATCGACAACGACGCTGCCGTCCTTCATCGCATGAACCATGTCGGCCATGATCAATTTTGGCGCTGGTCTGCCGGGAATCAGGGCTGTCGTAATAATAATGTCGACTTCCTTGGCCTGCTCCCTGAACAGTGCCATTTCCGCGTCGATGAATTCCTTGCTCATCGTCTTGGCGTAACCACCTTCGCCGGAGCCGTCCTCATCTTCTTCAAAGTCGAGCATCAGGAACTCAGCGTCCATGCTCTCGACCTGTTCTTTAACCTCGGGGCGAGTATCGAAAGCGCGCACAATGGCGCCCATACTCTTCGCGGCACCGATAGCCGCAAGACCGGCGACTCCGGCACCGATCACCATTACTTTGGCCGGCGGCACTTTGCCGGCTGCGGTAATTTGACCCGTGAAAAATCGTGGGAAAAGTTGCGCTGCCTCGACGACAGATCGATAGCCCGCAATGTTGGCCATTGAACTCAGTGCGTCCATTTTCTGGGCGCGCGAGATACGCGGCACGCTGTCCATGGACATTGCTGTCGCGCCACTGTCGGTCAGTTGCTTCAGGAGGTCCGGATTTTGAGCCGGCCAAAGAAAGCTGATCAGGGTCTGGTCCGCGCGCAGGTTGTCTGCTTCACCGCCTTCTGGAGGTCTTACCTTCAGAATCACGTCGGAGTTTGACCAAATATCCGCTGCCGCTGCGACAATGTCACAGCCCGCCTCTTTGTAGGAGCTATCAGAATAGTTTGCACTAACGCCGGCACCGGCCTCGACTGCGATATCAAAGCCCAGCTTTATAAGCTGTGCGGCAACTTCCGGAGTCGTCGCGACACGTTGCTCACCAGCGTGGATTTCCCTCGGTACACCGATCCTCATACTTGCTCCTCCATTTGAACTGCGGCAGTTTAACGGAGGTGGTCAGCAGGTACAAAGCCTTCCGTGTAAGTAATAGTCGCTAAGTATTAATCGCGTGATGGCGGCTTCGGTCGATCCCGCATGCGTTCCCGGGCGCGCTGACGCTGTTCCGGCGTCATGTCCCGGAATCGCTCACGCATTTTCTGTCGGCGCTCGTGATTCATTCGATTGAAGCGGCGAAAATTCTCGCGAATTCGTTTCTGCTCGTCTGGCGACAAACTTGTGTACATGTCATAGCGCTCACGAATCAGCTCCCTGCGGTCATCGGACAGCTTCCCCCATTCGGAAAAGCGGGCTTTGGCCTCTTTTCGCTCACCGTCACTCATGGCCATCCAGTGCTCTGCACCGCCTGACAGTCGCTCCTGACGTTTGGGTGGCAGGTTGTCCCAGTCCGCTCTGAACTCAGCCAGGATTGCCTGTTGTGACTCGCTGAGGCTGTCCCAGCTGAACTCACCATCACCGTATGAAACCGTACTAATCAGCAGTAGCAAGGCGATTCCCAGGATGGTCCTGGCTTTCATCCTCTATCTCCGTCGCCTTCCAGTTCCTGCGTCGCCAACCAGCTGTAAAACTCGAGTTCCTCAAGCATCTCGATACTCTCTTCAATCAGCAGGAACTCCAGGTCCGTCGCAGGTGCCGAGATAACGTCCACTTCGCCTGGGCCCTGAAGGGTAAACACCGCCAGCAGGACCGCGGCAGCAGCGCCAGTCGCGGGCAGCCAGCGTAACCGCGCTCGCTGCGGCCGCACGGCCTCTGCAAGCGCCGCCTGTCGTGCACGATTCAATCGGGACAGGGACGCGGCATCCAGTCCATCGACAGACCGGTCGAAGGCTTCTTTCGCCTGCTCTGCCAACCGCTCGTCAGTCTTGTTCATTGCCAGTGCTCTCCCAGCTTGTCCCGAAGCGCATGAATTGCGCGGGAACAGTGCGTTTTGACGCTGCCCTCGCTGCACCCCATGGCAACAGCGGTCCCGGCGACGTCGAGGCCTTCAAATGTTCTCAACATGAACGCCTCTTGCTGTCGTCTCGGTAATGCATTCACCGCCGCCTCTATGGCTTCCATGGCTTCAGCGTTCTGCAGTTCCTCATCCGGCGATCGGCCCGCCGGGTCAGGCGCAGACGCGATAACATCATGGTCATCCGGCTTCGCCTTCTGCAACCAGACCATAATGCGGTTGCGCACCCCTTGCCGCCGATGCCAGTCTCGAACCCCGTTTTGCAGAATGCGGTAGAACAACGGGGTCCACTCATCCTTCTGACGACCACCGTAGTTTCGAACCAGCTTGATCATCGCATCCTGCACCAGATCCAGCGCCTCATCCCGGTCCCGCACGCCGATTTCTGCGATTCGCAACGCGCGCCGCTCTACCTCAGCGAGAAACTGTCCAAGTTGCTGTTGCTTTTGCAGTGTCCGCGCTCCTGTCGGTTTCGCTGTGCACGATACCGCAAAAACTGATACTCCTGCGGTCATATCCCTTGACTCCACCACGTAGTGATCTAAGTTGTCTGTCCTGTTTAACGCCTGAGACCGGCCGCAGTTGACAGGGACCGGTCGGAAATAACGAGATAATGTAGAAGCGTGAGCGATAGCCCCATACTCAAAGTCGCGGTCAACGTACCGCTGTCGCGGGAATTCGACTACCTGCCGCCCATAAAGGGGCCAGAGCCCTTGGTGGGCTGTCGTGTGCGAGTGCCTTTCGGTCGGCAACAACAGATCGGCGTTGTGGTGGGCTGCACCGGGCAGTCGGATGTTCCGACCAACAAGCTGAGGCGTTGCAGCGAGACGCTCGACGCATCAGCATTGCTGTCGGACGCGGATCTCTGGCTGATTCGTTTTGTCAGCGAGTATTACCACCACCCGATCGGCGAAGTGGTTGCCGCGGCCCTTCCTTCTCATCTGAGACACGGCAAATCCCTGCACCCCATGGTCGAGAGAGTCATAGCGACCGACTCGGCTGAACAATCAGACGCCGACTCGCTGGCACGGCGTGCACCAAAACAGGCCGAATTGCTCGAGTCGCTGCTGGATGCCGGGGGTGACGGACTGGAAACCGATCTGCTTACCGAGCTGCTGCCGAACTGGCGCAGGGCGGCCAAAGGCTTGTTGGTGAAGGGGCTGATCTCAACATTCGAGACGCGCGCCGAAGCGTTCGACGAACATATAACAGGCGAGAAAAAATCGGGACCGCCGCTTAACTCTGATCAGCAGAGCGCCTTGTCCGCATTTCGATCCTCTGACCAGTTCAAACCCTACTTGCTGGACGGTGTAACGGGTAGCGGCAAGACCGAAGTTTATCTGCAGCGCGTCAACGACGTGCTGAGTGAGGGCAAGCAGGCCCTTCTCCTCGTGCCTGAAATCGGCCTGACGCCGCAACTTGTGTCGCGACTTCAGGACCGTCTTGGCGTCGCACCGGCATTGCTGCACTCCGGACTGTCTGATACCGCACGGCTGGCGGCCTGGCGAGCAGCACGATCCGGTACCGCGAAGCTCGTGGTTGGGACACGCTCGGCTATTTTCACTCCTCTGAAAAATCCCGGGCTGATTATTGTTGACGAGGAACATGATCATTCGTTCAAGCAGCAAGAGGGCTTGCGCTACTCTGCTCGTGACCTCGCGATCGCAAGAGCGAAACATCTGGATATTCCGGTGATCCTCGGCAGCGCAACGCCGACACTTGAGATGTTGCATCACTGCCGAAGTGGCTCTTTCGAACACATCATCCTGCCCAAGCGTGCGGGTGGCGCCTTGCCGCCGATAGTGCGCCTGATCGACACAGTACGCACGCCATCGACGGATGGGATCAGCGAACCTATGGCAGAGGCGATCCGCAAGCACATGGATGCCGACGGTCAGGTTTTGATCTTCCTGAACCGCCGCGGTTTTGCACCAACACTGATCTGTAACAGCTGCGGCCACATTGCCGGCTGCGAACGCTGCGATTCTCGATTGACAGTGCACGCCGGCAACCGCCAGCTTCGATGTCATCACTGCGGCTCTTGCCGGCCACTGAATGAGCAATGCGAAGAATGCGGCGAACTCGTTAAGCCGCTCGGCGAGGGCACGCAACGTATCGAAGAGACGCTGCTCGCTCGATTTCCAGATGCAGTGATCAGTCGCATAGACAGCGACAGCACCAAGCGCAAAGGCGCGATGCATGAAGCACTTGAGGGTGCGACTCTCGGGCACGCAAATATTCTTGTCGGCACGCAAATGCTGTCGAAAGGACACCACTTCCCGAAACTGACGCTGGTGGGTGTCGTGAATGCAGACCAGGGCTTGTTTGGCACTGACTTTCGAAGCAGTGAGCGCATGGCGCAATCCATCATTCAGGTTGCGGGGCGGGCGGGCCGGGAGAGCCGCCCCGGGGAGGTTCTGATCCAGACGGCATTCCCGGAAAACGATTTTTGGCGAACGCTGATCGATGGCGGCTACCGCGAGATCTCGGACAATGCACTAGCGGAACGCGAACTCACGCGCTGGCCACCATTTACCCGTCTCGCATTGTTACGCTCCGCGGCGCACAAGCAGTCGGATGCGCATCGCTTTCTGGAAGTTGCCGGGCAGCAACTTGCCCGCAGCCCATCAGAGACCATCCGAATTCTTGGCCCGGTCGACGCACCAATGGCGAGAAGGGCCGGTCGCTATCGCGCACAGCTTCTGATTCAAAGCAGCGATCGGGCAACCCTGCATCGCTTGCTACGGGAACTGCGCCCATTTCTTGAGAGCGACCCGTCGGCCCGCAAGGTTCGTTGGTCGATTGATGTTGATCCGGTCGAGCTGTTTTGAGTAAGCCGGGCCTATACAGCCACTCATAACCCGGTAGAATTGCCGGCTCGCCGGATAAGACCAGAACACGCAATGAAGCAATTAGTCGCAAACCTCGTTAATGACGCTCTCAAATCGCTGCCCGAACTCGCAGAAGCGGCTACTGACCTCGACATTGGCACCACGGTTGAACGCACGCGTGACGCCAGCCATGGCGATTTCGCCTGCAATGTCGCGATGCGGCTGGCCAAGCCTGTCCGGAAAAACCCGCGCGAAATAGCAGCCAGCCTTGTTGCCGCGCTGGGTAATAACGAACAGGTTGCTAAAGTGGAAATCGCCGGACCCGGTTTCATCAATTTTCATATGAGCCCGGCAGCGTTTCATACCGAGCTCATGACTATTCTTGATAGTGCGGCGGATTACGGTCGGCAAGCGCAGAAAGATGCACCGAAAATTCTGCTGGAATTCATCTCAGCCAATCCAACCGGACCGCTGCACGTGGGCCACGGCCGGCATGCTGCTTACGGCGCGTCCGTCGGCAACCTCCTGGAGGCCGCTGGTTTTCCGGTGCGCCGCGAATACTACGTCAATGACGCCGGCCGGCAAATGGACATTCTGGGTGCCAGCGTCTGGCTAAGGTGGCTTGAGTCCAATGACATCAATGTCCCGTTTCCCAACGGCGGTTATCGTGGCGAATACATACGTGACATTGCTGCCGAAATTGATACCTCATCGCTGGATTGCCCAACGATCGGTGCGGTGCTTGACGGACTGCCGATCGACGCACCTGACGGTGATGCCGACGCGTTCATCGACGCGCTGGTTGCAAGAGCAAAAGAGCTGCAGGGGGAAGATGGCTTTGACCGCATTCGTCAGCAGGCACTCGAATCCATTCGCGCGGACATTGAGGATGACCTGGCAGAATTTGGTGTCACCTTTGATAAGTGGTACTCGGAGCAGAGCCTGACGAAAACCGGCCGTATTGACGCCGCGCTTGCCGTGCTCAAAGAGCGCGGCATGCTGTACGAGAAAGACGGCGCCACCTGGTTTCCTGCGACCCGGTTTGGTGATGAAAAAGACCGCGTGGTAATTCGTGCGAACGGTGTCAAAACGTATTTTGCCTCCGACATCGCCTATCACTTCGACAAGCGCGAGCGTGGTTTTGATCACCTGATCGACATACTCGGTGCTGATCATCACGGTTACATTGAGCGCCTGCAGGCCGGCCTTGATGCGATGGGATACAAGAGCAGTGACCTTGAAGTCGAACTGGTGCAATTCGTCACGCTGTATCGCGGCGGCGAGAAAATGCAGATGTCGACTCGATCCGGTGAATTCGACACACTGCGGCAGCTACGCGCAGAGGTTGGCAATGACGCAGCGCGTTTCTATTACGTCATGCGTTCAAACGACCAGCACCTCGATTTCGATCTTGATGTCGCAACCTCCCAATCGAACGACAACCCGGTGTTTTATATTCAGTACGCTCACGCCCGCATTGCGCGAGTTTTCCGCAGGGCCAATGAGTCAGGGATGAACTGGGACCGGAAAAACGGTGCGGCGAATCTCGCTATGCTCACAGCGACGCAGGAAAAATCGCTCATGTCAGCAATGAGTCGCTACCCCGAGATCATCGAACTTGCGGCGAAGAACCGTGCACCACAGACCCTTGTGCATTATCTCCGCGACCTCGTCAGCGAATTCCATTCCAGCTATAACGCCCACAAAGTTCTGGTCGATGACGCGAACCTGCGGGATGCGCGACTGACTTTGTATGCAGCAGTCAAGATCGTTGTGGCAAATGGCCTGGCAATTCTCGGTGTGTCCGCACCAGAAGAGATGTAATGGCGCAGCGCAAGAAAAGACGTTCAACAAGGCAAAAGAAAAAAGCTGAATATCCAGGCTGGTTATGGATGATGTTCGGTCTCGGCATCGGCCTGTCCGTCGCCTTCGCGGTCTATGTCAAAGATCGCGAGCCCGCGACGACCACTACGGTGAAATCAGCATCGCCGGTGCCTGCAAGCCTTCAAAGCACCATCGATAACAACAGCGAACGAGCAGCGACCGACCCCGAGATTGTCGAATCGTCAGAAGATCGATTCGATTTCTACAAGATGTTGCCCGCCTTCGAAATAATCATTTCTGACGAAGAGCCTGTCGTTGATAAGGACGTGGAGCCAAAGGCGATCGAAGAACCCGGTATCTACTTGCTGCAGGCGGGTTCTTTTTCAACACATAACGACGCCGACCGGCGACGCGCTGAGCTCGCACTTCACGGCATCGAATCACGGGTGCAGCGAGCAAGAGTGAATGATCGTGACTACTTTCGTGTCTATATCGGCCCGATCGATAATCTTGACGCGTTGAATGTCACACGCAGCCGGCTCAGGGCGGCCAAAATAGACGTTATGCGTATTCGTCTCGGTGACTGATTTAGCCAAAAGCTTTCTAATACTGCTGACGCTGCAGATAGCGGCTTGTGCAAGCACCGAAACGTCGCTGCCAACGGCCCCTCCGCCAGAGCCTCCACCGCCGCCGATCGTACAACCGGCTCCGGCTCCGGCTCCGCCACCTGACCGGTCGACGATTCGCATCAGCATTGCCTCCGTTGGCGACATGATGATTGGCACGGACTATCCCGAGAACCATTTGCCGGATGACGATGGCGTTAGCTTCCTGCAAGACGTGACACCGGTCATCTCTGCTGCCGATATCGCGTTCGGCAATCTGGAGGGCGTGCTGATCGATGGCGGCACACCCGGAAAAAAATGCAGCAATCCTTCAGCATGCTACCTGTTTCGTTCGCCGACTCGTTACGCTGATCACTACAGGAACGCTGGATTCGACGTGCTTAGCCTTGCTAACAATCATGCGCGCGATTTCGATGAAGATGGGCGCAGCAGCAGCATGGATGCCATTGCATCCCGGGGTATGCACCACTCCGGCAGAGAGGGCGACTTTGCCAGCGTTGCGGTGGGTGACCTCAATGTTGCCTTCCTCGCGTATGCCGTAACCAAAAACTCCAACATGATGCTCGACTATGAGCTGGCGTTTGCAACCGTTGCAGAGTACGCCACGACTCACGATGTCGTTGTCGTATCATTTCATGGCGGCGCGGAAGGCGTAGACATGACGCATATCCCTTTCGCCGATGAGGAATACTACGGCGAGCCGAGAGGCGATGTCGTCTGGTTCGCCAGAGGCGTTGTCGACGCCGGTGCCGACCTGGTCGTCGGACACGGGCCGCATGTCGTTCGCGGTATGGAGCGTTACAAAGATCGGCTCATCGCGTACAGCCTGGGTAACTTCGCAACCTACTACGGTATCAGCGTCACCGGCATCAAAGGCGTCGCGCCGATACTGACCGCAACACTCAACGGTAACGGTGAGTTTATTGAAGGGAGCATCACTTCCACTGTGCAACTGCGTCCTGCAGGTCCGAGCATCGACCGGAAACAGCGAGCATTGAATTTGATGCGCGGACTGAGTATCGATGACTTCGGCAACCCGGGCCTGCGGTTTGAAACGGACGGTAAGCTGCTACCGATCGAACGCGGTCACGTAGAGGAACACAGTAGGGGCCGCTCCTACTAGTCGTCGCTGCCGACTGACTTGAAGTCGACGCCGAGCGCACGCAGCTTGCGATAAAGATGCGTACGCTCCATTCCAACGCGCTTTGCCAACAAGCCTACTTTACCGTTGCAAAGAACCAGTTGTTGCTGCAGATAGGAGCGTTCAAACTGTTCGCGCGCTTCCCGGAGTGGCAGCGCCAGTAAGTCCTGCTTCACCAGCGGTTCACCAACGAAATCCACGACACTGATCTCCGCTTCCACCTCATCGAGCGCAATGTCTGCATCACTGCCAGACAATAACAAGCGCCGCACCAGATGCTTCAGCTCGCGAACATTATCGGGCCACGGATAATTGCGCAGCCTGTTTTGTGCCGCAACGCCGAAGCGGCGAAACGTCAGTCCTTCCGCATCAACCAGCTTGTCAACGTAGTAGTTTAATAGCTCAGGTACGTCTTCTGAATACTCTCTCAACGGCGGAACGCGGAGGTGTAAGACACTCAGTTGTGCGACCAGATCGCGTCGCAACTTGCCAGCCTCAATCAACGCTTCATAGTCGGCGGCAACGGTCGCCACGAGTCTCGACTTGATCTTTACCGGCGTGGTGCCACCCAGCCGGGTGAATTCACCGTCTTCGATAACACCAATGAGTATTTTTTGCGCTGCGTCGCTCAAATCAGAAAGCTCATCAATCACCAGCGTCCCGCCAGCAGCACGCTCGACAGCGCCGACGACTATCTCGCCGCCGTCCTCTCGACCTAACAACTGCTCCTCGGCGCTGCTTTCTGTGACCGCTGCCGCGGTCAGACTCGTCAACGGATCATTAGAACGACGACTCAACGCATGCATGTAGCGTGCGAAAGCTCCTCGCCCGCTGCCGGCCTCCCCGCTGATCAGGACAGATCCGTCATGCCGCGCGTATTGCTGCACACGTTCGCGCAGCGCTTTCATGATTTCGCTGCGGCCAACCGGTGCAAGTAGTGACGGCAGCAGACTGGTCGCCGTCCGCGACTGTCTGCCAGCAGACTCGAGTGCCGCTTCGACCGTGCGTAACAACTTCGCCAGCGACAGTGGCTTCTCGACGAAATCGAAAGCGCCAAGTCGCGTTGCCTCAACCGCAGTGTCCACAGTTCCATGCCCGGACATAATGACGACAGGACAATGCAGGTCGCCGCTGTCCGACCATTCACGAAGTAAGGTGATGCCATCGGTATCCGGCATCCATATGTCCAGCAGTATGAGATCAAACCTCCGACCGGATCTTGCAACTCGTGCTTCCCCGGCATTGGCAGCTGTCTCTACGCTGTATCCCTCGTCAGTCAAAATGTCTTTGATCAACGTGCGGATATCCGCCTCATCATCAACGACCAATACATGGGAATGACTCATGCTTGTTCCCTCCCTTTATCGGCACGGCCAGGCACTCTTGCGAGCATCATTTCCCTTGCTGCTTCATTGAGCGGTAATCGGATACTAATCATTGCTCCCCCGTCGCTTCGGTTTTTTGCTCTGATAGAACCCGCATGTTCTTCAACGAGTTTTTTAACAATAGCCAGACCGAGACCGGTCCCCTTCGGTTTTGTTGTCACGTACGGATCGAAAATCTGGCTAACCGAGCCGGTCTTGAACCCGGGGCCGTTATCTTCCACTCGAATCTGCACGACCTCGACAGAATCGAATTCAGCCGCACCGACTTGTACGTCGATGCGCCCGTCCTTCGTTCCCTCGAGCGCCTCCACGGCATTACGAATCAGGTTGTGCAGTATCTGTCGCACCCGGCCCATGTCGCCTTCAACCAGCGGCATCATTGGATCAGATGTCAGAACCAACTCAATGTCGCTTTCCTGGGCCCGGTACAAGTCAACAATCTCATGCGTGAGTTTGTCGAGGTCGAAACGACTGATATCCATATCGGGTGCACGCGCATAGTCGCTAAATGCATTCACCATCTCTTTCATTGCCTCAACCTGCTGCACGATCGTATGCGTTGCACGATCGAGAATTTGTGCCTCTTCTGCATCCATCGTGTGGAGGTATTTGCGCCGCATGCGTTCGGCCGAAAGTTGAATCGGGGTCAGCGGATTTTTGATCTCGTGGGCCAGTCGTCGAGCTACCTCGCCCCAGGCCGCATCCCGCTGTGCCTGCAACAATGCGGTGATGTCATCGAAGACAATTACGTAGCCAGCGGCATTGTCCTCTTCACCGGGTAATGCAGTACATGCGCAGGTCAAGACGCGTCTCCCGTCCTCACTGCGTAACACAATCTGCTCGCGCCACTCAGTCTCACCGACGTCAAGGTGCACACAGGCAACATCGACGAACTGCTCCAACAGAGGATTGCCTTTCGCAACTTCGCGAATAGATTGCCCGGCCCGGGTCTCCAGACTGACGCCCAGTATCGAGCCCGACGCCTGGTTGGCCGTACGTATTCTCAGGTCTGACTCAAGAGCCAGCACCCCGGTCGAAAGACGCGCCAGAATAACTTCCAGATTAGTGCGTTCAGCCTCGACCAGCGCCTGACTCAGTGTCGCCTCACGGCGAGCACTCGCGAGGCGCTGGGTCATATCGTTAAATGAACTGACGAGGAAACCGATTTCATCGCGTGACGGCGTTGGCAAGCGGGTATCGAAGTTGCCCATTGCGACCGCTCGCGTTCCTGCAACGAGATCCTGAATCGGCGCGACAAGGCGTCTCGACAGCAGAAATGCACCGTAAATAGCTGCAAGCAAGCTGAGTAATAGTACGAAACCCAGTGTCAGAGTCAGCAGGTCTTTGAGGTCCTCACGGAAAAAGACCAGTTGTTGATATTCAGAATAAGAATTCTCGACACTGTCGATCATGTTCCCGAGTCGTTCATCGAGCGGGAAGTGTGCCTGCACCGTGCGCAACGCTCGTCCTCGACTGCCACGAGAAGCGAACGCTACCGCCGTCCGGATCTCGGCAGTGCCAGTGGTCAGCGGCTCCAGGCTCACAAAGGGCCGGTCCTGTTGCATCAACAGCGCGACCTCTTCCGACAACGGCTTGGGCAATGTGGACGCAGCGGTATCGGAGCTGGTCGCAATTACCCTGTTGTTGTCACCGTAGAGTGTCATTTCACTGGCGCCACTTGCGCGGCGCAGTATGCCCAGTTCGAAAACCAGTTGGCGATCAGGAACGGTGGCCAGCTTTTGTGCAACTTGCTTGGTTGCGACCAGGTGTTGCCGCTTCCGAAATTCGATCGCTGCGCGACTCAATGTGAGCGCGTTATTGAGACCTTCTTCGATCTGGACGTTGAACCAGCTGTCAATGCCCCGATTGATGAACTGGACGGAAAAGTAGAAGACGACAATCAGAGGCAATACCGCCAGGCCGACGAACATGCCAACGATGCGCGATTTGAGTTTGGCGCCAGGAACATTCTCACGGTAGTCGCGCAGCAATCGCCACAGGTTGCCGATCAGTATCAAAATGAGAATGATGCCGCCGGCAATGTTGATGACCAGAATAATATCTTGCAGGCCGTCAAAATCGTCGGAACTTTGGACTGTTTGAGTCAACAAGAACAACGAGACCAGAACCAGCGTGACGCCGGCTGCGCCCATCAAAGTAAATAAAATGCGTTTTAGCGTTCTAACGACCATTCAAACCATTCGCTTTGCAACTGCCACTGGCCGCGCCAGAAAAACAAAAGTCGCAGTGGTGCCGGGTATTGCTGTGTATTGAGCATTGCTCTCAGACGGAGTCGATACGACCGGCCCGGTATTAGCAGTGCATCATCAATGACAGGCAAACCCTGAACGCGACCCAGGCTATTCAGTGCGGAGTAGAGTGTTGCGAAGGAGTCCTGATCTCCACTGTTGAGATTCTTAACAATGTATCGCTGGCTCAGCGGCCGAAACTCAAGTTCATAACGAACGGCAAGCTCGGCATCAACGCTGTCAATCAGCAGGCGCCGGGCGCGGATCACCTGCATCTGCATTTCGATCGTCAGCGTGACACCGCTTTCCAGCGCTGCCAGCGCTTCACTGCTCAGCACGAGCTGCAGGCGAGCGTCTAAAGTATGTACACCATCGACCACCTGGGTTGACGCGGATCGAACCTCGAAATAACCCTCGCGCTCAATACCTTCCTGGGCGAGCCCCGTTTCCAATATGAGCAAAGCCAAAATCGCGATCACCGAGCGACGAGATATCTTGATGCGTTCAGTAGTGGAGTGCCGGGACATCAGTTTTCTCAGGAGACCTTCTTCTTGTGTATCGCGGCGTAATAAAAACCGTCCATACCGGCTGAACCCGGCATTATCTGGAAACCACACGCCTTTCTGCGCATTAGAGCGTGGATGTTGTTATTTGGCAACAGATCGTTTTCGATCGCATCGCCATGATCAGCCAGGAACTGTCCTGTCACCGCGTCATTCTCCGCCGCGAGCACTGAGCAAGTTGCATAAAGCAGCCGCCCGCCCGGGACAAGCAACGGCCAAAGGGCTTCCAACAACTGGCGTTGCAGGGCCGCCAGACTGGCCAGATCACTCTCTCGTCGCAATAATTTGATGTCGGGATGTCGCCTGATGACGCCAGACGCCGAGCACGGTGCGTCCAGCAGTATGGCGTCGAACAGCTTTTCATCCCACCATTCCTCTGGTTTCGATGCGTCGGCGGCAATTATGGTTGCACTCTTACCGATACGCGCAAGGTTATCGGCAATGCTCAACGTTCGTGATTCATCACTGTCCACACACACGAGCGACAAATGATCGCCGCCAATTTCAAGCAAATGGCCGCTCTTGCCGCCCGGTGCGGCACAAGCATCCAGAACGCGTCCTTCCACGTCCTGCAGTAACCAGCGCGCCGCAATTTGGGCGGCGGCGTCCTGCACCGATGCATCTCCTGCCGCAAAACCCGGCAGGCTATCAACTGTCTGGGGCTCCATCAGCCGCACGGCATCCGGAACGCCGTCGAGCAATTCCGCCGCAACGCCACCGGCCCACAGACGCTGTTGGTATTCCTCAGCCGTATTTCGGCAAGGATTGGCGCGCAGCCACATTGGTGCCCGCTCCGAATTCGCGGTCAATATAGCCCGCCAGTCATCCGGCCAGTCTTTCCTGACACGCTCTATGAACCAGGCAGGATGATTCCATCGGGCCTCATCACTTTTGGGTTCTTTGGACGAAAGCTCATCCCGCACGAAACGTCGCAGGCAGGCGTTCACGAGACCAGCGAGCTTGGGTCGTTGCAATTGGCGAGCGGCTGCGACCGTCTCCGATACCACCGCATGATCGGGAATGCGCATCTCCACGATCTGATAGACACCCACGGCCAGCAATGCATTGATCACTCGATCTCGTTTGCGCAGTGGTTTGCTGACAAGTTGATCGATCCACTCCTGCAGTTGCCAGTGATGTCGAAGCGTTCCGTAGCAAAGCATGCGCAACAAAGCGCGCTCCGTTGCCGGCACGCGCTGCTCGTTCCTGGCGATTGCGGCGTCCAGCGACTGGCCGCCACTGACAACTCCATCGACTGTCTCGGCAGCAACCGCCCGCACCTTTGCTCCTGTTGTCTGGCTCATCGCAGTTCGATCTGTGTGACGAACTCTTGCACCGCAGCACGACGTTTGCCAGGCACTTGCAGTGAAGTCAGGCTCAAGCCGCCTGCACCACAGGCGACAACAATTCCGTCGCTGTCATACTGCGTAAAGGTCCCGGCTTTTGCATTGATATCTGCGACGACGCTCGCCTCCCAGACCTTGACTCGCACATCGCCGTTCGCAAAAAAGAACGCGCCAGGCACCGGATTGTAGGCGCGAATGTGGCGATACAGTTCTTCGGCCGACATTGACCAGTCAAGCTCGGCATCCCGTTTTTGAATTTTCGCCGCGTAGGTCGACAGCGCATCGTTCTGGTCCACCGGCACTATGTCGCCGTCGAGTATGGCCTGCAGGTCACGTACCAGTAACTCGCCGCCGAGAACCGCGAGGCGATCATGCAACTCGCCGGCACTCTCTTCGCTGCCAATCTCAAGCTCTTGGGCGGAAAAAACCGCGCCGCAATCGAGGCCGGCGGTCATTTGCATGAGACTGATACCGGTACGCTCGTCGCCGGCAAGAATCGCCGCCTGTATCGGCGCGGCCCCTCGCCAGCGCGGCAACAACGAGGCGTGAACGTTCAGACAACCGTGCGTCGGGACGTCGAGCACAGCCTGGGGTAACAGCAAGCCGTAGGCTGCAACGATCATCACATCCGGGCGCAGGGCTTCAAGCTCGGCACGAACCGCTGCGTCCTTCATCGTGTGCGGCTGAAGAACTTCAATACCCCGCTCCTCGGCATAGCGTTTCACCGGGCTCGAGGTCAGCCGCCGGCCCCGACCAGCCGGTCTGTCCGGCTGCGTGTAAACGGCGACGATAGTGTGCCCCGCTTCAACGAGTGCCTGCAGCGATGCAAGCGCGAACACCGGCGTACCGGCAAATATAATGCGGGGTGCACTCAACGAGATTTACCTAGATGACAACAGCGTTCTGTTGACGCCGCTCTTTTTCGAGCTTCTTTCGAATTCGGGTGCGTTTTGCTTCCGACAGGTAGTCCACGAACAGCTTGCCATCCAGGTGATCGATCTCATGCTGTATGCACACAGCAAGTATCCCGTGTGCGTCCAGCTCGGTCTCATTCCCGTCGCGGTCGAGGAAGCGTACCTTAACGTGTTCTGCACGCTCGACCTCTTCGTAATAACCGGGTACCGAAAGACAGCCCTCGTCGGTGACCGTAACGCCATCTTTCTCGATAATCTCGGGGTTGATCAATACGTGCGGCTGATCCTTATCCACTGACACGTCAGCAACCAGCAGGCGTTTATGCAGGTCGACCTGTGTTGCGGCTAGCCCGATGCCCGGTGCGGCGTACATGGTTTCAAACATATCGCCGATGAAGACACGCAACGCGTCATCGACGGCCACAACCGGGGTCGCTTTCGTCCTGAGGCGAGGATCAGGAAATTCGAGAATCTTTAGTTTTGACATAATTTATAATGAAGCCCTGTGGCTCGTATTGGGTAAAAATGAACTCGTTGAAACATAATTATTCAGGCGATATTTCGCGTGAATTGACCAAAAAGTGACCTAAATGTTTGACTTTATTGAATAAGATGTCAGACAATGCCGCCAGATTTATGTCCATTTGTGCGCCTTTTGCGGCCGGAAATGTGACGTAATTGGCAGCCTCGGCGGTACCGGACCGACATAGTATAGCAACGCCATTAAAGTACTGGCCCGAACTAAAGTATGGAGCACCCCCGAATTATGTCTCTCTGCACGAAATACACAACACTTAGCCTCCGCCTGACCGCGGTCACGCTGGCTGCAGCGCTGGTCGGATGTTCATCAAATCCTTCTGCGAGCAGTTACGAGCCTCAAAGCACCACGTCAACGACACAATCACAAAGTGATGCGGCAGCGACCCGTTCAGCACCTGCCCCTTACGAGCCGGTCCTGGAGCGAATTAACCAACCGGTACCGCTGGCTGAAGGCCACCCGAACGAATACGTCGTTCAGGTCGGCGATACGCTCTGGGACATTGCGGCAACATTTCTCAAGGACCCCTGGTTCTGGCCAGAAATCTGGTACGTGAATCCGGACATCGAGAACCCACACCTGATTTACCCGGGTGATGTTCTGGGCCTTGTTTACATCGATGGTCAGGCACGCATCACCAACGTTCGCGCCTCGACCTACCGCATGTCTCCGCAAGCCCGGATTACGCCTTTGTCAGAAGCCGTGGCGAGCATTCCATTTGAATCCGTTGCGGCGTTTCTTAGCTCCGGTGTGGTCCTTGAAAAATCGCAAGCCGACGCACTCCCGTACCTGCTAGAAACACGCGGTGATCATCTCATCGCTTCAGCGGGCAATGAGGTTTACGTTCGCGGCATTACGAACGATCCGCTGAACACCCGTTATAACGTCATTCACGTCGGCGAACCGCTGGTTGACCCGGATGACAACCGATTGATTGGCTATCACGGCGAAATGATCGGCGAGGGCAGCCTGCGCCGCACGGGTGATCCGTCAACCGTCGCACTGACCAATACATCGCAGGAAGTGAAGACGGGCGACCGCTTCCTTCCGGCATCGGTCGATGTACCACTTAACTTTTTCCCGCGGTCACCGAGCAGCAACATCGACGGCCGGATTATTTCTGTCGCTGGTGGCGTGACCCAGATCGGCCAATACCAGGTAATCGTCATGAACCGTGGATCCAATAATGGGCTCGCTGTTGGCGATGTACTCACCGTATTTCAGGCCGGCGTGGTCGTAAAAGATCAAGTCAAAGGTGGCGACATCAGGCTGCCGGACGAGCCAGCCGGGACGGTGATGGTGTTCAAGACCTACGACCGCATCAGCTACGGTCTGGTTATGGAAGCGACGGATGCCATTCATTTACTCGACGCAGTTCGCAACCCGACCTGACCCATCTCTTATTAGAATAACGATGACGGCGCCCTTGGCGCCGTTTTTCGTTGCGCGACTAAATGGGCTGTTGGTGCAGAAATGAACAGGTCCTGAAATGCCCGTGGCGTTATCATGACTCGTTCAATTCTATTCGGGCTCGACGATGAAGCATCATGACTGGCTGACCCTGGCGCATGCGTACGTGAACGTCGCCGAGCTGCTTGCTCTCCAGGATCGATTTGGCGACACCGCCGGGATCGTCGCACAAAGCGAGCACCGTCTTCGGGATGCCGGGCTACCCGAACAAAAGGCCAGGGCGCTGGCCTCCCCCGACCAAAACGCGATCGAGGCCGCCTTGTTGTGGCTTGAGCACGATTCTCACCATCTCGTTCCTTACGGCAGTGACGAATACCCGGAAATACTGGCAGAGTTGCGCGGTGCGCCATTGATGCTGTTCGTTAACGGCAAGATCGATTCCCTGCACCTGCCGTCACTCGCGATCATCGGCAGTCGCAATCCAACGCAGGGCGGATTACGCAATGCCGTCGATTTTTCGCGCTACCTGGCTAAAAGCGGCTACACCATTGTCAGCGGCCTCGCCCAGGGTATCGATACGGCCGCTCACCGCGGAGCACTGGACGTAAAGGGCCGCACTGTGGCCTTTTTGGGTCACGGTATCGATCGCGTCTACCCTGCACAAAACTACGATCTGGCACACCAGATCGCAGAAACCGGCGCATTGGTTACCGAGTATCCGCTCGGCGCGCCGCCCGACAAGCGGCATTTCCCCGAACGTAATCGACTGATCAGCGGATTGGCGCTCGGTACGCTGGTTATCGAGGCTGCACGGCGCAGCGGCTCGCTAATCACAGCCCGGCTTGCCGCAGAACAAGGCAGAGAAGTGTTTGCCCTGCCCGGTTCTATCCATAATCCACTCTCGCGAGGCTGTCATGAACTTATTCGGCAAGGGGCCAAACTTGTCGAAACTGCCGCTGACATCAATACTGAACTGGCCCCGCTTGCGGGCCATCTGCAACAAAAGCTAACAGAATCAAGCGATAACAAGCCATTGCCGCTGGAAGCCGACGATGACTATTTGGCGTTGCGCAAAATCCTGAGCCATGACCCCACCAGCATCAATGAACTTGAGGACCGATCCGGATTGACGATTGACCAGCTTTCCTCCATGCTCCTGATCCTGGAGCTTCATGGAGAAGTTGAGGCCCTGTCCGGCGGACGCTACGCATTAATTGCTTGAAGATAAGGAGCTGCTCCAGGCATGAAAGAAAACGTTCTCGACGTACTGATGTACCTGTTTGAAACCTACGTCGACACAGAAGAAGACCCCGAACCCGATCAGAATGAACTGCGCATGGAGTTGTCGCAGGCGGGCTTTGGTGACAGCGAAATCGAACGCGCGCTCGAGTGGCTTGATGGCCTCACAGACCATCAGGAGAGCCTCAACTATGGAAATTTGACGGCGCATGGCACTCGCATATTTAACGAGTTCGAGCACGAGCGGCTTGACACGCATTGTCGCGGCTACATCACATACCTTGAACAGACCGGAATCTTGTCACCGCCACAACGAGAGCTTCTCGTTGACCGCCTTTTGGCCCTCGAATCTGCCGATATCGATGTCGAACAAATCAAGTGGGTGGTCCTGATGGTGTTGTTCAGCCAACCGGGTCAGGAACTCGCTTATGCGCGGATGGAGGACCTCGTTTTTGAGGAAACTCCGGGCTCCATCCACTAAGTCGGAAATCCGATTTTCTTGACAGTTCGCTGCCAAGCACGTAATTAAACCGCGGCACAGTCCGCGGTTTATTGTTTATAGAGCCGATGAAATCAGGAAAAGGTCGCGAATAACCCAATGTCTAAAAATCTCGTAATTGTCGAATCACCTGCCAAGGCCAGTACGATCAGCAAGTATCTGGGCAAGGACTTTGATGTCCTCGCGTCCTATGGCCACGTTCGCGACTTGATACCGAAAGAGGGCGCCGTCGACACTACAAACGGTTTTTCGATGAAGTATCAGATCATCGAACGCAACGAAAAACACGTTAAGGCGATCATCAAGGCACTTAAGAACGCCGAAGGCCTGTACCTCGCGACTGATCCGGATCGCGAAGGCGAAGCCATTTCCTGGCACCTTGTTGAGCTCCTCAAAGAAAAAGGGATACTCGACAACATCGAGGTACACCGCGTCGTGTTCCACGAAATCACGAAACAGGCGGTGCGGGATGCTGTAGCCAATCCGCGTGATATTTCCGGCGATCTGGTTGGCGCACAACAGGCTCGTCGAGCGCTCGATTATCTCGTCGGCTTCAATCTGTCCCCTTTGCTGTGGAAGAAAGTACAACCGGGCTTGTCAGCGGGACGCGTGCAAAGTCCCGCGCTGCGCATGATCGTAGAGCGTGAACTCGAGATCGAAGCATTCAAGGCTCGTGAATATTGGTCAATAGAGGCCGATGTCAGCAAGAATGAACAAGCTTTCACCTCGCGCCTTGTCAGTTACAAGGGTAATAAGGTCGAGCAGTTCAGTTTCGAAAATGAAGCCTCTGCTCGCGACGTTGAAAAAACGATAAACGATGCGGCAAACGGCGAACTCAATGTCCTGAGCGTTAACAAACGCCAGCGTCGACGTCATCCGACGGCGCCGTTTACGACCTCCACCCTGCAGCAGGAAGCCTCGCGAAAGCTGGGGTTCAACACGCAGCGCACCATGCGCGTGGCGCAGAAACTTTATGAAGGTATCGCTCTTCCTGGCGAAGATCAGGTCGGCCTCATTACGTATATGCGTACAGACTCTGTCACCCTGGCCGATGTCGCTCTGACAGAAATTCGCGAGGTTATCGCGGAACGTTACGGTGCGAAAAACGTGCCGGATGAGCCCCGCACCTTCAAGACCAAAGCAAAGAACGCCCAGGAGGCGCACGAAGCCATACGTCCAACCTCTGTTGTCCGTGCGCCAGACGACCTGAAAGCCGTCCTCGATGAAGACCAGTTCAAACTGTATTCGTTGATCTGGAAACGAACCATGGCCTGCCAGATGGTGCCTGCCGTTTTTGACACAGTTGCGATTGAGATGACCGCCGGACCGGAAGACGCGGGCCATCGCATGCGCGCCAATGGCTCCATTCTGGTGGAGCCGGGCTTCATGGCTGTTTACCAGGAAGGTAAAGACGATGCCAAAGATGACGACGGTGATCGGCTGCTGCCGGAGATCGAAGAAGGTGACGTCATCAAACTTGATGAACTGCGTCCTGAACAGCATTTCACAGAGCCGCCACCACGATTTACGGAAGCCAGCCTCGTAAAGACGCTTGAAGAATACGGCATCGGCCGCCCTTCAACCTATGCGAGCATCATTGCGACCCTGAAGAATCGTGAATACGTTGAGATGGATGCCAAACGCTTCCTTCCCACCGATATTGGTCGCATCGTGATCGGCTTCCTTACGGAGCATTTCACGCAATACGTGGATTACGATTTCACGGCAAACCTTGAGGACGAGCTCGACGCCGTTTCGCTGGGCGAGAAAGACTGGGTTCCTCTGCTGGAAAAGTTCTGGAAGCCCTTCCATGCCCTTTGTGCAGACAAGGAGACGTCGGTTACCCGTGAGCAGGTCGCGCAGGCCCGCGAACTCGGCACGGACCCCAAAAGCGGCAAACCGGTGACGGTGCGCATGGGTCGATACGGTCCTTTCGTGCAGATCGGCACCAAAGATGACGAAGAAAAGCCGAAGTTTGCTGGGTTGCGCCCCGGTCAAAAAATGACCGATATCGATCTTGCTTCCGCGATGGAGCTGTTCAAGTTACCGCGCAAACTGGGTGAAACAGAGGATGGTTTGTCTGTTTCGGCCAGCGTCGGTCGATTTGGCCCCTATATTCGCTATGGTGATAAATACGTCTCCATGAAGGAAGACGACCCGTACACCGTCGAATTGCCGCGCGCACTGGAGCTCATCGCCGAGAAAATCAAAACGGATGCTGAACGTCTGATTTTGGACTTCGCAGATCACGGGATTCAGGTACTGAACGGGCGTTACGGCCCGTACATAACCAATAAGGAAAAGAACGCCCGTGTTCCTAAAGATCGCGAACCCAAGTCCCTGACACTCGAGGAGTGCACAGAGCTGCTCGCGGCAGCGCCGGTTCGTGGTCGTCGCGGCAAGAAGAAGACCGCCAAGAAAGTGGCCAAGAAGAAAGTTGCGAAGAAAAAAGCCAAGAAAAAGAAAGTAGCCAAGAAGAAGGTCGCGAAGAAAAAAACCGCCAAGAAGAAAGCGGCAAAGAAGAAAAGCTAGGACCTGATTGATGATGATCGCCGACAAAGCCGCGGAGATTCTCCACAGCGGCGGTGTCATCGCTTATCCGACCGAAGGTGTTTTCGGACTGGGTTGTCTGCCATCAGACTCTCATGCTGTGCAGAAACTGCTCGCAATAAAACAACGTGATCCGTCAAAAGGCCTGATCTTGCTGGCAGCCGACGCAGCACAGTTCGATGGCTGGATTGCACTGCCGGCGACTGCGACACTTCCTGATCCTGATCCTGATCATCCCATAACGTGGATCGTGCCCGCCGGAGAAAAAGCCGGCTACCTGCTGCGCGGCGATAACACCGGTATCGCTGTTCGCATTACGACGAATCCGGTTGCAAAGGCAATCAGCGAAGCGGCCTTGTCGCCGATCGTATCCACAAGCGCTAACCTGAGCGGCCATCCGGTGGCCGGCAATCAATCCATACTTCACCGCCAGTTCGGCAGTCTAGTAGACTACATCGTCCCCGGCGCTTGCGGACCAGCTGTCGGACCCTCCGAAATTCGCGACCTGCTAAGCGGAAGCGTTCTTCGCGCGCGCTAAACGAGAGCATCTGAAATTGAGCAACATCAACCAAGTAAAAGAATATTTGCAAGGCCTGCAAAAGCACCTGTGCGCCGAACTTGAACAACTGGACGGCCAGGCAACGTTTGTCCGCGACCCATGGCAACGCTCTGCTGGCGGCGGCGGAGAGAGTCGCGTGTTATCCGATGGAAAGATTTTCGAGCAGGCCGGCGTCGGTTTTTCGCATGTGTTTGGCGACGAAATGCCGCCTTCGGCGACGAAGAACCGGCCCGAGCTCGCAGGGAAAAAGTTTCAGGCAGTTGGCGTGTCCCTGGTGATTCACCCGCAAAATCCCTATGTCCCGACGACGCATGCGAATTTTCGTTTTTTCAGCGCTGGTGAGGACAATCCTGTCTGGTGGTTCGGCGGCGGTTTCGATCTAACACCGTACTACCCTTTTCGCGAAGACATTGTGCATTGGCATCAGCAGGCAAAGGCCTCCTGCGATCCTTTTGGTGAAGAACTGTATCCCCGCTACAAGGACTGGTGCGATAAATATTTCTACCTCAAACACCGCAATGAAGCGCGCGGTGTTGGCGGCTTGTTTTTCGATGATGTGAATGCGGCGGGGTTTGAGGATAGCTTCGCGTTCGTCCAGACCGTTGGCAACGGCTTTCTGGATGCGTACGCTCCCATCGTGAAGCGCCGCGCGGGTCATCCTTTCGGCGCTCGGCAGCGGGAATTCCAGCTGTATCGTCGCGGTCGCTATGTGGAATTCAATCTGCTTTATGATCGCGGCACGCTCTTTGGCTTGCAATCGGGCGGACGAACCGAGTCCATCCTGATGTCGTTGCCACCGCAGGTACGCTGGAAATACAACTGGCAGCCCGAGCCCGGATCGCCCGAGGAAGAGCTGTACCGGGACTACCTCAAACCACAGGACTGGCTGAGCACTTCGACATGACAGAACCTCTGCGACCATTCCATCTGGCACTGCCGGTTACAGACCTCAACTCCGCCGAAGCCTTTTATTGCGGACTGTTGGGCTTTGGTAAAGGCCGTACCGCAGCGCGTTGGATCGACCTGAATTTCTACGGACATCAGGTCACTCTGCACCTTGTTGACGCTGCTGATGCGAATGCGCAGGCGAACCCTGTCGACGGTGATGCTGTACCTGCACGCCATTTTGGCGTGGTTCTCGATATGCCGGACTGGCGATCGCTTGCCACACGACTTGAAGAAGCCGGCTGCGAATTTTTGATCCCGCCGCGAATTCGGTTTGCAGGTGAAGTTGGCGAGCAGGCGACGCTCTTCATTGTTGACCCGAGCGGCAACGCTCTCGAATTCAAAAGCTTCGCCGATCCAGCGCAACTTTTTGCCACCTGAAGGCAACGGCGAACATTCTCTTTTGCTAGCGCGAATGGTAACGTCGAACGCTGCGTTGCCGGTTGCGAGGAATCATGTCCTGGATCAAGGAAATCGAAGTCAGTGAGGCCGACGGCAAGCTTGCCGAAACGTATGCGGCGCTAATTCAGCAGCGCGGAAAAGTCTCAAACATACTCAAGGTTCATAGCCTTAATCCGGAGGCAATGAAGAGCCATCTCGACCTGTACATGACAATCATGTTCGGAAAGTCGGGGTTGAGCCGAACCGAGCGAGAAGCGATCGCCGTCGTCGTGTCCGCGAGCAATGATTGCGAGTATTGCGTGAATCATCATGCCGAAGCACTGCGCCGTTACATTAAAGATGAAGAAATCATTAATCTTCTGATGTCCGCCGATGGGCTTGAAACGCTCGAACCACGGCTTAGCAACATCGTTCGGCATGCCGAAAAATTGACGACAGCCCCTGGCGCCATGACGGAAAGCGACCTCGGCGAATTGCGCACAGAGGGACTGTCCGACAAAGATATACTCGACATCACACTGATCGTTGGTTACTTTAATTTCGTCAATCGCATGGCGCTGGGACTCGGCGTGACCTTCAGCGACGATGAATTAAGCGGCTATCGCGACGACTGCTTTAAATAAAGTGAATTTTGTGAAACTAAAACGCTGTCTCGTGGTTTTCTCTCTGCTCCTTATGGCCGTCGCGGCCAACGCACAAGATGAACCTGCGATTCGAAGTGCCGACAATATTCACCTGACGGGAGCGGAAGACCCGTCTACCAGCAAGGTCTATATTGTCCAGCTGCGCTCACCGTCTGCCGCCGAACATCACGCATCACTGACCAGGAATGCGCGAGCGGCAAGCTCGCGCGCCAACCAGCGTCTGCCACGATTTAAAAAGGACAGCGCGGTGGTCCGGGCCTACACCGCGAGACTCGATGAAGAGCAGCGGCGAGTTTTTGGAACGACCGGTCCGGACGCACGCAAGATCTACAATTACAAATTCGGGCTGAACGGTTTCGCGGCGCGAATGAGTGTTGCCGATGCGCAAAAACTCGAGGGTCTGCCAGACGTCCTGAATGTCTGGGAAGATGAAGTTCGACCAATGGCAACGCGCCACAGCCCGAATTTTCTTGGTCTTTTTGACAGTGCATACGGCCTCCGCAGCAAGCACGCGCTCGACGGCGATGGCGTTGTCATCGGTATTATCGATAGTGGCATCGCGCCGGAACACCCGGGACTGAAGGACTCTCGTGCTGCAGATCGACCACGCAGCTGTCGCGGCAGTTGGGCCGAAACCACGCTTCTGGGCAAATGGCTGTGCCGCCGTTACGACCGGCAGCCTGACGTACCGGTGCTTGAAGAACTCGAGGACTGGAACGGCGAATGCGAGACCGGCGAGCGCTTTGCAGAGACAGACTGCAATAACAAGCTGATCGGTGCGCGCTGGTTTATCGATGGGGCCGAAGATACCGGGCCTATTGATGAAAACGACTTTCGCTCACCGCGAGATGCTGATGGCCACGGTACGCACACCGCAACCACCGCCGCCGGCATGCGCACGAGCGCCTCCATCTTCGGCACCCTGATAGGCGATGTTGAAGGAATGGCCCCGAAGGCACGGATTGCTGTTTACAAGGCTTGCTGGCTTCGTCCGTCTGAGTCTCGAGCCAGTTGCAATACCTCGGACCTTGCACGCGCGGTCGATGCGGCTGTCGCCGACGGTGTCGATATCATCAGTTACTCGATAGGCAGCTCGATGCGAGAAGTCACAGCACCTGACGATATCGCGTTAATGGCGGCCGCCAAGGCGGGCGTCCTGGCTGTCGTTGCGGCGGGCAATGAAGGGCCTAATCTGGCCACAATAGGATCACCCGCGGGCGGTCCCTGGGTTATTACGGCGGCCGCATCCAGCCGAGCGGGCGAGTCATCGGTAGAGGCTTTTCAGGTCTCCACTCCACCGTCCATCGCCGGAAAATACGCGTCCAAAGAAGCTCTGTTCTCACCACCGCTTGCGGATCGAGATCCCATTGAGGCGAAACTCGTTCTTGTCGACGACGATGACACATCGTTACCGTCAGGGTCCTTGGGCATCACCTCGGACGGTTGCCAGCCGCTCGTCAACGGCGATGAGGTATCCGGCAACATTGCATTGATGCAGCGTTCGGGCTGCCTGTTCACCGACATGGTGAAGAACGCTGAAGATGCCGGTGCAATTGCCGCACTGATCTACAACATCGCCGGTGACCCGATCGTCATGTTTGGTGAAAGCGGGCTGGTCGATATCCCGGCGCTCATGATCGGTCAGGCGGATGCCAATCTGATTTTGGCTGAAATGGACGCAAACAACGAAGTCACCGTGGTGCTGGAAAAAAGCTTTCTGCTTACGAGCACTGACACCGGTGATTTAATGGCCAGATTCTCCGCGCGCGGACCGGGGCCCGTTGCGGACATCCTGAAACCGGACGTTACGGCGCCCGGCGTCAATATCATCGCAGGCTTTACGCCGGACCCGGCCAATGCCACGCCGGGCGAAAACTTCGCTTACCTGAGTGGTACCTCGATGGCGACACCGCACGTCGCCGGTGTCGCTGCATTGCTGCGTCAGGCTCACCCTGAGTGGTCCCCTGCGGCAATCAAGTCAGCATTGGTCACCAGTGCACGGCAGGATATACAGCTAGCCGATAGCATCGCACCGGCGAACCCGTTCGACTTTGGTGGTGGGCACATCGTGCCCAACGACGCACTGCAACCGGGTCTCGTTTACGATGTCAGTAACGACGAGTACGACGCCTTTGCTTGCGGTATAGCCTCGCCAGCGGTCACTGCGGCGCGCTGTGCCGAACTTGCTGCCGCCGGCTTTTCGTTCTACGCGAGAGACCTCAATCAGCCTTCCCTGTCGATCTCTCGGCTGGCAAGTCAGCAGACGGTCACTCGCCATGTAACCAACGTCGATGACGAGTCTGCAAGCTTTAGCGTGGAAATATCAGCGCCGCCGGGAATCGACGTCACCGTCACACCGCCGGTCTTGAGTCTTGGGCCTTCGGAGACGGCCAGTTTTGAGGTTTCCCTGCAGTATATTTCCGGCCCACTGGATCTCTGGCGCTTCGGCTCTCTGACCTGGGTAAGCGACGATCATGAGGTCCGCAGCAGCATCGCAGTCAAGCCCGCCTCGATAACCGCGCCTGAAGAAGTCATTTCGTTTGGCGGCTCGGGCAGCGAAACGTTTGCAGTCGAGTTCGGCTACGACGGCAGCTACAGTCCCGGCATTCACGGGCTCAATCTGCCGCTTATTCAAAGCCGTTTTGTCGATAACGACCCGACCAAGACCTTCACACGCAGAACCGATAACGGTGTAACAGAACACGTGTTGACGGTGCCACAAAATCAGCTTTTCCTGCGCTTCTCGTTATTCGACGCTCTAACCGACGGCGAAGACGATCTCGATCTGTATGTCTATTATTGCGGGACGGACGGCAATTCCTGCAATCGAATCGGTGAAAGCGGTGAGCCAACGTCGGAAGAACAATTCAATCTATATCGACCGGCCGCGGGTGTTTACGGCGTTTACGTTCACGGTTTCGAAACGGACGAAATCAGCGGCGGACCTGGAGCCAATTACCAGCTGCTTTCATGGTCAATCGGTACGGTCGACGACAAAGGCAACATGACCGCGAGCGGTCCTGCATTCGTGGCTGCTGGCACGACGGTCGATGTCACCGTCGACTGGAGCGAGCTGCTACCCAACACCATTTATCTGGGCGGCATATCTCACAACACGCCTCAGGGCCTTTCCGAGCTAACGATAATAACGATTGGCAACTGACCGTGAGTACCAGATCTGGATAACGCCAACGATGATAACGGCGCAGGGTACGACGTAAGCACCGCTACCCCAAATAGCAACCACATCGCGCAACACGAATGAATCGAGATCGAGTATCAGCGCCCCAGCCAGAGAAACCACAAACAGGGGCATCGCGACGGACTTGCGCATGAGCAACAGAACCGATGCAAGCATGCCAACGTTGACCGCGATGGCGTAAGCAGAGGTTGCCCAGACCGGTGTCGCCGCCATAAATTCCAGCATCGCAGCGTCGACTCCCTCAGGCACATTCTCGGGCGTCATCATCGCGTGCTGCAAATAGAACATGAATCCAATCACATTCCAGACCAGAAATACGGCACCGATAATATAAAAAGAACTCGGCGGTTTACCATTCAGTTCGTCGGACATCGTCTACCCCTTCTCTTCATTTCGTTTTTGGGATGCGTCCGATAATCCACCGCGGCGCGGATCATTGCAAGTGCCGTCAGCTCTTTTTCTTCGCCAGAGCTCTGCATGATTTATAACGAAAACAACTAGTTATATGATCATTCACCATCCCCGTTGCCTGCATATGTGCATACATAATCGTGCTTCCGACGAACTTGAAACCACGCTTTTTGAGGTCTTTGGACAGTGCGTCTGATGCAGGTGAGGTCGCCGGCATGTCCCCGTCTTTGTTGCGATTTACCTGCATCGGCTTGCCGCCAACAAAAGCCCAGGCGTACTCGCAAAACGAACCGAATTCTTTTTGCACCTTGAGGAATGCTTTCGCGTTAGTGACTGCGGAGCGCACCTTCAGCCGATTGCGGACGATTGACGGATCGAGCAATAGTTTTTCGATGCGTTTCTCGGTGAACCGAGCGACCTTTACCGGATCGAAATCCGCAAACGCTTTTCGGTAGCCATCCCGTTTGTTCAAAATGGTGGACCAGCTGAGACCTGCCTGAGCGCCCTCCAGAATCAGAAACTCGAATTGCACCTGGTCGTCCCAAACTGGCACCCCCCATTCCTTATCGTGATATTCGATGTACGCAAGGCTGACGCCTTCGGCCCATCCACAACGGCTAACTGCTTTGGTCATTGAGTGTCTTCCTTTGAGTCAGCTTTTTAATGTAGCAACGCAAGCGATAAAACTCAGCACAGATTTCTAGCCTCCGTATACAAAAAAGCCCGCGCAATTGCGCGGGCTTTCATCTGGACTGTTGCAAAGTAGCTTAGATGGAACCGCCGCAAGAGCCTTCGTCTTCCTTGTCGTGACCTTCGCCACAACTGCCTTCGCCTTCTTTGTCACCACCACAAGAACCTTCACCACAACTACCTTCACCTTCTTTGTGGTGATTTTCGCCACAGCTGCCTTCGCCTTCCTTGTCGTGACCTTCGCCACAGCTACCTTCACCTTCTTTCTCGCCACCACAAGAACCTTCACCGCAGCTGCCTTCGCCTTCTTTCTCTTCAGCACTAGCGCCGCCGCAAGAGCCTTCGCCCTCACCCAGCATGTAACCAACGCTCAGGCTGGACATTGCAAACGGACTGTCAATTGCATCTGCATTGACGGTGCCACTAATCGCGAACGTACCGGCCAGCGCAGCCCCTACAGCCAACGCCACAGGTTTTAAAATTTTCTTTTCTGACATCTCTTTCTCTCCTACATAGTTTTGCCCAAAACCGGGCGTTCGTTTCTCAGACAAGGGAGCCTCAGGTACTCCACATAACTGAATCCAATACATTCTTTTTCACTTGGTCGAGCTGTTCTTCGCGATCGCCAATGATCGCGATACTGCCGTCGCCTACCGGCAGGATGATGCCCTTGATATTGACGCCATCCAGCGTCGTTGCTTCTGCAAGTTTTTCATGGGGCATCAACAAAATGGTTATCGGTCCGCGCGCACCCTGAATCACCAGATGTGGCACATCCTTGCCATTGATGCTGCAACTCTGCGCGTAGGTAATCAGACCCGCGTCGTGGCTCATGCTTGCAACATCATTCGGCACGGCACTGCGAAGCTGTCGATCCGAAACAGGCTTGGTGCTCGGCAACAACGCCAATGGCTCGTGGTCCACGTGCGCGAGAACCTGCTCCTGCAACGTGCCATAACTGGTACCCATACCGGTCATTCGAATGCCAACAACAGCCGCCAGCAAAACCGTTGCCGCTATCGCAAACCAGGCTGGTTTCGACACGCCGCGCCGGCTGGACAGACTCACGACGTTTTCCGTTTCAATCTCCGGTAATTCCGGCATGACCAGCGCAGGCACGGGGATCTCCAGTGCCGCCGCGATCTTCTCATTGAAGGCCAGAATTTCGGCGCTGAACACCTGGCAATCCGCACACGCCTGTGCGTGCCCGGATGCATCGTTGAATCCCGGATCTGCCGTCAGCGCTTCTTTGTAGTCAGTACAATTCATGTCTTCAGTTGCCTGGCTCATGAGTTCACCTCGTCAGCCGCATTTTCCTTCAATTTCAACCGGGCCCTGTGCAGGCGCGTCAGTACCGCGCCCTGCTTGAGTCCCATCAGCTCAGCGATCTCGTTGGTGCTGTAGCCCATCAGGACCTGCAGAACCAGCGGTTCGCGATAATCATCATCGAGCCGGTAAATAGCCTCTCTGAGATCGTTGAGCTCTTCGTTTGGCGTCTCAGCCAGCAATGCAGACTGAGATACCGTCAAATTATCTATATCAACCGTTTCCAGGCGGCGTCGCTCAAAATATCGAGCATTCTCCCTGCGCACGATCGTCAACAACCAATGTTTGGCTGCGGCATCGTCGCGCAGAGCGTCCAGGGACTTCCAGGCGCGCAACAGCGCCTCCTGAACCACCTCCTCGGCGATCGACCTGTCCCGACAAAGCCAAGCGGCAAAGCGGAACATATCCATGTAATAAACGGCTACCAGGCGGTCAAACTTAAGCCGCCTGTCGCCCATGGCGTTATTGGTGTTCATACGAGATGACCCGCCCCTAATGGTTTTTATTACGGCGTCCGCCCAAAACGATGATTAAGACGGGGAATCCGTTGCTAAATATAGGGAAAATAAGAAATTCCCGGTATTATTCGTAACTTCACTTCTTATTCTGATTAGCTATGAGTCAAATGACCCCAGGACAGTTCCCCTTTATTCGTATGCGTCGCGGACGCCGCACTGCATCGCTCCGGCGCCTTTACGCAGAGGCAAGGCTGTCTGTCGATGATCTTATATACCCGGTTTTCGTACTGGATGGCAAAGACCAGGTTGAGGCCGTTCCCTCCATGCCGGGGGTCAGCCGCAAGAGCCTCGATAAATTGCTCGTCGAACTGACGCAGGTCCGTGACCTGGGTATCCCGGCTGTCGCTTTGTTTCCTGTCGTAGACGCTGCGCTCAAGACACTCGATGGCTCTGAGTGTGCCAACCCGGACGGCCTTGTGCAAAACACCGTTCGCGCCATCAAAGCAGAACTGCCCGAACTGGCCATCATGACCGACGTAGCGCTTGACCCCTACACAACCCATGGGCTGGACGGCATCATCGATGACAACGGCTATGTCCTGAACGATGCAACCGTCGAGATGCTGGTCAGACAGGCCCTGTCGCACGCTGCGGCCGGGGCGGATATGGTCGCGCCATCCGATATGATGGACGGCCGTATTGGCGCAATTCGCGCCGCCCTGGAGAACGACGGACACATCAATACCCTGATCATGGCCTACGCTGCGAAATTCGCGTCAGCGTTCTATGGCCCATTTCGGGATGCGGTTGGCTCGAGCACAAATCTGGGTGGTGCCGGAAAATCCACTTTTCAGGTCGCCCCATCCAACAGTGACGAAGCTGTCAGAGAAGTTGGCCTCGATATCGACGAAGGTGCGGACTTCGTCATGGTGAAACCGGCGATGCCGTATCTTGATATCGTTCGTCGCGTGAAAGACACCTTTCAGGTGCCTACGTTTGCCTATCAGGTCAGCGGCGAGTATGCGATGTTGAAGGCGGCGGCCGAAAACGGTTGGCTGAACGAAAAAGAAACCGTGCTCGAGTCCTTACTCAGCATGAAGCGAGCTGGCGCTGACGGCATACTGACTTATTTTGCGATCGACGTCGCTCGATGGCTGCAAGAGTAATTCGTGGCGGATGAAGCGATAGCGGCAACCCAGACGACTGATCGTTACGGCGTCATGGGCTACCCGATATCACACAGCCGGTCACCGGTCATTCATCGACTGTTTGCTTTGCAAACCGGGCAGAAAATTCAATACGAATTGTTGCAGGTTTCACCGGAGAAGCTCGAAACAGCCATTCGACAGTTTCAGCGCACCGGCGGAAAGGGTCTCAATATTACGGTCCCGCACAAATCCGAAGTTGTCAGGCTTGTCGATCAAATCAGTGAACGTGCCGCGACAGCCGGCGCGGTCAATACGCTTTCTTTCCGCGGCGGCGAAATCCACGGCGACAATACCGACGGCATCGGATTGCTGCGCGACCTGGCCGTCAATCTCGGCGTGACACTTGAAGGTGCGAATATTTTGATTCTCGGTGCCGGGGGCGCGACCCGCGGCATCATCGGCCCACTGCTGGAAATGCAACCCGAATCACTTCGAATTGCGAATCGCTCTGTGACCAAAGCACAGATACTGGCCGATCATTTTTCGCGTTCAGGCCCAGTGACGGCCTGCCAATTCAACGTGGTGCCGGTTTCCAAACCCTATGATCTGATCATCAATGCCACCTCAGCGGGATTGACGGGTGAAACCCCGCCGTACCCGGCAAAAGCTATCTCCGAGGACACGTTTTGTTATGACCTGTCGTACGGATTGGCGCCAACACCGTTCAGCGTCTGGGCTCGTGAGTGCGGTGCGGCTCAGTCGGTCATGGGGTGGGGCATGCTCGTAGAGCAGGCGGCCGAGTCTTTTAATATCTGGCGCGGCATCCGACCCGAAACCGAGCCGGTTCTAAAACAAATGAACATAACGGCCTGAAGAGTCCGCTTTATTCCACCACCCCCAGGTATTTATCCAGCCAGTCCAGCGTCTCACTTATCAAGCGGTTCGCGCTGTAGGCGGCGACGAAATGATTGGAATCTGTGATAACCAGCTTCCTGTCTGCTGCCGGGGTTCCAAGATTATCGTAGAAGGGCTGAATGGACGTATCGACCGGGAAGAATGAGTCGTATCGTCCGTTGAACATGAAGGTCGGAATGCTTACGCGCGGCAAGAAGTTGAATGGATCAGCCATCGGCTGCACATCCTGCATCATCAGACCGCCGACGAAAAACACACTGGTCTTAAAGCGTGGCTCCATCGCTGTCATGATCGGGCCCATTGCGCCGCCCCAGCTGAATCCGAGATAGGCCAGGCGTTTTGTATCGATATCGTCACGGGTCTCCAGGTAGTCGATCGTCCTGCCGACGTCCCGGCTCCACGCGATTACGTGGTCACGGTACAGGTTGCTGGAATCCTGTATATCCGAGCGCAGATCACTACGTCGTTCATAGGTGCCCTTGTACACTGGATAGATAATTGCCCGGCCGCTTCGCAATATGAAGTCGACAGAACCGAGCTGCAGCTCATCGTAGGATGTCTTGTAGATGTCGTTTGAGCCGGGAAAAAAGACCACCGACTGGTACGGTGGCGAGTGCTTCCCACCGCTTGGCAAGAACACGAAAATCGTCAAGCGCTCGCCACCATAGGCGGCATCCAGCTCGATGCGCTCGCGAGTGTAAGCGGCTTCCTCGATACTCTCGATGGTAATAGCGTTAATTGGCGTTTTGTCGTAGTGGTACATCTGCCGATAGACGTCAAATACCTCGTCGGACACCGCTTGTTCCGCTGCATAGTCCCTGAATGCTTTCACTACAGGTCCACCCGCGGCCGCCACATTTTTTTCGTCCGGATAGCTGGCCAGGCGAATCCCGTTTTCTCCCGAGCGATCGAACGCGGGTGAGGTGATCGCGTCATTGAACGCATACTCGGGATCATTCCAGCCGCCGCCCAGGATATAACGGGCCTCACCGTCGGGGTTTTGCGCCCACTCGCGCATGTTGCCGGCCATGTCGTAAATGCCATCGCGCGTCAGACCCGAGTACTGTCCGACCGGTGCGGGTCCCGCGCCGGCGTAGTTACTTTGTGGCACGACATGATTACTACTGAATGGGTCGGCGGCCGTAAACCAGTGATAAACGCTGGGCAACGATTTTCCGACGAAGCACGCATAGGCGGCCGCTTCGTACCAGCTGACGCCGCCGACCGGAAGATTGTCATCACCCTCCGGGTAGGAGCCAACCTGCCAGCCGCTGGGTCCGGCGCGCCCGGTCTGATCGACCAAAACAGCCATGGCGGCGTCGAATGACAGTGCTTGTCCGTCGCGGACAAACGGGTGCGTCCAGCAGGAAGGTTCCGCATAGCCACCGGCATCGACAAATGTTTTGTATTGCCGATTGGTCACCTCATGGATATCCATGAAAAAGTCACCGAGCTCCAACGCATCCAGTTGCTCGAGGCCTGGTACCCAGATTCTCGCCTCCGCGCCGCTGACACGTATCATGCCGGGTGGTATCGATTCCGGAGTGTCGAGAACGAACACTCCGGCCTCAGCAATGCTGCTGGAGAAATTGGCCGTCTCGCGTGTCAGGTAACCGTCGAGCTCGAAGCGCAGTCGCGACAGTCCAAGTGGGAATCGCTTGACGTCGAGCGGCGTGACCCCCAGTTCCGTCCAGTCTGCGTCGGTTGAGTCGTAGTCTCTGCGCAGAACCGTCGCGCCCGGCGGGTCGGTTTCGAGCGTCAGTTGGCGAGCGACTTCAGACCACATGGAATCACGAACCGAGTCATCGGTGATCTGGCTGTCGAGTTTCTCGGCGATGGCGTAGGCTTCCCCAAAGCTGTACTCGCCGGTGAGTCGTTGAATCTCGTTGAGACCGGCAATCAAATTCCGTTCAGAGTCTGCACTGCCCCTGTCCGCCAGAAATAACCAGCCCGATATTATGATTCCCCAGACGGCAAGACCCGCTACCGCAACCTTGCGCAGATTTTTCCACGTGAATGGCCCTGCATTTGCAGCTGTGCCCAAACCTTTACGCCGACCAGCACCCTGGAAATAGGCGGTGGCGGCGATCACCGGTATCCCGGCGATCAACATGCCGAGCGTCAGGGTGAATACCCACGAAGGGAGCCCAATGTTCTGATTCAGAACGTCGACGACCTGCAGGCATACCCAGGATGCGGCGATGTAAATTCCGAGAACCCGCCACAAAGAACGGTCTTTTTGCTCATGGGCCATTGCTGTCCTCCCTCAACCGTGCATCATTATCCACTGTGATGTACGAGAAGCAACGGCCGCTTGCGTCCATTCCGACCCTGATATGATTGCCATTGAGGTCCCGCCCAAACCCTGACCTCCCCTGAACGGATTGAATCGATGGATCGCGAAACAGCATTTTGGGACAAACTTGCGGACAGGTACTCGCGGCGGCCCGTCGCAGATGAGGCTGCGTATCAGAAAAAACTGGAAGCCACGCGCCAGTACTTTCAGCCCGACATGGAAGTGCTCGAGATCGGCTGCGGCACCGGATCCACGGCGATTGCCCATGCACCCTACGTAAGACACATTCGTGCAACCGACCTCTCTACCAGGATGGTTGAGATCGCGAAGGCCAAAGCAAAAGCCGCGGACATCGGCAACGTGACGTTCGAAACGCTATCCGTTGACGCCCTCGACGTGCCGGACGCCAGCATCGACGTCGTCATGGCGCACAGCATCCTGCACCTGCTCGAAAACAAAGATCAGGTCATTGCAGACATTCACCAAATGCTCAAGCCGGGCGGCGTATTTGTGAGCAATACGGCCTGCATCGGCGACATGATGCTGGCGCTCCGACTTATCATCCCGGTGGGCCGGTTCCTGCGCTTGTTCCCACTCGTGAAAGTTTTCTCAGTTGCCGAGCTGCAGGACAGCCTTGTGACCGCAGGGTTCGAGATCGACTACGAATGGCAACCGAAGAAAAGCGCGCCTGCGTTCATAATCTGTCGAAAACCTGCGCTCACCAAATGAGCAAGCCAGACACCCACAAGGTCCAGTCACTCCTGCTGAACGCGGGGTTGATCGCCGTCGTGTTCTTTGGCGGGATGGCGTTCAAGTCGCGCGACATGCTCGCGACTGACGGACTGGTTGCACCCGCACTGCGGGGCACAACCCTCGCCGGCCAGCCTTACGACCTTGAGAACGCGATAGCAAGGCCAGCACTCGTCTATTTCTTTGCGCCGTGGTGCAAGATCTGTGCGGCCAGCGCCGGCAACCTTAACAGGCTGCGTCGCTGGCGCGACACGGATGACATCGAGATCGTCGCTGTCGCACTCGACTGGGCCACGGCGGATGAAGTACGTGACTACGTTG